>DATLSB010000105.1:0-7678 GCA_035534415.1 Candidatus Dormiibacterota bacterium | reverse complement strand
AAACCGCTCGAAAGTCATCATGAGTTCCGGCTTCTGCGTGCCCTGGTTGATCGCTGCCAGTTTTGCAGACAACAATCGCCGTGCATCCCGCATTCCGAGTTCTCGCACCGATCCCAAAACAACGGACCGCTGCCTCCTCATGTGCGTGCCATTTTCTGCGATTGCGTCTTCTCGGTAGCGACCGACCCACACAGGATTTGTTTTACCTCTCTTCAAAAGCCAACCTGTTTGCCATCTTGGTCGAGCCACGGATAGTACGTCTCCTTTCTCCGTGGCCTGCCTTGTTTCTGCGGGTGGCAGCATAGCACGAGGTTCAGACTGAAGCGCAGGGTCCATAGGCCGCCGCTGCGAATTGTCTGAACCCAAAAGCGAATTTCGCGTTGTACTTGCGGCCGTCATGTCATGCGATCCGATGCTAATTGTCGTCGCGCTTCGCGTAACCACGACATCACTTCATCCGCACTGAACCGCCAATACTTTCCAACGCGGTATCCGGGAATTCGCTCGCGAGATCGCTTCCGCGTGTGCCCATACACCCATGACACAGGAACACGCAGCAGGTCGGCCAACTCTTGAACGGTCAGGAGCTGTCCTTCTCGTCGGGTTTCTCCCGCTGTGGTTCCGTTCGCGGCATCTTCCGATAAGATATTCACCGCCGCGCTTGTGGAGGAAACTGGCAACGATTCGCCGACTTCAGAATCTTGAATATGCGTGACAGAGGTTGACGATGAATTCGCTGAAAGGCGCAAGCCATGCACTCTTGGCGAGTCTGGGTTCTTGCGCGCGCCGGATTGAGCCGTGCGGGGTTTCATTTGACTTTTTCCGAGTTCTCCCTTACTTTCGTATTCAGCTCGACTTTCTGTGGACATTGTAATACGTTTGCAACTATAGAGTCAAGATGCAACCGAAAGGCACGGGGTTGCATCCTAACCTTACGAATGGGAGGGATTCACTGATGCCCAAGAAACCCGAGAACGAAGAACGGCCCTTGCAGCAGCAAACTATCTCCGTCCGCATTAGCGACGCCTTGCGCTCTCGATTGGAGCGTGCCAAGGAACTCATGTCCTCGAAGACCGGCGAGACCGTGACGACTTCCGATATCGCCAAGCAATTCCTCGAATCGGCCCGCGAGGACCGTCTGGAAGTTGTGGACCTGATGGCCCAGCCAACCGAAACGCTCCTCCAGATTCGGAGGAAGGGAGAAGCGCAGCACGTTTTATCGCGTGCGGAATGGGCCGTCCTCGCCTACTTTGTGCAACAGGGTTTCGAAGCCTTTTCCGACAGAACACCCAACCCTGTTTCGCGCGAATCGCTGACCGGCGTCTTGGATGCGTTTCTCGCTGTGTATGAACTGCGGAAAGAACGCACTTCCAAGCTCGACGAATATTACCTTGGCAATCTGCCGACCGAGTATCGGCCTGCCAAAGCGAAGGACGCGGACGACCAAGCCTCTCCTGAAATCGTGCGCCGAACGGTGCTCGAAACTCGCAAACGATTGAACGACGCGGGAACCAAGTCGGAGCCGTTGCTGGCCGCTCGGAATCTTCATGTGATTCTGGAAGAGGAAAAGCTCTCCGGGGCCGAGCCTCTCGACCGTGCGCTTCGCCCGTTCTGGCCTATTCTCTGGCGACTGGCGGCGCGAGGCCACTACGGCTTGAAGCAAGAACCGCTCCGACTGCCTTCTACCGCGAAGGAGTCTTTCTATCAACCTCCGATCCCGTCTGTTAAGGAGGGGGAATACTCGCTCTCGTTTGCCCGTGGGGAAGGCGGCGAATTCTCTCTGCTTCTGAGCTTCCCCGGCCCTCGTGGTCCGCAGTATCCGATCAGCGGATATCCCAAGATCACGGAGTTCCGCGCCATGCTGGCCGCGCTGACCGATGGCTCGGCTCGCTGGAATGGCGAGCACTTCTTCGGATACGTCGCGCCATCCGAGGAGGGCAAGGGGAAGGACGTGTGGTTTCGTGCGCACGCGAACGGCATTACGTTCGGCTTTTCCGAGAAGGAGTGGAAGTCGGTGCAGGGTTTGTTTCGCCGCGCCTGGGAAATCCCCGAGGTGCGTATGGCGTGGGATGAACTGGCGCTCGAATACGGTGAACTTTGAAGAGGCGCTGCTTCGCAGCGGGAGTTTTGTGGACACGCCACCCCAAGTTGGGTGCTGCAAAGCGCCGCGCGGCGCTTTTGGTTAACGTGTTCTCGCGGCGCAGGTTAGCAAAATCGCGGCGCTGGCGGTTAACCTTCGGCGCTCTTCGTTAACTTGTTGATTTTGTTCACCGATGGCGAACGGTCTATTTTCGATGAAGTTTCCTCCAGGAGGTCTTTCCTATGCCTGCCGATCAACTGCGGAACAGAACCGTAGGTTGCAAGATGACCGAGGCCGAATGCGAGCGGCTCATTGCCGTAGCCGAGCGCGATGGTTTGAAGCTCAGCGAATGGTGCCGCGAGGCACTCTTGCGACAAGCGGGCGTGCAGAAGCCGCGTGCCTTGGAAGAGATGGTGCTGGCCGAGATTATCGCATTGCGGACAATCCTTCTGAATGCGCACTACAAACTGGCCCACGGAGAGGCACTGACGCCCGACGAAATGCAGCGGCTCATTGAGCGGGCAGACCAGGACAAATTCTGCAAGGCGCAGGAGCGTCTTGCGGCGAGCGCAGCAGGGGGTCCGAAATGAGGCAGAATTGGGGTCGAAATCAGTATGCGGGCGAGTGGCCGAATCCCAAGGCCGCATGGACGATGGTCACTCTGTTTCTAGCATTACTCAGTGTGGCTGCGATTTGCGCCTACCGTTATGTCTATGTGCTGACACCCTTGCAGAAGTTCTATTTGACGACGTATGTCCGCTGCGGATTGCGAGCCGGAATTGGTTTCAAAAGTGGCCGCTACGCACTCCTAAATGTCTCAGACAAGAAAGGCAGCCGATTGGCGCTCGACGAAGAAGTAATGCTCGTCAAGACGGCGACAGGCGAGAGCACGTTTGCACTGACCGAAGCGGCAGTGAGAATGGGAGACCAACGGCTCGTTTTCCAGCACGGGCAATATGACAACGCCAGGCTGTATGCGTTCTTGGGTCATTGGATTTACGGCGACCAAAGCTTCACAGACTTTCTGAGGCCAGCCCTTTGGGGTGGCTTGGGAGTGTTCTTTGTAGGCTTGCTCGTCTCTATCCCGAAGGATGCAGCGCGCGCCCGCGCACGGAAAGAGGGGCGCAGACTCAAAGGCCCGGAACTTGTTACCGTAAGGGAGTTCAATCGAAGAAATCGGTCTGACGGGATCGGCTTCGAGCAGAACCAGACTTTCGCACAGAGAGCATTCGGCCAGGTGCGTACTCTGAGGCTCCCTCGCGCTATTGAGCCAAGCCACATCCTCATCATGGGCGACACCGGAACTGGCAAGAGCACTCTAATTCGAAGAATCTTGTTGCAGATCGAAGAGCGCGGCGAGACGGCCATCGTCTATGACCCGGCGCTCGATTACACGCCGGAGTTCTATGCGCCCGAGCGCGGCGACGCGATCCTGAATCCGCTCGATGCGCGAATGCCATATTGGAGTCCCGGCGATGAATTGAGGCACGACGCAGAGGCGCTGACCTTAGCTGCATCCCTTTTCCCGGACCGGCACAACGAGAATCCATTTTTCGTCGAAGGCCCGAGAAAAATCTTCGCGCACCTTCTGACCTTCAGGCCAACCCCCGAGGAGATGGCTTGGTGGATGTGCCATGAGGAAGAAATCGACCGGCGGGTGAAAGGCACCGAGTATGCGGCGATGATCGACCGGCAGGCACCGGCGCAACGGAGCGGCGTGCTGGCGTCCCTGAACATGATCGCCGACACACTGAAACTGCTTCCCTCAGAAAAAGAAACTACAGCCCGATGGAGCGCGGCGGAGTGGTCGAAACAGAGAAGCGGCTGGCTTTTCCTCACGAGCACGCCCGAAACGCGCAAACGGCTTATCCCTCTCACCAGCTTGTGGCTCGATACGCTGGTATTGCGCCTGATGAACCAAGGATCGGAAAGCCCGGAACAGACCAGTCCGCGCAAAGTTTGGTTCGTTTTGGATGAGTTGGCAAGCTTGCAGCGGTTGCCACAATTACATACCGCCATCACCGAAAATCGCAAATCCAATAATCCGGTTGTGCTTGGCTTCCAGGGGCGCAGCCAGCTTGAAACACGCTACGGGCATGAAGCGGAGGCCATGCTGTCGCAGCCCGCGACGAAAATCTTCTTGCGCACTAGCGAATGCCGTGCGGCGGAGTGGATTTCAAAAACCATTGGCGAGGTAGAAATCGAGAGACTGCGCGAGAGCCGTTCAAGCGGACAGTTGGGACGGCATAGGAACACCAAGAGCTACAACCTCGAACGCCAGGTCGAGCCGCTTGTAATGGCCTCGGAGATCAGCGGGCTTGCCGACCTGTGCGGGTATCTCAAGAAGGGCAATCTTGTCGCGCGAATGAACTTCCCGTTCATCGAATTGCCGAGCAAGCACCCGAAGTACATTGAACGGTCAATGAGAAAACGGCCCCAAGAACTGACAAGACCAGGAGCGGCAGCAGTTGGAGCGAACGAGATGCCCGAGCACACAATCACCCTAAATGAAGTAAAGCAAGACCGCGAACATCAATTGGCCCGGACCGGGCCGACACAAGAGCACTTCTTCGAATAGGCCGATTTATGCTGACCATATCGAATCCCTTGAGCGCGAGTCAGGCGCAGGCGTACCACGCCGAAGAGTTCGCGAATGCGCGCGAGAACTACTATACGCAAGGGGATCAGATACGCGGCGAGTGGCACGGCAGGCTTGCGGAGCGATGGGGCTTGAGGGGTGAGGTGCGCGAGGAGCACTTCCAACGGCTCTCGGAAGGCCAGCACCCGATGACGGGCGAGCAGCTCGTCCGCCACAAAGCCGCACGGGAATACGTGAACGAACACGGCCAGAAAGTACGAACGATGGAGCACCGCGCCGGTTGGGATGCCACATTCTCCGCACCGAAAAGCGTATCGCTCACTGCTCTCGTGGGCGGAGATGAACGGGTGCGCGCAGCACATCAAGAAAGTGTGGCCGTCGCGCTCGACGAACTGGAGCGATACGTCCAGGCGCGAATCGGAGGAAACCTGCCAGCGGAAACAACCGGCAAATGGGTAGCGGCAAAGTTTGAGCATGACAGTGCTAGGCCCGTGGACGGCTATGCCGCACCCCAACTGCACACGCACGTGGTTTTCTTCAATCTTACGGAAACGGAGGACGGAGAAACCTACGCACTTCAGCCAAGGGAACTGTATAAGACACAGCAATACGCCACAGCAGTGTACCGCTCCGAACTCGCAATGAGGCTCAAGGAATTAGGATACGAGGTCGAGCGCGGAAGGAGTGGCCAGCCGGAAATCAGGGGCTATAGCGACGAATATCTTGCCGCATCAAGTCCGCGCCGCCAGCAGATCGAAGAGCATCTGGCGAAGGAGAATCAGCGGGGAGCCGACGCCGCACAAATCGCCGCGCACAAAACACGTCAAGCAAAGCTCGACCTTTCGCACGAAGAAGTGCAACTGCGTCATCGGGAGACGGCGGAGGCGTTCGGAAACCAACCGGAACAGGTGAGAACCGCAGCCACGGAGAGAGCAAACCGGCTTGGGCACGAAGCCCCGCATACGTCGGTACGGTCTGCGGTGACATTCTCGAAAGAGAGGAATCTAGAGCGGGAAGCTGTAGTGGAGGAGCGCGAGCTATTGCGGGATGCGTTGAGGCGCTCGATGGGCGAGGCAACACTGACCGAGGTCCGCGCTGAATTCGAGAAACGCACCAAAGGCGGTGAATTCATCCTCGTGGAAAAAATGCCGGGGGCACCAAACCGGGCATACACGACTCAGGAGATGATTGATTATGAGCGCGACACGATCCAAGTCATGTGCGAGGGACAGAACAGGCATCCGGCCATTGTCAGCGCCGAAACGCGCAGAGGAATCGAGATAGGCCATCCGCATCTAAGTGAAAGCCAACGGCGAGCTATCGAGCAAATCCTCGCAAGCCGGGATCAGGTCACTGCGCTCGAAGGCGTTGCCGGATCGGGCAAGACTACTTTGCTGGCGGCCATCCGCGAAGCCGCCGAGATCGACGGTTACAAAGTTGAAGGCTTTGCGCCAACGTCGCGCGCAGCACAGAAACTCGCTGAAGCCGGAATCGAATCGAGCACGTTGCAGCGGCATCTTTTGCGAACAGATGAAATGCTCGACGGACAAAATAGGCTCTACATTTTAGACGAGTCGAGCTTGACGAGCACGAAGCAGATGAACGAATTCCTCCACCGACTCAGAGAACATGGCCGCGTACTTTTGGTAGGCGACATACGCCAGCACCAAGCCGTCGAAGCTGGAACCCCGTATCAGCAACTACAGGAAGCCGGAATCCGAACTGCGCGGCTGGATGAAATCGTGCGCCAGAGGGACCCGGCACTCAAGGAGGTGGTGGAGCAGCTTTCACGTGGCCAGGTGAGAGAAGCGATCCAGAATCTCGACTCCCAGGGACGCGTGCATGAGGTTGCGGACCGCGAAGAGCGGCTGATGGAAATCGCCGCCGAATATGCGAAACAGTCGCAAGGGACGTTAGTCGTTTCGCCGAACAATCAATCGCGAATGGAAATCAACCAGATCATCCACAGGGAAATGCAAACGCGAGGACAAGTGGACCACAGGGAGCACAGCATGACGGTCCTCGTAGCGCGGCAGGAAGTCACCGGGGCAGACCGGCAGTGGGCCGAGCGATACAAGCCGGGTAACATGGTGCGCTATACGAAAGGCAGCAAGGCGCTCGGCCTTGAAGCCGGAGAGTACGCGCGAGTCCGGCGCACGAAGGCCAAAGAGAATGTGATCACGGTGAGGCGCGGGAACGGCGAGCACGTGAGCTACGACCCGCGCCGTCTGCATGGCGTCACGCTGTACCGCGAGGCGGAGCGCAAGTTTGCGACCGGTGATCGCGTGCAGTTTACATCGCCGAGCCGCCGACAACACATAGCGAATCGCGAATTGGGCACCATCGAGAAGATCGACGCGCGCGGAAATCTGCAAATCCGCCTTGATTCAGGCCGCACGGTCTCATTCAACATCCGGGAGAATCGGCACATCGACCACGGCTATGCGGTCACCAGCCACAGCAGCCAGGGACAGACCGCAGACCGCGTCCTTATCCATGTGGACACCGAGCGACCGGGCGAAAAGCTCGTTAATCGCCGATTGGCATACGTAGCTGTATCGCGTGGCCGCCACGATGCGCAAATCTACACCAACGACAAGGACCATCTTGCGGAGCAACTATCGCGCGATATTTCGCACCGAACTGCGATGCAACCGAACCGCGAATCCGCTCCAGGGCACGGGATTGAGCAGTCTTTTTCACGAACCCAGGGGCAAGAACACACACAGGCAGCAGGTCACAGCATCAGCAGATGAGATCGATTCCCTTCGCTCTCGCCGCCGTTAAGGGGCACGCCCGCTGGCACGGCTCCCGATGATCGCCCTTGGCTGCGGCTGCGCTGCGGGAACGATACTGTCCTACCTAAATCCGGCGCATTCTGATCTCTAAAAAGCGGTCCAGAGGCCCATCTGATGCGTGTCAGAAGCTGATTGTGGTACTGTAAGCCTCACATCGCTATTGGTTAGGTAAGGCTTACAGTGCGCCGATCGCCAAGAAAT
>DATLSB010000104.1:0-3523 GCA_035534415.1 Candidatus Dormiibacterota bacterium | reverse complement strand
ACGTTTCTCGTGCCGGAGCGCAATTCTCTGCTCCGCGCATTCCAATTCATCAGCCCGGAGACAATTCCTTACGGGCGCTTCTGCTGGAACCAGGAATGCCAGTTTTGCCGAGTCGATTGCCATCTTCCCGATGACGATCGCGCTCGTCCGATCCTGAGCTGCAAGTTTATCGTCTCGGAAGGCATGGCCATTTCGAATCTGGCTCCGGAACTCGTGGGCTGCCTGCGCGCCAAGCTGGGCGCGGCTGCCGACACGAATCAGTCCGGCACGCATGAAAACGCGCCGGCGATCCCCGGGATTCCGCCCATGCCGGCGAAAACCGTGGCTTCGAGAGCCGCTGAGAACGACTAAGTTCCGGGCGGCCCTAGCTCGCAAGATCGGCTGATCAGGCAGAGGTTTGCCGCTGCGCACCAGCTGTTCCGCTTGGGCAGTTCGGCAAATTCCCCTTCCATCGCGCGCCAACTTGCTTTCGGCGTGCTCGTATCTCCGTGCTACAATGCGAAGTTCCCGTCGGGGGAACGGATGGGAGTCCAGGAATGAAAGCGCGCGGAAAATTTATCATCGGTTCAGGCATCATTGTCGTCACGCTGCTGGCGCTGGCTTACGTCGGATACACCCAAAGTAAAACCTACTACCACACGATCTCCGAGCTTTCTACCCTTCACGGCACGGCGCTCCATCAGCGGATGCGCGTCTCCGGCGATGTTATGGCAGGCACCATACAACACGAGGACGGTCACCTTCATTTCGTCCTCGAGGAAAACGGCAAGGAACTTCCCGTCAATTACGTAGGCACCGATCCCCTTCCAGACACGTTCAAGGACGGCGCGCAAGCGCTGGTAGAGGGCCGCATGTCGCCGCAGGGCGCCTTCGTTGCCGAGCAGGTGCAGGCGAAATGCGCCTCGAAGTACCAGGCTGCTCCGGTCGGCAGCAGCATGGCCACCGCCGGAAAAAGTTAACCTGCCGCTGAACTAGAAGGGGGCATCGTGGATATTTTTGGTTCGTTTGCACTGCTGCTTGCGTTTTTGGCTGCCGTGTACGCCTTCGTCGGCGGACTGATCGGCATCTACGCGCGCAAACAGTTGCTTTCCAAAAGCGCGCGTCATGCCGGCATGGCTGTGTTCGGTCTGGTCACGCTGGCGGTCGCCTCCCTCGAATATTTTTTCTTCACCGACAATTTTTCGCTGGCCTACGTAGCGCAGCATAGCAACCGCGCGCTTCCCGGCTTCTACAAATTCGCCGCGCTCTGGGCTGGACAGGAAGGGTCGCTTCTCTGGTGGTCTTTCCTGCTGTCGATGTTCGCGTTTTTGGCTTTATTCCTGAACCGCAAGCGCCATCCGGAACTGATGCCATGGGTCGGCGTGATACTCGCCGGCGTGCAGATTTTCTTCTTAACGCTGAATAATTTCGTCGCCAATCCTTTCAACGTCATCGCTGGCGCGGATTCTTCCGGCGTGCTGCGAATGGCGGAGCTTTCGCACGGCAGCGGCCTGAATCCGCTGTTGCAGTATCCCGAGATGGTGATTCACCCGCCCATGCTCTACCTGGGCTACACGGGATTCACGGTTCCGTTTGCCTTTGCGCTGGCTGCCCTGCTGAGCCGCTATCCCGGAGAGAAATGGATTCACATCACGAGGCGCTGGACCATGGTGGCGTGGTGCTTACTTGGCGTGGGCATTCTGCTGGGCGCGCACTGGGCGTACGCCGTTCTCGGATGGGGAGGCTACTGGGAATGGGATCCGGTTGAAAACGCGGCATTGCTGCCATGGATCACCGGAACAGCTTTTTTGCATTCCGTGATGATGCAGGAAAAGCGCGGCATGATGCGCGTGTGGAATGTGTGGCTGGTGTTCAGCACGTTTATGCTCTGCATTCTGGGCACGTTCCTGACGCGGGCTGGTATCGTCAATTCCGTGCACGCTTTCGCGGAATCGCAGATCGGCGGGTGGTTTGTTGGTTTTCTGGCCATCGTGCTGGCCGTCTGCCTGGTGGCCTGGTACAAAAACCGCGATTATCTGCGCAGCGACAATCAGCTCGATTCGCTGGTGTCGCGCGAGTCCAGCTTCCTTTTCAACAATTTGATTCTTCTCGCTGCATGCTTCGCCGTTCTCTGGGGCACTCTTTTCCCGGTGTTTTCCGAATGGTTCACCGGCAGCAAAATCAGCGTTGGGCCGCCCTTCTTCGACAAGGTAAACATTCCGATCGCGTTGTTTCTGCTGTTTTTGACAGGCGTTGGCCCGCTGCTCGCCTGGCGCAAAACCTCTTTCGACGCGCTTAAGCGCAATTTCGCGTGGCCGCTGGGAATTGCCTTGGTGGTGGGAGCCGTTGCTGACGTGCTTGGATTCCGCAATTTCTACGCGCTGATGTGCCTGATTCTTTCCGTCTTCGTCACGCTCACGATTGCGTCCGAGTTCTTCCGCGGCGCGCGCGTAATTTCCTCGCGGGATCACGTGAACATTATCAGCGCCCTCGGCGAACTTACCATGCGCAACACGCGGCGTTACGGCGGCTACATCGTGCACTTCGGAATGGTGCTGATTTTCATCGGCATCGCCGGCCGCGCGTTCAGCCAGGACGTGTCGAAGCAAGTCTCCGTCGGCCAAAGCCTCAACATCGGCCCCTACACCCTGGTGTGCCAGAATTTCGATTCGCCGTCCAACGCGAATTACTCGTCGCAACGCGCCACCATCGAGGTATTTCGCGACGGCAAATCGGAAATGATGCTCTATCCTGAGCGCCGCCTATTCACCGCCAGCCAGGTGACGGAAACGATCGTCGCGATCGAGTCCTCGCCGTTGCGCGATCTCTACGTCGTCTATTCAGGCATCGATCCCTCCACCAACAAGCCGGTGATCCACGCGTTCATCAACCCGCTGGTGAAATTCATCTGGTTCGGCGGAATCGTGGTGATTCTCGGCACGGGGCTCGCAATGTTCCCAGAACGCCGCACGGCGCTCGTGCTGCGCGCCGCCACCGAGAGTTCGTGGGGAGACACCGTTCCCGCCAACACCGCGCCCGCGCTCAGCGGCTCGGCGAGGCGCTCAGGCAAATCCTTCATGCAGCGGACTGAATCCGGCGACAAAAAAACGTAAGGTCAGCGTTCCACCTGATTTTCCGCCGCGCGTTCTTGGCGGCCTCCTATGGACACTTTTACGCGAAGCCTGGGGCACCGTTGTAGCGCTCATGTAATACCCGCCAAACATAACTTTCCCGAATTACATCCATTTAGATTTTGAGTTTGTTGTTTCCTCCCTAAAACCGCAGACTATTTGTGGCTGTTCAGCCCCGTACGGCTGCATCTCTCTTTTCACGTGAAAACGAGTACGCCGCTGCCGATTTCGTGTAGCGGAGCTGTGGGACCCGTTCGGATCTCGCCTGAGAATTTTGCGGTGCTGCGCGGCTTGAAAAGTATTCATGTGAAAGGGAGATGAAACAATGTCCGGGCCTAAATCGGCTGCACTTCGCAAGGAAACGGGTCAAGAAACTAGTCTTGGGAGACCATTTGCCGTCCCTTCTCCACCTC
>DATLSB010000103.1:0-20375 GCA_035534415.1 Candidatus Dormiibacterota bacterium | reverse complement strand
CGGATCGAGAATAGGGTGGTGTAAGGCAGCGCGGCGTTTAGAAAATTCCCATTTTGGGAAAAGCGGGCTGCGTGGATGAAGGCGCTTAGTATCGCTAGCGTGACGTAGCGTTTTGAGATACGCTCTGCGGCCTTAGGCGCTTGGGAGCTCATACGGGGCCGCAACAAGCGGGCCTCAGCGGCTGAAGCCGTTGCGACGGTGGCTTCGAGTGGGGCACGGCTGACGTCGTGTCCTGACGAGCGCAGAGAGCGTTGGGCCTTCCGCAATGCTTTTCAAATCATTTAGTGCGGCCGTGTTTGGAATCGACGCCTACCTGGTGGAAGTCGAGGTGGACGTGAGTCCGGCGTACCAGGGCTGCTTCAACGTGGTGGGGCTGCCGGATCTGGCCGTGAAAGAGAGCCGGGAAAGAATTCGTTCGGCGCTGCGGAATTGCGGATTCGATTTTCCTTCCAACCAGGCGGTGACGGTGAATCTGGCGCCGGCGGACGTGCGCAAGGAAGGCTCGGCGTTCGATTTGCCCATGGCGCTCGGGCTGCTAGGCTGCCAGGGGCAATTCTTCGGGAAAATTTTGGACCAGTTTGTGTTCCTGGGCGAGCTTTCGCTGGATGGCGGAGTGCGTCCAGTGCGCGGAGCGCTTTCGGCGGCGCTGGCGGCGCGCGAGCGGGGAATCGAGAACGTGGTGGTGCCCGCCGCGAATGCGCGCGAAGCCGCGGTTGTGGAGGGAGTGCGCGTGTTCGCGGTGAAGACGCTGCCGGAAGCGGCTGACATGATCAACGCGCCGGAATCGTTCAAGCCGATCGCCGTGGACACTTCGCGAATGCTGGAGGAATCCAGCGAGTACGCGGTAGATTTGCGCGACGTGCGGGGGCAGATGTCCGCGAAGCGCGCGCTGGAAGTGGCGTGCGCGGGAAGCCACAACATCTTGCTGATCGGGCCGCCGGGCGCCGGAAAGACCATGTTGGCGAAGCGGATTCCCACGATTTTGCCGCAGATGTCTCTGGAAGAAGCGATCGAGACCACGCGGATTCACAGCATCGCTGGCGTGCTGGAAAACGGGCGCGGGCTGGTGGGGACCAGGGCGTTTCGTTCGCCGCACCATACCATTAGCGACGCTGGGCTGATCGGCGGCGGAGCGATTCCGCGGCCGGGAGAAGTTTCTCTGGGGCACAACGGCGTGGTGTTTCTCGACGAGCTGCCGGAATTTCAGCGCAACGTGCTGGAGGTGATGCGCCAGCCGCTGGAGGATGGCTGCGTGACGATCGCGCGTGCGGCGGTGTCGGTGAGTTTTCCTTCGCGATTCATGCTGGCGGCGGCGATGAACCCTTGCCCATGCGGATTTTTCGGGGACGCCACGCGCGAGTGCCACTGTTCGCCGCCGCAGATTCAAAGGTACGTATCGAAAATATCGGGGCCGCTGCTGGACCGCATCGACATTCACGTGGAAGTGCCGGCGGTGAAATACAAAGAGCTGCGCGGCAACGGAGTGGTGGAAGATTCGGCGAGCGTACGTGCGCGCGTGGTGCGCGCCAGAGAAGTTCAGGTGGAGCGCTACCGCGCAGAGAAGCGGCTGTACGCGAATGCGCAGATGCCTCCGCGGCTGATTCGGCAGCACTGCGCGATTTCAGCGGATGGGGAAAAGCTGCTGGAGACGGCCATCCAGAAGCTGGGGCTTTCGGCGCGCGCGCACGACCGCATCCTGAAAGTGGCGCGAACGATTGCCGATTTAGATGGCGTGGCGTCGATCGAACCAAAGCATCTGAGCGAGGCGATTCAGTACCGGACGCTCGACCGCACGTATTGGGCGTAAGGCGGACCCGTCCGACGTTGCGGTCGCGCATTGACGCGCGGAACGCGCTATGATACGGATGTGTGGCAATTTGTGCGCATTCGGCGCAAGCCACAAGGGGCTCGATGGCGAAAGCCGCCCAACGTCTCGAGGTCACGCTGGACACGCTGATCGAAAGCGTGGACCTGGCGGAAGGCATAGCCAAGCGCGTCGCGGAAGCGGCGGGCTTCGGCGAAGACGACATTCATAAGCTGTCGATGGCGGTGCGCGAAGGCGCAATCAACGCGTTTACCTACGGAAATTGCCAGGACCCGCAGAAGAAGATCACGCTGGTGATCGAGTTCGAACCGGAAAGGCTGGTGATCCACATCATGGATCAAGGCTGCGGGTTCGAGTTGACTGAGATTCCCGATCCGCTGGCGGAAGAAAACCTGCTGCGCACGTCGGGACGCGGCCTCTTTCTGATGCGCGCTTTCACCGACGAATTCACCATCCAGCGCGCCCCCGGCGGCGGCACGGATTTGGTGATGGCCAAGAATCTGCCGAATCGCGGTTGCGACAACGGCAACTCGCGAGCGCAATCCCACTAGTTTTTACCGAAAACAACCGCACAAAATTTCGGCCCAGTCGCCCGTTTCTGATGGTCATTTTTTCCTCTTCCTGGGCTGGACAGCAAAAACACTTTGTGCAAAAATCCCGCCGCCGAGGCGGTCCTGCGTACCGCAGTAAGGCGCGAACGTGCGGTGTGTGCGTACGGGCAGCAGGATTTGCGGCGATGTGGAGGCCGAATCGGGACATCACTGAAAGAGGAGTGGCTACGTTGGCTCGAGAACAGGGTGTGGTGAAGTGGTTCAATGCATCGAAGGGGTACGGCTTTATTCAGCGGCAATCCGGGGAGGATGTGTTCGTCCATTTTTCCGCTATTGAAATGGATGGATACAAATCGCTGAACGAGGGGCAGCTTGTTGAGTTTGAAGTGAAGCAAGGCCCCAAGGGCTTTCAAGCTGAGAACGTCAACAAGGTATAAGGGCAGCGGTTGTTTGCAAACGCCGGAGTCCGGGATTTGATCCGGCTCTGGTGTCTCCGCTCGTCCACGCAGGCGCGCAAACCATCGGGGTGCGCGCGACGAAAGGTACGTCTGCGCGCGTGACTGTGATACCATTTTGTTCTGTAAGCTCCCCTTGAGGTGTGGTTTTGGCACAGCATATTTCGCGCAAGGAATTGAAGAAAGACGAAGTGCGCGATACGCTCGCGCATGGCGCGGAAGCGCTGCTTTCGCATCAGACGCTCACGATTTTCTTGGTGGTGCTGGCGCTGGCGGTCGCGGCTGGATTCTATGGCTGGCGAGCGTACACGCAGCGGCAATCCGCCGGCGCCGAAGCTGGATTTAACAGCGCGATGGCGATCTATCAGGCGCAGGTCGGCGGCGCGCAGGCGCCGGGGCAGTTGACGTACGCAAGCGACAGCCAGAAGTTTACGGCGGCCGAACAGGCATTTTCGAAGGTAGCGACTCACTATCAGAGAACGCGCTCCGGGCAACTGGCGGCCTATTACGCTGCGTTGAGCGATGAGAAGTTGAATGACGTGCCAGCCGCGGAAAAGTGGCTGAACGGCCTGACGGCCAGCAAAGACACCGAAGTTGTGGCCATGGCGAAATACGAGCTGGCCGGAATTGACGCGCGGAGCGGCAAGAACGACGAAGCGATTAAGCTCTATCAGGAGCTGATCGCGAAGCCCTCGATTTTGGTTCCCAAGCCAGAGGCGATGCTGGCGCTGGCGAATTCTTATAGCGCACAGAATCCTTCGCAAGCCGCCAAGTTGTATGGCCAGATCAAATCCGAGTATCCCGACACGCCCATTGCCGATCAGGCCGATGAGGCGCTGGCGCTGCTTCCCGCGTCCAAGTCCTAAAGTTTACCGAGTCGTCTACGCAGTAGCTCCGCGCCTTTGCTTGCACTAAAATGGCGCGGTGCCGCTCGCTCCCTACGCCATGGACGTCCGCCAGTCGCGCGGCCGGCGTTATCCCGAAAAGCCGCATCCCTATCGCACGGATTACGCGCGCGATCGCGACCGGGTGATCCACGCGCGGGCGTTCCGCCGGCTGGAAGCGAAGACGCAGGTTTTCACCACTCGCTTTTCCGACCATTTCCGCAACCGGCTCACCCATACGCTGGAAGTGACGCAGATCGCGCGGACGGTGGCCGGCGCGCTTTCGCTCAACGCCGAGCTGGCCGAGGCGCTGGCGCTGGTTCACGACATCGGGCATCCGCCTTTTGGACACGCCGGCGAGCATCAGCTGGACCGGCGCATGCGCGAATTCGGCGAGCGGTTCGATCACAACCTGCATGCGCTGCGGATCGTCGAGCAATTCGAGCAGCGCTACCTGGATTTCCCGGGGCTGAATCTGACGTTTGAGGTGCGCGAGGGAATCGTCAAACACTCGCGCGATTATTCGGCGGCGGAATTCCCGGCGCTGGCGGAGTATTTGTTGGACGAGCGGCCGCCAATCGAGGCGCAGCTGATCGATTTGGTGGACGAGATCGCGTACGACACTGCCGATCTG
This sequence comes from Candidatus Dormiibacterota bacterium, assembly GCA_035534415.1. Taxonomy (GTDB): domain Bacteria; phylum Acidobacteriota; class Terriglobia; order Acidiferrales; family UBA7541; genus Palsa-295. The sequence goes on along the minus strand of DATLSB010000103.1, from coordinate 16,026 downwards.
GACGACGGATTCGAGGCGCGTCTGGTGGACCTTGGCGAATTACGCGCGAACGTCCCGGTTTTCGACGCGGCGTTCGCCGAGGTGGAGCGGCAGCACCCGAAGGGGCGGCGGCAGTTGAAGCTGAACGAGGCGCTCAAGCGGGTGCTGGATTACCTGGCGACGGATCTGATCGAGAACACCCAGCGGCAGATCGAGAGGAGCGGCGTAGGGACGGTCGAGGACGTGCGGCGCCAGGCCAAGCGGCTGGCGAGTTTTTCGCCGGATGCGCAGCGGGCGGCGGCTAGCCTGAAGCATTTCCTCAACGAGCGGCTGTATTCGAACGTGGCGATTTCGGACGAGCGGGAGCGCTCGGTGGCCGAGCTGGACGCGATGTTCACCCTGTTTTTGGAGAATCCCGGGCGAATGCCGCCGAACTATGCCGCACACGCAAAGAGGGAGCCGCTGCACCGCGTCGTCTGCGACTATCTCGCCGGCATGACGGACCACTTTTTGCTGCGGCAGTACCAGGAGTTGATCGGCGCGCCGTTAGCAGGGAAAATCTGAGCGCAAGGACTTATTTTCGTTTAGGTATCAGCGCAGCGAGTTTGCGGGAGCGTTCCTTGACATCGCTTCGTCTGGACCTATAATGGGATTTCAGGCTACAAAAGCACACTTTTATGTTCTTACATGTCAACGAACTCGCTCTCCGCAAGACACGCATCCGGAAGAGTTACGCCCCGGGCACGCTGGATTTTCATTCGGGCGAGTTCCGGCAGGTCGAGCCGTTGGAAGTGCGCGCCACAGCCGAACTTTTGGACGGGCAGATCCGGATTTTCGGGAACCTGCACACGCGGGTGGATTTGGTGTGCGCGCGGTGCCTGGACACTGTGGTCGAGGAAATCAGCAAGGATTTCGATCTTTTCTACCGGCCAATGACGTCAATCACTCGCGAGGATGAGTTTCATCTGAACCTGGATGACACCGAGATCGGCTTTTTCGAGGGCGACGGCCTTTTCTTGGCGGACGTGCTGGCCGAGCAGGTGAATCTGTCGCTGCCAATGAAAGTGATCTGCTCGAGCGATTGTCGTGGGCTATGCCCCCACTGCGGCGCCAACCTCAACAACGAGGAGTGCCGCTGCGAGAAGAATGGTTCCGACCCCCGGCTTGCGCCACTTGCCCGTCTGAAGCAGGACTGGTTCAAAAAGCAATAAAACGCTACACTACTAGTTTCCGGCAGGGACGCTTTGAGTAGCGGCCTGCCATGAGGAGATCGAATGCCGAATCCTAAGCGACGTCACTCAAAGCGGCGCACTTCCACGCGCCGCGCTCACGACCATCTGAAGCCGTTGTCTCTGGCGGACTGCTCGCACTGCCACGAAAAGAAGCTGCCCCATCGCGCCTGCCCGAAGTGCGGTTACTACAATGGACGCGAAGTGATTGACACTGGGGCCAAGTCGGCCTAAGTTCTCCTCGCCTGCCGGGTTTGGGCCGAGAACCCGGGTGAGTTTTCCATGACTACTATTGCCCTGGATGCCATGGGGGGTGATCATGCCCCTCGCGCGGAAGTCGAAGGCGCCATTCTGGCGGCTCGTGAGTACGGCGTAGCGGTGCAGCTAGTCGGGATCGAATCGAAGCTGACGCAGGAGTTGGCGCGGCACCGGCACCAGGGGCTGCCGATCGAGATCGTCCCGGCAGCGGAAGTCGTTTCCATGACGGATTCGCCATCGCACGCGTTCCGCCGCAAGAAGGACAGCTCGCTACATGTGGCGGCGCGGCTGGTGCGTGATGGCAAGGCCGACGCGTTGGTAAGCGCCGGCAATACCGGCGCGGTGATGACCGTATCGAGATTTGTGATTGGCACTTTGCCGTCGGTGGACCGGCCGGCGCTGGCGTGGGCGTTTCCGAACGCCAAGGATAAAGTTTCGATCGTGCTCGACGTGGGCGCCAACGTCGACTCGAAGCCCGAGCATCTGGAGCAGTTCGCCGTAATGGGCGACATATACTACCGGGCGATTTGGGGCGTGAAGAGGCCGCGCATCGCGCTGCTTTCGATTGGCGAGGAAGAAACCAAGGGTAACGAGCTGACGCGCGAGGCAGCGGGGCGCATCAAGCAGTCGCAGCTGAACTTCTTGGGGAACGTCGAAGGACGCGATCTCTTCCGCGGCAACGTGGACGTGATCGTTTGCGACGGGTTTATCGGCAACATCGCCCTGAAATTGAGTGAGGGTTTGTCGGAGCATATCGGCGGAATGCTAAAGAAGGCCATCAAAAGCAGCTTGCGGTCACAGATCGGCTACGCGCTCTCGAAGCGTGCCTTTGACGCGCTGCGCCGCCGTACCGATTACTCCGAATATGGCGGAGCACCGCTGCTGGGCATTCGCGGGATCACCATTATCGGGCACGGCCGGTCCAACGCCTACGCGGTGAAGAACGCCATGCGGGTGGCCTCCGAGCTCTGTCGCTCGCGCGTGAACGAAAAAATCGAACAGGAGCTTTCCGCTGTCGCCGCACTATCCGCCCGCGGCTGAGCAGCGGTTGCCACGAACTTCATGAGCAAGTTGGCATTTTTATTTCCCGGGCAAGCCTCGCAATATCCCGGCATGGGCCGCGATCTGGCGGAGAAGTTTCCGGAATCACGCGCCGTATTCGACGAAGCAGATGCAGTGCTGGGATTTTCAATCTCCAAATTGTGTTTCGAGGGATCCGAAGAAGAGCTGAAGCTCACGGAGAATACGCAACCTGCGATTCTGACGGTTTCCATCGCGGCGTTTCGCGCGCTGGAAAAGCGCGGAATCCTCCCGGATTTCGCGGCGGGTCACAGCCTGGGCGAATATTCGGCGATGGTGGCGGCAGGAAGCCTGGAATTTTCGACTGCGGTGAAGCTGGTGCGCGCGCGCGGGCAGTATATGCAAGAAGCGGTACCTGCAGGCGAAGGCGCGATGGCCGCAATTATGGGCTTGTCGCCGTCAGACGTGGCGGAAATTTGCAGGAAAGCGGCCGAGAAGGAAGTGGTATCGCCGGCCAACGTGAATTCACCCGAGCAGATCGCCATTTCGGGATCGGCTGCGGCGGTGAAGCGCGCCGTGGAGATCGCGTCGCAAGCGGGCGCCAAGCGTGCGGTAATGCTGCCTGTTTCCGCACCGTTTCATTGCGCGCTAATGGAGCCTGCGCGGCGGCGGTTGGAACCGGAGCTGCGCGCGGCCGCTTTCGGCGCTTTGCGGTTTCCGGTGATCACCAACGTTGACGCGGAAGCAATCACCGCCGGTGAAGAAGCGCGCGACGCCCTGATCCGGCAAGTGACCGCGCCAGTACGCTGGGTGGAGTCTGTGCGCGAAATGATCGACACCGGCGCCGGCGTGTTCGTCGAAGTGGGCCCTGGCAAAGTGCTCACCGGCTTGCTGCGGCAGATCGACCGCTCGGTGCGGTGTTTCCAAGCGGAGGACTCCACCAGCCTGCAAGCGACCATGGACAAGATCGGCATGGCGCGCGCGGAAAAATCCGAAGCGTGACGTGTTCGCGTCGCGCTGCTGCGTTTCCCAATCATTCTGTATTGCGCATCTCGAAGTCCTGCGATAGTTTCGACTGCCATGTTTTCACTTAAAGATAAAGTTGCTCTGGTTACCGGCGCGTCTCAAGGGATTGGACGAGCCATTTCGCTGGCGCTGGCCGAAGCGGGCGCGAAAGTCGCGGCCACGGCGCGAACGGTCGATAAGCTGGCCGTGCTCGCGGCCGATATCAAGCAAGCCGGCGGGCAAGCGCTGGCGGTTCCGATGGACGTTTCCGACGCAGCCAGCGTGAAAAACGGCTTTAAGAACGTGCTCGAGAATTTCGAGCGCATCGATATTCTGGTAAACAACGCGGCGATCACCAAAGACATGCTGGAGCTGCGGATGAAACTGGAGGATTGGGAAGCGGTGCTGCGCACCAATCTGACCGGCGCGCACTTGTGCATTCAACAGGCGCTGTCTGGCATGATCCGGCAGCGCTCGGGACGGATCATCAATATCACTTCGATCGTAGCTGAAACCGGCAACGCGGGGCAGGCGAATTACGTCGCGTCAAAAGCGGGACTGATCGGCTTGACGCGCGCGGTCGCGGTGGAAGTGGCGTCGCGCGGAATCACGGTGAATGCCGTCGCGCCGGGATTCATCGAGACGCCGATGACCGATCCGCTGCCGCAAGAACTGAAGGATAAGATGAAGTCGATGATTCCGCTGGGGCGCTTTGGCGCGGCTCGCGACATTGCCGCGGCCATCGTGTTTCTAGCAAGCGATGAGGCGGGCTACATCACCGGGCATGTGCTGGACGTGAACGGCGGAATGCGGATGGGCTAAGTTGCGACGGCGTTTTTGCGAGCGCGCTGGCAACGCCCGCCAATTACCGGTTAATGCGAAAAGATAAACGCCGAAATGCGCCGTAAGCGCGCAGCAAAGGTTGACCGCGGTGCACGCGGCGAATAGAATGGGCAGGGTTAATCAGGGCGTCAGGCAGAGATACCGGAGGAAGAACAAGCATGGCCAGCGTCGAAGAACGCGTGAAGCAGATTATTGTCGAACAGCTCGGTGTGGATGCAGGCGAAGTGACTCCCAGCGCTTCGTTCGTGGACGATCTCGGCGCCGACTCGCTCGACACGGTCGAGCTGGTCATGGCATTCGAGGAAGCGTTTGGCATCGAGATTCCAGATGAGGATGCCGAAAAGATCGCCACGGTGAAGGACGCGATCGAGTACATCGATAAGCACGCCAAGGCAAGCAAGTAGTTCCTTGAGCCTGCCAGTCGGCAGGCGGGCCTGCCCGCCGTGGCGGGCCGTCCATCCCGAAATCAGGAGAAGCATTCTTTGAGCCGCCGAGTGGTCGTAACGGGCGTAGGACTGGTCTGCGGATGCGGCATTGGAACCGAAGAAGTGTGGGCCAGTTTGCTCGCCGGCAAAAGCGGCATTGGCCCGATCACGCACTTCGACGCGACCGGATTCGATTGCCGCATTGCCGGAGAAGTGAAGGGCTTCGATCCGCTGCAGTGGATCGACAAAAAAGAACTGAAAAAAATGGCCCGCTTCATCCAGTTGTCGCTTGCGGCCACGGACTTTGCAATGCGCATGTCCGGGTTGGTGATCGGTCCGGACATAGCTACCGCGACGGGCGTCTACATCGGCTCGGGCATCGGCGGATTCGACGTGATCGAGCGCGAGCACTCGAAATATCTGCACGGTGGTCCCGGCAAGATTTCTCCCTTTTTCATTCCCGCGGCGATTGTGAATCTGGCGGCTGGAAACGTGTCCATCCGCTACGGCGCGAAGGGACCGAACTCCGCGACGGCTACGGCATGTTCGGCATCTGCTCACGCCGTAGGCGATGCATTCAAGATCATCCAGCGCTGCGACGCGGAAGTGATGCTTGCGGGCGGGTCGGAAGCGGCCATCACCCCGATGGGCGTTGGAGGATTCGCGGCCATGCGCGCGCTTTCCACGCGCAACGACGAACCGCAGCGCGCCAGCCGTCCATTTGACGCGCAGCGAGACGGTTTCATCGTCGGCGAAGGCTCGGGCATGCTGATTCTTGAGTCGCTCGACTACGCGCAGCGGCGCGGCGCGAGTATCTTGGCCGAGATCGTCGGCTACGGCATGTCCGGCGACGCGCACCACATCACCCAGCCTGCGGAGCATGGCGACGGCGGGTATCGCGTGTCGCTCGCGGCGCTGAAGGACGCGAAAATCACGTCCGGCGATATCAGCTACGTGAACGCGCACGGCACATCCACGCCGATTGGCGACGCCGTCGAAACCGAAGCGCTTAAACGCGTGTTCGGCGAGCGCGCGAAAACCGTGCCGATCAGCTCGACGAAATCGATGACCGGGCACTTGCTGGGAGGCGCGGGCGGCTTGGAAGCGGGCATCAGCGTGCTGGCATTGCGCGACCAGATTTTGCCGCCGACCATCAACCAGGAAAATCCCGATCCCGCATGCGATTTGGACTACATACCGAACACTGCGCGCAAAGCCGAGGTGCGCTACGCGCTCTCGAATTCGTTTGGGTTCGGCGGAACCAACGCGTCGCTGATTTTCAAGCGCTGGGAAGAGTGATCGGCGTCACTGAAACGCGAGTGACAATCGCCGATATTTACTGTTTACCGGTGACCGGGAGGCTGAATTGAAGATCGGTGTGTGCGTTAAGCAGGTTCCCGCCAAGGACGCGCCCCTCACCATCTCCGAATCCGGCGCCTGGATTCGCGAATCGGACATCAGCTTCGAAACCAACGAGCCGGACGCCTACGCTCTCGAAGAAGCGCTGCGTCTGAAAGAAAAACATGGCGGCGAAGTCGTCGCCATCTCCATGGGCCCAGAGCGCTCCAAGCAAAGCATCAAAGAAGCGCTGGCTAAGGGAGCGGACCGCGGCATTCACGTATCCGACGCGGAATTTTTCAAGCTCGATCCGCTGGCTTCGGCGCGATCGCTGGCCGCTGCAATCAAAAACGAAAATTTCGATCTGGTGCTGACCGGATTGCAGAGCGACGACCAAGGCTTCGGCCAAACCGGCGTGCTGCTGGCGGAGTTGCTTGGCCGTCCGCACGCCACCATCATTATGGCCATCGAAGTTCTCGACGGGCGCATGAAACTCAAGCGCGAATTGGAAGCTGGCTGGTTCGAATGGGTGGAGGTGCCGCTGCCGGCCGTGCTCACCATTCAGTCGGGCATCAACAAGCCGCGCTACGCCACGCTGAAGGGCATCATGGCGGCGAAGAAAAAAGAGATCGCCACGGTGGACCGCGGGTCGCTAGGCGTGCCGGATGCGCCCACGGAAAGAATCGAGCGCATCTACGTGCCGCAGAAAACCAAGAAGACCGAGTTCATCACCGGCTCGCCGAAAGAGGCCGCCGCGAAGTTGCTGGAAAAACTGCGGCACGAAGCGCGGGTGCTGTGACGACCCGACGAGGGTCGGCATCCTGAGGGATCAACGCGACCGAAGGATCGTCGCCGGGCGGAAAATGTGACATGAAAATACTTCTCATCACCGAACAGCACGACGCCCAGTGGAATCGCGTTAGCTTCGAGACGCTCGCCGCGGCACAGCAGATCGCGGAGCAGACCAAGGGCTCGATTTCCGGCGTAGTGATCGGCAAAGGCGTTGCGGCGCTCGCGGACGAGCTTTCCGCGTACGAGCTCGATGAAGTTCTGCTCGTAGAAAACGATCTGCTGGAAAAATACACGCCGGACGGATTTTCAATCGCGCTGCGTCAAGTGATCGAAGGCGCGAAACCCGATCTCGTGCTGTTGCCGCACACATATCAAGTGCGTGACTTTGCGCCGAAGCTAGCCGCGTCGATGCAGATGGGCTCCGCCGGCCAGGCGGGCAGAGGGATGATTGGCGATTGCATCGGCTACCGCTACGAAAACGGGAAACTGATTTTTGTCCGGCAAATGTTTCAGGGGCGTACCGCGGCAGACGTGGTCTTTACCGGCGAGCCGCCGTGGATCGCCACCTTTCAGGCCGGCGCGTTCCGCGCCGATTTGGCGGCGAAAAACGCGAGCGGCAAAGCGCCAGTGAAGCCCGTCAGCGTGGAGCTAAGGCCCGAGCAGATTCGCACCAAGCCGCTCGAACGTTTCCGCGAAGCCAAGCAAGCCGTCGATTTGACGCAGGCGCCGATTCTGGTTTCCGTCGGACGCGGCATCAAAGCTCCCGAAAATATCGCCATGGCGGAAAAGTTGGCCAAGCTGCTGGGCGGCGAAATTTGCGCGTCGCGTCCCATTTGCGACGAAGGTTGGCTGCCCATGGACCGTCAAATCGGCAGCTCGGGACAAACCGTCGCGCCGAAATTATATTTGGCGCTGGGAATCAGCGGCGCGATTCAACACGTGGTGGGAATGAAAGCCGCGCGCACCATCGCCGCCATCAATAAGGACCAAAACGCGCCGATCTTCGAAATTGCCGACTACGGAATCGTCGGCGACCTCTTCGAAATTGTCCCTGCGCTGATCGAAGCCCTCGAACAATCGAAGTAAGTTTCCTCGTTCGCCGTATTTACGCCGCTCAGTTCGCAACGAAAATGCCTCTGCTTTCCCGCGTGTTTATTCTGTTTGCAGGGATCGCAGATAAGCCGTGAGCACGGCAATACGCTTGTTTACTTCGGCTTCGTCCGATTTGGTGGTGGCCTTGAAAATGGTGCCCCAAACGGGCATTTCCGAGGGGCCGTGATCGGGCATTTTCACGCCGCTGCGCAGAACCTCGTCGACGTAGTCAGCGGGAAATTTTCCGCCGTGGCGTTTTGCGAGAGTAGTCAGATCGGGCGCGGGCGCGGTGAATCGAGAAGATCGCGGCGGAGCGCCGCCCGTTCCGTCATTGCCATGGCATACGGCGCAGTTCCGTTTATAGAGGTTCGCGCCCTCGCTGACTGCCGATTCTTTGGCTGGCGGTTTTTTGCTGTGATTTTGGCGGACAAGAAAAGCGCCCGCAAGAATGGCTAGCGCGCAGAGTACAGAGCTGCCGCCTATATTTCGGAACACTGATAACTCCCCATGCGCCCAAGCTTATGTGCGACGGGCGGCGGCTGCAAGGGTGAATGCATCGCAAGCCACGCGCATCAGTTACGCGCAGACCGACGAAATCCCTCAGGCGCCCAGGTTCCGACTTACAATAAGGCGGCCTTACAATAGAGGCACCGATGAGCGCCATCAACAACCCCGCCATCAGCATCGCAGCGCGACGCAACGTCGATCTGCGTTTCGTCGAGCTGATGGACAAGGTGCACCGCAACCGGCCCGGTGACGACCTGGACCTGCTGCGCCGCGCTTACGATTTCGCCGCCGAACAGCATAAGTCGCAGCTGCGGCTTTCGGGCGAGCCCTACCTGTCGCATCCCGTGGAAGTGGCGCATCTGCTGGCGGATATGAAGTTGGACGCCACGTCGATTTGCGCCGCGCTGCTGCACGACGTGGTGGAAGACACCAAAATTCCGCTCTCCAACATTTCCGAACAGTTCGGTCCCGATATCGCCCGGCTCGTGGAAGGCGTGACGAAAATCAGCAAGCTCGATTTGCTCGCTCCGGAGGATCGCCAGGCGGAAAACGTCCGCAAGATGCTGCTGGCGATGGTCAACGATGTGCGCGTGGTAATGGTGAAGCTGGCGGACCGGCTGCACAACATGCGCACCCTCGAATATCTCGACCGCGAGAAGCAGCAGCGCATCGCGCGTGAAACTCTCGATATTTACGCTCCGGTGGCCAACCGGCTGGGCATGGGCTTGATTCGCGGCGAGCTGGAAGATTTGTCGTTCCGTTACCTGGAATCGGAAGCGTTTCTCGGGCTGCAGAAGAAAGTCGCTTCCAAGCAGAAAAGTTTCGATAAGTTTTTGGAAGACGTGCAGAACACGATTCGCGAAAAGATGGTGGAAAGCGGTATTCCCGCCGAAGTGCAAGGGCGCGTGAAGCGTCTTTTTTCGCTGCACCTGAAAATTCAGAAGCAGCAGCGAATGCTCGACCAGGTTTACGATCTGCTGGCGGTGCGGGTGGTCACTGACACGGTAAAGAATTGTTATGCAGCGCTGGGCGTTATCCATCAAATTTGGCGCCCGGTTCCGGGAAGATTCAAAGACTACATCGCCATGCCCCGCCCCAACCTCTACCAGTCTTTACACACCACCGTGATTCATTCCGGGCAGCCCTTCGAAGTGCAGATTCGCACCCAGGAGATGCATCGCATCGCCGAACAAGGTGTGGCGGCGCACTGGAAATACAAGGATGGGCATGGCGTGTCCACGGCGGACGACCAACGCATCGTGTGGATGAGGCAACTGATCGAGTGGGTGCAGGAGATGCAGGAGCCCAGCGAATTTCTTTCCACGCTCCGCGTCGATTTGTATCCCGAAGAGGTCTACACATTCACGCCGAAAGGGCGCGTAGTGGTGCTGCCGCGCGGTTCCACGCCCATCGATTTCGCCTACGCTGTGCACACCGAAGTCGGCCACCAATGCGCGGGCGCGAAAGTGAATGGCGAAATGGTCCCGCTGCGCCACGTGCTGGCCAACGGCGATGTGGTCGAGGTGGTCACGCAAAAAGGGCACACGCCTTCGCGCGACTGGCTCTCACTGGTGCACACGTCTCGGGCGCGCACGAAAATTCGCCAATGGATTCATCTGCACGAGCGCGAAGAGGCCACCGATGTGGGCCGGCGCTTGCTGGAAAAAGAAGCGCGCCACTCGGGCGTGAATCTGAAACACATTTCCAAGGAAGACTGGCATCGCGTCGCCTCGGAATACGGATGTTCGCGCGTCGACGATCTCTATGCCGAGCTGGGTTACGGGAAATGGTCGGCGCGGCAAGTGTTGGCGAAGGCCACCGGCGAGCCGATCGGCGATACGGTGGAAGAGAAGCCGCCGAAGCTCACCTCCACCGTCAAGCACATGCTGGGGATGGACGAGGCCACCATCGTCGTGCGAGGCCACGATGACTTGATGGTCTACCGCTCGAAATGCTGCAACCCCATTCCCGGCGACGACATTATCGGCTACGTCACGCGCGGCCGCGGTATCGCCGTGCACAGCAAGATCTGCCCCAACGTGCAAAATCTGCTTTACGAACCGGAGCGCCGCATTCCGGTGGAGTGGGCGCACAGCACGCATTCCACGTTCCCGGTGCGGCTGCGAATCTTCACTGAAGATCGTCCGGGAATGCTGGCGGCGATTACCAGCGTCATCAGCGATTCAGGCGCGAACATCCGCACGTTTGAGAGCGGCGGCGTCGATATCCGCGCGCGGATCGATGTCGGTCTGGACGTTCGCGACCGCAAGCAGCTCGAACATATTCTTGCGGGAATCAAGCGCATTCCGGGAGTGTTTGATATCGAGCGCGTGTACAACGTCTAATTTATTTGCGCGCAATGCGCTGCGCGGGCCCCTTGCCAGTTTGGCCACTTCAGCCGCTTTCATCGCAGCTGTCGTCCAATGACGCGGCGTAAAATCAATTCATGGCCAGCATCCTGGCGCGTATCGCGCTGCGCGGCGCAGCCATTCGTGCGCGACGGCGGACTTGCGTCTTCGCGATGGCGCTGTTCGCCCCGGTGGCCGTCACCTGCGCTGGTTGCAGCCGCCTCAAACCAGTCGATACGAAGGCGCTCGATTCCAGTGGCATGGGCTACGGCGCCGTGCAGCAGTTGACCGCGCTGAAAATCACGCCAGCCGAGGTCTCGCAGATCGCCGAGGCACGCCAGGGCGGCTTTAGCGATGACGACTGCGTGGCCATCATGAAAATCTACCGCGGCGAAAATCGTCCGTTCGACGCTGGCGACGCGGTTGCCGGGCTCACGCAAGTGGGCATGTCCGACACATCCATCCTCAATCTTGCCAAGCTCAATGAACTCGGCCTTGGCTGGGGCGAGCTGCAAGCCATGAAGCTAGCGGGCATGTCCGACGCGATCGTGATGGGAGTGGCACGGCGGCGCGCCGCTGGGAAGCCGGTGCTGTCCGGTGCGTCTTTGGCGAGGCTGAAAAACGCGGGCGTGCGCGAGCCGACACTTTTCCAGTTGGTGGAGCGCGGAGTGCCGGATTCTCAAGCGGGGAAAATTTTGGCGTACCGCAGGCGCGGCGCCAGCGAGCGGCAAATCCTGCGGCAATTCGCCGGTATCTAAAAATCCATCGCCAGATCCGTTTCGCAACAGCGCAGTAGCAAATTTGCGCCGGCCGCAGGCCGATCGATCGCTCGAATTCGGATTTTGAGCTTTCCCCGCATCGCGCCACCCCGGTAAAATCTTTCCGCGCTTACCGAACTCTCGATCGAACGCCCGATGAACTGCACCAACAGAAGCTTTTCGCGGCCGGTGGCTATCGTTCTTACGATGGCGGCTTGCATTTGCATGTCGGCGTGCGCCGTTCCTTTCGCGCCCGGATACCACATCGTGAGGCAGACCGAACACATTCGGTTCGTGCCCGGCGATTCTCCAACTCTGGCGATTCGCGCGGAATATGTACTGGTGAATGCCGGCACCGGCGACTTGAAATTTGTGGATGTTCGCCTGCCGTCGATCGAAGGATTCGGCCGGAGCGAGTTGCGCCTGCAGGTGGATGGCCGCGACGTGACTCCGGAGCCTGTTCCCGCCGCCGAAGGCCAGGCGTCGCCGGACCTAACGCGAATCACCTTTGAGAAATCGTGGATGCGCAAGCAGAAGCGCGAGGTCAGTTTCGAATACACGCTGCGGGCCCCCGCCGGTTCGGATTCCGTTGTAACGATCGAGCCGAACAGTTTTCATCTGGGAGTGCGCGGATGGGCGCCGCAGTTTCAGCCTCCGAAGTTCGAGCTTTCGACGTATCCATCGCGGCCGAGTCGCGTGTACTACACCGTGCGCGTTCCCGCCGATTTTGCGGTCCTGGCGGGCGGCGCGCGGCGAAAGCAGAAAAAGCTCGGCGGAGAAATCGAATACTCTTACGAATTGCGCGCGTCGGATTTGGGTCCGTTTGTTGTAGCCGGACGCTACATGAAATGGCCCGAGAGAAATACCAAGTCGTCGGCGGAATTCCTGACCATTCAACCGCTGACGGGCAACACGGAGCAAGCCGCGCAACAGATTGCGGAAATGTCGCAGACGCTGAACACCGATTTCGGCGTGCTGGACAAACGCATTCACGCACCAGTGGTAGCGGAAACTTCCGCTGTGCAATTCAATGTAAGCGGCGACAGGGGACCGGCAGCGCTGAGCTTCCCGGGCGGAGCACTGGTGAATCCGGCGGCGCTCGCTCTCGGAATCACAAGCGACCGGTTTCTGCGAATCGTGAGCGAGGCGATGGCAAGAGGCTGGTTTGACGGCGCGGTGTTGCCGTCGGTCGGCGCGGAGATCGGGATCGGCGAAGGGTTGCCGGAGTACGCGTCGATCGTGACTGACGAAGCGCGCGGCGGTGCGCTGGCGCGACGGCAGCAAATTTACGAATACCTGCGCCGCTACGACAGCCTGGTGAAATATTCCGACGAAACTCCGATCGCGGCGACGACGTTCGCGAGTCCGCTGCCGCAGCGGCGAATCGCGCTGGCCAAGGCGCCGCTTTTCTACATCGAGTTGGAAGACGCGTGTGGCGCAGCGCCGGTGCGGGCAGGACTGGCGCACATGGTGGCCAGCATGCGCGGCCAGGAAGTGGATTACAGCGTGCTGCGCGCCGTGCTCGAGGAATCGACCGGGCGCGAGCTTGGAAAAGTGTTCCGTGAATGGCTGCAGCAGAAAGGCATTCCGCAAAATTTCCGAGCGCGCTACCCGTATGGCGAAGGTTCGCAGCAAATCGGAGATTGAATCGCGCTTCGCGGAATTGGCGGTGAATTTTTGCGAACGAGGTAACGCGCGGTCGCGCAGCTAAGTATTGGGAGGCGGCATGAAAGAAATTATCGCAACGGAAAAAGGGCCGAAAGCGATTGGTCCGTATTCGCAGGCGGTGAAGGCCGGCGGCTTTATTTTCACCGCCGGACAAGTGGCGTTCGATCCGGCAACGAATCAGCTGGTGGAAGGCGGAGTGGCTCAGCAAACCGCGCGCGTGCTGGAAAACCTGAAAGCCATTGTCGAGGCGGCGGGCTCGTCGCTCGACCGCGCCGTGAAAGCGACCGTCTATCTGAAGGACATGGGCGACTTCGCGGCGATGAACGAAGTCTACGGAAAATATTTTTCGGCGAATCCTCCGGCGCGCTCGACGGTGGAAGCGGCGCGGCTGCCGCGCGACGTGCGCGTGGAGATCGACTTAATCGTGCTCGCGTAATCGCACATCTCCGCCGCGCCAATTTGCGACTTACGGTTGCTTCGCGTGAAAGACTTCTTTGCCGTGCAATCCGTCGTGCGAATGGCGCAGAGGCAGAGTGCCCGCGGGCGGGCGGCGAAGTTCCTCCGGGACCAATTCTCCCATGGGCCCTTTCGCTGGGGTCACGCCGCCATCGGCGAGCAGTAGCGCGCCGGTGATGTAACTCGCTTCATCCGAAGCGAGAAAAGCAAACACATTGGCCATTTCTTCCGGCGTTCCGCGGCGGCCGAGCGGGACCGTGGCGTCAATCGTATTTTGAATTTCGGGGCTGAGTGGGCCGCCGGGGCCGCGCGTCCACGAGGTATCAATCGCGCCAGGGCAGACGCAGTTGGCGCGCACCCCATACTTTGCCTGCTCGAGCGCGACGCCTTTCGCAAATGCGTGGAGGAACGCTTTGCTGGCGCCGTACGGAGTCATACTCGCCGAGCCGTTGAAGCCGGCTTCTGAGCCGGTGAAGAGAATATTGCCGCGCGTTTTGTGCAGATGTGGCAGCGCGAATTTAGTCATCAGAAAAGCGGTGCGGATGTTGGCGCGAATGGTGCGGTCGAAATCCTCGATGCGGTAGGCGTCGGTTTCCGCGTTGGCGATGAAGATGCCGGCGTTGTTGACCAACACGTCGATCTGGCCGAAGCGGCGCACGGCAGCTTCCACGCATTTGCGCGCTTCGGCTTCCTCCGACAAGTCTCCCAGAAACGCTTCGGACTCGCCGCCCTGCGCCGCGATGGCTGCGGCGACGTCCCGCACGGGATCGCTCGGCAGGCCTGCCAGCAGCACGCGAGCGCCCTCGCGCGCGAATTTATGGGCGATGGCTTCGCCGATTCCGGTGCCCGCTCCGGTGATGATGGCTACTTTATTTTTCAGCCGCATGTTCCGCTCCTCGGTTGGTCGATTCGCTCCCGCCAGATGATACACGCTTGGAGCAGCGCGCGTGCGCCCAGCGGCCCGAGTTTTCGGTGGGCTTGCGGCGCGAACAAAATTCGAAAATAACGATGCTCCGGGACGTTCCGGGTAGAGGCATGCCCGGTTGTTTGTTTTCTGCGACTTAGATGCGTTTCTACTCGAGTGACTGTTCCGGGTAACCACCCCACAACGCGGAGCGTTTTGGGGACCCCGGCTAACCACCCCAAAGCGCGGAGCGTTTTGGGGACCCCGGCTAACCACCCCACAACGCGGAGCGTTTTGGGGACCCCGGGTAGAACGCGGCAACGCGGAGCGACTGGTGAACGGTAGCTTGCGGAGAAAAGCGAAGAGTTCGCGCGGATGGAGCAGCGCGAAAGGTGTGGGGCTTCGCCGCGATTCATTATGACGGAGCTGAAGCTCCGTCCCCCTAAACTGCAAAGCGCGGGTGCCATCGGATTTTGGCGGGAAATTTGGAAAAGAAAATGCACCGGGAAGTTCCGCCCTTGTACGTGCGCGATCGTTTGTTTTCTATGACTTACGTGTGTGCGAGGTCGATTGACCGTTCCGCCCCAACGGATGTGATTTCTGACCCGAGAATCGTGGGCGGGAAGCATCGCGCGGGTGAAGCAGCGCGAGCGGTGAGGCGCTGTGGCGCGCCTGTTTATGGCGGCGTTCCCTTCGGCTTGCCTTAGGGCGAAGGAACCCCGCCCCTCCACCGCAGCAAATTTCGCGTGGCGCGGTGGCCGGGCGAAGATGTCCCTGCGGCTGGGAGGAGCCTGTTTCGCGACGCGTTCGTCGTCGGTGCGCATGAACACAGATCGACCATAAGGGATTGCAGTGCAGGTTTCTACTGGTCGGAGGTACAGGGGACTAGAACTGTACTTCGCCGCAGCGTGCTGCGGGCATGGCGTTTAGCCTGCCAACGCCATAATTCCGCCGATCGCTCCGAGCGCTCCGGCAACCACTCCGCCCATTCCGAAGAACAAGTCGAGCGCCGACGCGATAACGATCATCGCGCCCCAGGAACGCTGTTGCTGCGGTTTTAGATACAGGAACGCCGCGCCGGCGAGCACCACAAATCCCGCCGCGAACCCGATCCACGGCCACGACTCGCCAAAGGTGTGCAACCCGCGCCCGTACATCCAGCCATACATCCCGCTCCAGCCGTACATGCCGTAGTGATGGCCGTACTGGCTTTGCGGCGCGCCGCCCATCATTCCCTGCATCCAGAAACCGCTCATCATGATTCCGCCCGTGGCGATCATCCACAGCCCGGCGGCTAGCGACAGAATGAAAGCGAGAAGGTTCTGTTCGTGCGCGTGGGGATGTTGCGCTGCAATTTGCTGCGACATTTTGCAACTCCTTTGCGCCCGAAGTGAACGGCGCATC
>DATLSB010000102.1:0-49144 GCA_035534415.1 Candidatus Dormiibacterota bacterium | reverse complement strand
CCGTTCTACGAGAACTATGGCCCCGACGCGATTCTTTCCGGCGCTACCCCGCGTTTCGTGAAGCTGCAGCCGCCGAATTGGACGTTTGATCCTGAGGAATTGGCCGCGGCGTTCGGACCTGCAACCAAAGCAATTATTCTGAATACGCCGAACAACCCCACCGGGAAAGTTTTCGAGCGTGCGGAACTGGAATGCATTCGCGACCTGTGCAATCGCTGGAACGCGTTTGCGATTACCGACGAAATTTACGAGCACATGCTGTACGACGGCGCGCGGCACATTTCTCCGGCCGCCATCGAAGGGCTGGGCGACCGGACCATCACAATTAACGCGCTATCGAAAACTTACAGCGTGACCGGGTGGCGCGTGGGCTGGGCGATTTCGGCGCCGGAAGTAACTGCGGCGATTCGCAAGCTGCACGATTTCATGACCGTGGGCGCCGCTGCGCCGCTGCAGGAAGCGGGTGTGGTGGCCATGGGCATGCCCGCTGAATATTACGAAAAGCTGGCGCGCGATTATCTGGAGCGGCGCGACCGGCTGCTGGGAATTCTCACCGAGGCGGGATTCCGCTGCTTCAAACCGCGCGGCGCGTATTACATCATGACCGATATTTCGGCGTTCGGTTTTCCGGACGACGTGGCGTTCGCGAAATTTTTGGTGAAAGAGATCGGCGTGGCGTGTGTGCCGGGGTCGAGCTTTTACCGCGATCCTGCCGACGGCCGGAACATCGTTCGCTTCACATTCTGCAAGAAGGAAACGACTCTCCAAGCCGCAGCCGAGCGGCTGTCCAAGCTCAAAGCGCGCGTCTGAAGTTTTTTCCGGGCGGCGTTCCAGCGCCTGAAGCCTTCAAGTTAAATCCACCGTTTGCTTGTATTCCGGAATCATTGCCGGCCAATGGAATTTCTGCGTGGCCGCGTCGCGGAGTCCATTGAGGCCGCTGGGCTCGCCATGGACCAAAAATAGCTGGCGCGGCGGCGCCTGAAATCCGGAAAGCCAGCGGAGCAGTTCGCTCTTTCCGGCGTGCGCGGAAAGCTGGCTGATTTCGACGATTTCCGCGCGCACGGGAACTTCCTCGCCATGGATGCGCAGATATTTCGCGCCATCCAGAAGCGCGCGCCCGCCGCATCCTTCTGCCTGATATCCGACGATCAGCACGGAGCTGCGCGAATCGGGCAAGCGGCGCGCCAGGTGATGCAGGATGCGTCCGCCGGTGATCATTCCGCTGGCGGAAATGATGATGCAGGGCGAAACCACGTCATTGATTTTCTTCGAGTCCTCCACCGTGCGGGTCATGTGCACTTCGTGTACGTTGAGCGGATCGTGATCGCCCTTGAGTTCCTCGTCTGAAAATTTCAGATCGTGCTCGCTTCTGTACTTCTCGTACAGGCTGGTGACGCTTATAGCCATGGGGCTATCGACGAACATCGGCAAACGGGGAATGCGCTGCTGGTCTTCGAGCAGGCGGAGGTAATAGAGCAGCGTTTGCGTTCGATCGACGGCGAAGGCCGGAATTACCACCGCGCCTCCGCGTTTGGCGGTGCGGTTGATCACGTCCGCGAGTTGCTCGGCTACGTCCGTGGTGGGATGTTCGCGGTCGCCGTAGGTGGATTCGCAGAGCACGTAATCGGCGCGCGTGGGCGATTCCGGATCTTTCAAAATAGGCTGATCGTAGCGGCCGACGTCACCGGAGAAAACAACGAGCGTCTGCTTGCCGTTTTCGGTGATGGTCAATTCGAGCCAAGTAGCGCCGAGGATATGTCCAGCGCCGTGCGGGCGCACGGAAAATTCCGGGCTGATCCTGCAAACATCGGCGCGCGGAATTATGCGGAACTGGCGCAGCGCGTTTTGCGCCTCTTCCACGGTATAAAGCGGGAGCGCAGGCTTGTGGCGGCTGTAGCCTTTTTTCGCCGCGTAGCGCGCGTCTTCCTCCTGCAGGTGCGCGGAATCGGGCAGCAGCAGTTCGCATAGGTCCTTGGTGGCGGCGTTGCAGAAAATCGAGCCGCGAAATCCATCGCGCACCAGGCGCGGCAGGTAGCCGGTATGGTCGATGTGGGCGTGGGTGAGCAGCACCCAGTCGATGCTGGATGGAGGAATGGGAAGGCGCTCCCAGTTGCGCTGGCGGAGTTCGCGCGTGCCTTCGAAGAGGCCGCAATCGACGAGGAGCTTTTTGTCCGCTGCTTCGACAAGATACTTCGAGCCGGTGACGGTGCCTGCGGCGCCGAGGAACGTTATTTTAGGCATGAGTGGCGTATTGTACGGCAGGATACGGAACAGACCGTTGGGAAATTTTGCCGAGCTGGCCGCATCCGGTCGGTGCGAAACGCGGATCGGTAAGCAAACTTTCGGGCAAATGACATGTGACGCGACGTTCCGCCCTTGCCTATGCTCGGTCCTTTGTTTTGTGTGACTTGCGTGTGTGCAAGGCCGATCGAGCGTTCCGCCCTTTAGGACGTGATTGGTGACTCGTAATTGGTAACTCGTGGACAGCCAATGCGCGCGTCCCGGGCGGGAGTTGGGGGCGCGGCGGGAAGGAACCGCAGGCGAGGCGCTACCGGTGGCGCGCGCTGGATTTGAGTGGCGGGTTGCGGAGTATTGGGCGCGACAAAAGGCTGCTGGCCTGAAAGCCAGCGCGACATAAACAGTGGCGGGTGGCGTGCCGTGGTCGAGTTTTGCGTTCGGGCGCATCATCACAGATCGACCATAGAAGAGAGGGGGGTAGGAAAGCTACTGGTCGGAAGTACAGTTTTAGTACAGGCAGCGAGGCGGCCTTTGTGGCAGGCCGGTGGGAAACCAATGGTAGCCCGCTTCACAGAAGTTGAGTTATCGCGGGCCCAGTGCGAAGATAACTTGGATTTGAGTGTGAAACGCTACCGGTTGACCGAGAATGAGAGATGTCTCGTACTTCCAATCTTTTACTGCTTCAATTGACGCGCTCCGCAATTCTAACGGCCCACTAATAACCTGAGCGTTTTCCACTTGGCCGCTTCGATCCACGCTGACATCCAACAAAACGTCGCCCTGCACGCCTGTGGATCTTGCGATTTGTGGATACGTGGGAAGTGACTGCAGAAGCGTCAAACTAGCAGCGGTCCTCGGTGGCAGCGAAACCGGCTCAGTAATTGGAATGGCGCCAGCCGGCGGCGAAAAATCCGAATCTAAAATTGAAGATATCGGTTCAAGCGTGTTGATGTGCACCGTCGCACTCGTTTTGCCGTTCGCGTCGATGACTCGTATATCCCGGGCGACATATCGCCCGTCGAAAAGGACGATATTGTCGTACTCCGTTCGCGCCTTCCCCTGCGACGCTACTTTGAGCCGCAGGATGGGTTCGTCCTGCGCAAAGCAATAGACGCCGGTGCTGACGAACACCCCCGCCGATTGCAGTGTTACGCATTCAAGATGTACCGCTCCGATAGAAATCGGCTTCGTCTTCAGGTGAAGCCCAAAGAGATTCGCACTTTCAGGTACGGGTTCTATGAGCGTCTCGCCGATCAGGATTTCGGCTTTCGATGGCCAGTCCTGGCTGCCGATGCGGTAGTAGCCGTGATCCGTGCCGAATTCCGTTTCGGACGATGCCGCTGTCGTCAGAATGCGTTTGAATTTCGTTGGCGAAGCCCAAAACTCCTCAAATGTTCCCTTCGATTCAGGTTGGGCCGCGTCATCGAACGTCTGGAAACTAGCCTTGAGGTGCCACGGAGACATGCCGGCCGCATGTAGTCCGTTTATCGCGATTGCCAGCTTCAGGATGTCTGCGGGTTTCTCAGGCAAGCGTGAAGCAGGCGCAGGTCGGGTTGCGGACAGCGGTGCCGGCTGTGTGCCTTGCGCGCGGCTCGCGGCGGATGCAAGTGCGACAAATATGAGCACGAGGCTTATTCGCAAACAGGCCGTAAGGGTACGCGGCATGCTAGGAGTTGCGTTGTGAGCGGACATTTTTCGATTGCGTAATTCTTGGTGACCATATCACGCTGAAAGCGTCGCTTGGCGCTGAGGCAGTTTACCATTTTTCATGAAACGAGTTCGGGTCTCGAATAAGGGTCTATGCCGCCGCCGAGACAAAAACAAATACGAGCAAGGGTGGCGCGCGAACTACGGCCTGCGGGGGCTGGGTGGCGAAGCTGTCCGGAGGAAAAGTTCTGGCCAGCTGGGATTAGAATCTAGGCAGGAGCACACGAATATGGCGCTCGAACTCACTTCCACAGCTTTTCACGATGCGCAAGCGATACCGAAGAAGTACACGCGCGATGGGCAAGATGTGTCGCCCGACCTGGCGTGGAGCGGCGCGCCTGAAGAGACGAAAAGTTTGGCGCTGATTGTCGATGACCCGGACGCGCCCGCGGGAGTATGGGTGCATTGGGTGATTTACGATTTGCCGGCGGACGCGCGCGGATTGCCGGAAGGAGTGCCGCAGGATCGCGAGCTGCGCGACGGCGCGCGGTGAGGAAAGAACGACTTTGGCAAAATTGGGTACGGCGGGCCGTGCCCTCCGAACGGGTCGGCGCACCGCTATTTTTTCAAGCTATATGCGCTGCGAGAGAAAGTGGGGCTGAAGGCTGGGGCGAGCAAGGACGATTTAGAACGCGCGATGAAAGGGAAGATCGTGGCGCAGGCGACGCTGACTGGGAAATTCGGGCACTGATGCCGCATACCGCTTGTGGTCGGTACCTTTGCGCTCGCTAGCGCGACGGTCATTTCACAGGCGTCACGGGCGTCCTCTTGGCTTTGCGCTTCTGTTCGTATAGCGCTTCGTCGGCGCCGCTCATCATGTCTTCGGACACGTCGCCGATTCGAAATTGGTTGCAACCGTAGGAGAAACGGATTGGCAATGACTGGCCCTCAAACTTCACATCACCCGGAGTCAGGCGTCCGATAATCGCTTCGGCCTGCACCGAATCACACTCCGTAAGCAGCAGGGCGAACTCATCCCCGCCCAGCCGCGCCGCAACGTCAGTTTCCCGAGCGACCTTGCGGAGAGATTCCGCGAAGGCTTTCAGGACCATATCTCCGGCCGCATGCCCGAAGCGATCGTTGGTCTGTTTGAATTCATTGAGGTCGAAGACCACCAGACACAGCGGATAGCCCTGCCTTTGGGATCGTAGGATTTCTTCTTTCAGGCGCTTTTCAGCGTACCGGCGATTGGAAAGGCCGGTGAGAGGGTCGACCAAAGCGACCTCGCGCCACTGCGCGGAGGCGGCCTGATTCTGAGCGATTTCGAGCCGCAGGCGGTTAATGACAAGTTTCTCGTACGTGGAATGACTTCCGAAAAGCAAGATCAGGACGGTCAAACCGACGATCGAATCCAGCACATTTTTGTCACGAAGCGCGGCGCCGAAAGAAAGGAACGCCAACCCAGCTGTTAGGCACAACATGATCGCAAGCGAAGTTAGCCAAATGGACCATTCGCGCCGCTGGAGCTTGGTTAACTTCGCCTTGTACTCTTCCGCGGTTGGCGGAAGACTCTGGCTCGGAGAACCATGGGTTTGCTTGTCCAATTAGAACCTCTCCGGATCCACACTAAACGATCTCTTTCCCGTATTCGAGCGATTCAGTACGCATAGTACGGACTGCCTATTCCCCTTGGCGGGGCGTAGGACCATATTCATAGGCGTCCTAGTCATGGTTGCTGCGCTCATCTTCGTGTTTTCGGTTGCGGCCCTGGTTCGTTTCGGGCTGGCGCAATGGCGGTCTATGTGGCAGACCGTTGCGTGCCAACGCCTATCTCCGTCGCTTCGGGCGGTTACCGGTGTTGCAGGCGATTCAATTGGGCCACAGGATTTCGACATATTCGCCAAATTCTTCAGCGAGTCGGACCAATCTCCGGGAGAGCACAACAACTGGTTGAACGAGGTCCGGCTCTATTATCGCTGCTTGCACATACTCAGAAACGTCAGCGCCCAAAAGCTCCCGTCGCTCCAGAAATGGACCGATAGCGAACTGGTTCTCTGCTCTCGTTATGCGGGCGCTATTTTGGACCGGCGCCTGAATACCAAGTTCGCTTACGCAGCCGTCGTCGGCAAGGAATAATCGTTCGCTGGTTGCAAGGTTAGCATCTGGCGGTACTGGTGGATTGAGGGATCCGATTTTGCATCGGAACGTAAGCAAGCGCGTGAGTACAGATCGTGCGTATGTATGGCGTTAACGCAGCTCTTGTCAGCCTTTAGAATCTGATCTTTGCGAAGGCGCGACCGGAGCCGGATTCCAGGTATTTTTCGAAGGCGGATGCGCGAGGTGCATCGGTGAAGGCGATTTAGGTTCTAATGCGCCAGGGCCGGAATTTTGAGGCGTGCGAAACGGCGCCGGAGTTGTGTTTGGTGAGGCGAGCGTCAATATCTTCTGTGATGCCTGCGTAGAAATGGGGAACGGGGCCTAGGCTTTCGAGGATATAGACGTACTTCATGCGCGTAGCCTCTTGGCGATCAGCCATCCAAACGGCAGCTGAACATTGCGCCTTAAGACCTCAGGCTACAAAAGCAGAAAGGGAGAGCCTGCCTACGCCCTGCGGGCTTCGGCGCGGCAATTTTCGCTTGCGAGCGAAAATTGGTGGAGCCGAGGGGGTTCGAACCCCTGACCTCCTCGATGCCATCGAGGCGCGCTCCCAACTGCGCTACGGCCCCACGTGGGAATGATAGATACTTTTATAACATCGAACGGCGGGACCGTCAAACGAGCGATCCGCGCACGGGCTTTTAGCTAAGCGGAAGCAGGCAAAGATCTTACCGAGAGCCGCATGGTGGGGCAGGGGTGTACTTTTGTGGCACTTTTGCAAGCATGGATTTCTGTTATTCTTGGAACATAGTTGGGAACCCGGTGTCTAAAGCTGTAGAAGGCACCCCTGACGGAACGGCGGAGCAGATGTCCGAACTAGCGCAAGGTCTTGGATGGGGTCGAGACGAAGCGGCGTTGGTGACGGGGCTGCGGGCGGGCTCCGATGAAGCATTCGATTACTTGGTGACGTATTACCATGCGAGCGTTCACAACTTGGTGTATGGGATCTTGGGAGATAAGGCGGACGCAGCGGATGTCACGCAGGACGTGTTTATTCGAGTGTTTCGCGGGATTCACGGTTTTCGCGGAAGCAGTTCGCTGAAGACGTGGCTATACCGCGTGGCGGTGCGCCAGGCGCTGAATCACCGGCGCTGGTGCTGGCGGCATCATCGGCAGCAGGTGTCGATCGATGGCGAGGAAGAAGGGCAGAATCGCCACTTCGATTTGACGGACCGCAAGGCGACGCCGTTCGATGAGTGTGCCGCGCACGAGATGCAGGGGAAGGTCCGGAAGGCGCTGGCGAGTGTGCCGCCGCGATTCCGAAGCGCGGTGATTCTGAGGGATCTCGAAGGACTGGCTTACGAAGAGATTGCGGAAGTGCTGGAAGTCTCGGTGGGCACGGTGAAGTCGCGAATCCTGCGCGGGCGGCGAATTTTGAAAGAGAATCTGGAGCCGCTGCTGCGAACCGGAGTGGCGGAAATCCGGCGGAATTCGTGGGCTGCCAGCGCTTTTCAAGGGGCATTGGCAGACGGCGATTCGGGTGGCTTGTCGGGTCTTTCGATGGAGTCGCGTGGAGCGCGTAAATGAACTGTCAGGATGCACAGCGGCGCATTCCTGGGTACTTTGACGGCGCGATCAACGCGTCCGATCATGTTCGCGTGTGCGAGCATTTGCGCAGTTGCGGCGAATGCCGTGATGAGCTGGAGGAGTACCGGCTGTTGACGTGGCATCTGGCCAGCCTGGAGGCGGTGAAGGCGCCCGCGGATTTGGCTGTGCGCATTCGGATTAATGCGCTGGAGCGGCCTTCGCGTTGGAGCGCGGCGAGCCGGTTATGGACTCGCACCGTGCTCGCGTTTCAGAATATCTTTGAACCGCTGGCGGTCCCTGCCACGGGCGGAATTTTGACCGCGCTGGTGGTTTTCGCGTTTGTGGTGAGGAGCATGGTGGGGGGCATAACGTTGGGAAGGCCCGTGCCGAACGATCAGCCCCTGAATCTAGTGCAACCTGCGGCTTTGGAGCAGTTGGCTCCGTTCCCGGTAACCGCGATTATGGACGCGACCGATCATGGGAACGCCGGCGGGTTGGTGCTGGAAGCCACGCTGAACGCGCAGGGCGAAGTGCTGTATTACAAGATTCTTTCGGGGCCGGATTCAACCGCAGTGCAGCAGCAGATTGACGAGATCCTGCTGTTTTCGCGTTTCCGTCCGCAGCTGAATTTTGGGCAGCCGACTTCTGGCGGGCATGTGTTCCTGAGCTTCGACCAGGTTCGGGTGCGCGGTTAGCGGCGTCCCCCGAGCTGAACCAATCCGATCCGATCTCTCCTCAATTCTTGACTCCACAGAATCCCCTCGATACAGTTTGAGCGTACGCGCGAGGTGTTGTTCGGAGCGCGCGAAATTTTGGGGGAAGCGCGCGCTGATTTGCATCATTTTGGCGGCTCGTCGCGCGGTCAATTAGCATGCGAAATACCTTTCGTAGATACCTTGCGGCTGGACTACTGACTGGACTGGTTTGCGTGGGCGCGTCGGCTGCGACGGCTGGGCAGCAGGATGCCACGCAGCAGCCGGAAACGCAGCCGGTGCAGTCTGAATCGCCCATCAACGTGGAGGCGAACCCGCAGATATTCTCCGTAATGTGCGCGCTGGACGCGGCGGGGTTTGGCCTTGACCAAAGCACGCTGGGCGAGATGCCGCAGCGTCTGGCCTTGCGCGCGTCTTTGGCAAAGATGAATGGACCGGCGGCTGTGGCGGTGCGCGAATTTTACCGTCAACACGAGCTGGCGGACCCAGCGCAGGTGCTTTCGCGTTATATCTCTCTGGCCCTGGTTGTCGGGCCACCTCCTGATTTCAAATTTCAAGGCGACCAGCAATCGTTACCCCCGGACGTGCTTGGCATTCAGGGATTTCAACCGCTCCTGGTTAATTTTTATCAGGCAGCACAGCTGGATGTGCGGTGGAAGGAGATCGAGCCGGAATACGAACCGTCGATGGAGCCCTACCGGTCGGCTCTCGCGCAAATTGTGACCACCTCGGACGCCTACCTGCGCGAGATCGTGAAATCAACGGGCAGCACGTTCACTGTATACGTGGAGCCGCTGGTGGGCTCGCGGATCAATTTCCGGAATTACGGCGCGAACTACGAGATCGTGGTGGGCCGGAAGAACGATGCGTCGCTTCGGGCCATTCAGTACTCGTTCCTGCATTTCATGCTGGACCCGCTGGTGCTGCGCGACCAAGCCGCCATCCAAAAAAAATCGGCATTGTTGCAGATCGCCGCGCGCGCCCCGGAACTGCCGACCGAATACCAGAGTGATTTCATATCGTTTTTCGATGAGTGTCTGGTGCGCGCCGTCGACATGCGGGTGCGGAATGTGCCGTCAAACCAGATGGAAACGGAGCTCGCAAAAGACGATGCCTCCGGATTCATCCTGGTGCGGCCGTTGGTGGCTGAACTGAAAACATTCGAGAAGGCGGAGCCGGCGATGTCGTACTACTTCCCGGATATTGTGAACGGCATCGACGTGGCCGCCGAGCAACAGGCGCTACAAAACGTGAAATTTGCCTCCGGGCCATCGTCGCAGGCGGAGGAGTTGAGTTTTTCGCAGAACGCGCGTGCGACTGAGCTGGACCATCTGCTGGCGGAAGGTGATCGCGAAATTGCGCAGCAAAACGCGGCGGCAGCAGCGCGCACGTTCGAACAGGTGGTGGCGAAATACCCGGACGATTCGCGCGGATTGTACGGACTGGCAATTGCGTCGGTGCTTTCCGGAAAGGCCGGTCGCGCCAAGGAACTTTTCGAAAAGGTCGTGGCATCGTCAAAGACGCCGGCATCGAACGGCGCCAGCGCGTCAGCGCCGCAGAATTCCGAAATTCTGGCGTGGTCTTACGTATATCTAGGCCGCATTAATGACCTGGAAGGCGATCGCGAGACCGCGCTGACCGAGTACCGGGCGGCGCAGGCGGTTGACGGCGCTCCGGAGGCGGCCCGCATCGCGGCAGCAAATGGAGTAGAGGCGCCGTATGCTCCGCCAACCAGTGCGGGAAATGGTAAAGGATCGCAACAATAACCAGAACTTGGGCCCAAGTTGGGGCATACTCGCCCCACGTGGAACACAAGGAAAAGGAGGGGATCATGAGCCTTGCGGCCAAGCTCGGAATTGGTTTGGGAGCAGTCGTTTTTGTCGCAGGAATGGCTTGCGCCCCGGCGGCGTTGGCGCAAGCGCCGGCCTCCGGGACACCTACAGCGGGGCAGGAATCGGTCAATGCGATGCAGAACCAATTGCATTACTTGACCGACGTGCAACGCCAGTCCAGCGTCGATCCCTCGGAGCAGAATGCTTACAAGAAGTTTTACATCGTGAGCCCCCAAGATCCGGATCAGAAGATTAAACTGGGGACCGAGTTCTTCAAGAAGTATCCCACGAGTCCATTTACGGAGGGAGTCGACGTTGGGCTGACGAACGCGTATCTAGCCAAACAAGACTGGCAGAACTTTTATGCGTACGCGAACAAGTCTCTGGCGTTGAATCCGGATGAGGTCGACGTTCTTACTACCGTTGGGTGGGTGATCCCTCATCAATACGATCCCAATTCCGCGGGTGCAGCGCAGCAGTTGCAGACGGCCGAGACGGATGAAAAGCACGCGCTGGATTTACTTTCCAAGATGACGAAGCCCAAGAGCATGTCCGAACAGGAATTTGCGGCGATGAGAACGCAGAAGACGGAACAGGCGCACAGCGCGTTGGGGCTGATCTATTTTCGACGCGGCGATTACGCCAATTCCGCCAGCGAATTGCAGCAATCGACGCAGGCTGCGGCGAGCCCGGACCAGACCGACCTGTTTGTGCTGGGCGTGGATATGCAGAATTTGAATCGGCCGTCCGACGCAAAGGCAGCGTTCACGCGGTGCGGAAAGAATCCCGGCGCCTTGCAAACGCGGTGTCAGCAGAGCGCCCAGAAATAGCGGCAGTCCGTTCAGGAGAAATAAGGCGGAGCGCGATCGAAAACCCGACGAATTTCATGCAGTGAAAATGGAGTGACGCACGACACAAGAGGAGCAGATCATGAACTTGCCGTCGGCAAAATTCGGAACTGCGTTCTTAGCTGTGGCATTCGCGCTGACCTTGACGGCGGCGTCGGCATCCTATGCGCAGCTAATGCAGCCGCCGGGCGGTCCGTCGAATATGCAAAACCTGCAAGCGTCGCAGGATCAAATAAGCGTGCTGCAGGACGTGGAAACGCATTCGCCCATCGACCCGAAGCAAACCGATGCCTATAAGAAGTTTTTCGAAGTCGCTCCGCAAGATACGGATAAAAAGATCAAACTGGGAACCGCGTTCTTGGGACATTACCCGAAGAGCCCGTACACGGAGGCCGTGGAGGTGGGGCTTACGAACGCCTACCTTGCGAAACAGGATTTCACTGACTTTTTCTCGAGCGCGAACCGGGCCCTCGCATTGAATCCCAATGAAGTGGACGTGCTAACCACAGTTGGCTGGGTGATCCCGCACGTTTACGACCCTAAAGCTGCCAATGCGGCGCAGCAACTGGACGAAGCGGAACGCTACGAGAAGCGCGCGATTGACCTGCTGGACAAAATGAAAAAATCGGATGGGGTGTCGGACGCCGATTTTGCGCGATCGAAAAATCAATCGCTGCAACAGGCGCATAGCGCGCTGGGCCTGATTTATTTTCGGCGCGGCGATTACACCGACTCCGCCAGCGAGTTGCAGCAATCGACCAACGCAGCAGCGAATCCGGACCAAACGGACCTGTTCGTGTTAGGAGCGGATCTGCACAACCTAAATCGACATGCGGACGCCGCCAAAGTTTTCGCGCAGTGCAGTCAAATCGCCGGGGCTTTGCAGGATAATTGCAAGAAAAACGCAGATCAAGAGCAACAACTGAGCGCAGCACGGTGAACCGGCTGGCGAAGTTAAGCGAAGGCTAGGAAGACGGAGCCGAAGGTCATGAAAATGGGTTGGCGGTTCACGGGAATTGGCGCGCTTGGCGTCGCGCTGGCGGCGAGTCTGGCGATTCCGGCGGTTTGCCGGGCGCAGGGCACCGATCCGAATAACGTCGTGGACAAAGAACAGCAGCAGCAAACGAATCAGGATATGGAGGAGCGCACGCTCTCGAATCAATCGAACCAATCGGGCCAGTCAAGTCAACCGGGCCAGAAGGGGGCGCCGGCACCTAAAATCGATCCGAAAGAGAACGCCGCATACAAGGCCTTCTTCGATACCAACCCGCAGGATGCGGACACCCGAATCCAGCTTGGTGAAGCGTTTGTGAAACAATATCCGTCCGGGCCGTACACCGAAGCGGTTTACGCCGGCTTGGTTCAGGCCTACTACCTGAAGCAGGACTGGAAGAAGTTTTACGACAGCGCGGACAAAGCTCTGGCGATCAACCCGAACGACGTAGACGTGCTGGTAACCGTGGGATGGGTGATTCCGCACGTGTACAACGCCAACGACCCGGGAGCGAGCAAACAGCTCGACAAAGCCGAAGAATACGAAAAGCGCGCGCTGCAGGGTTTGGCCGCATTGCCGAAACCGGCCGACATGACCGACCAGCAGTTTACGGCGGCAAAAGCGGACAAAGTGGCGGAAGCACACAGCGGTTTGGGACTCGTCTATTTCCGCCGCCAGAATTTTGCCGAGGCCGCGAAGGAACTCGAGCAAGCTACCCAGGGAAGTTCACACCCCGATCCCACGGACTACTACGCGCTCGGCGCCGCACTTCAAAATACGCAACAATACGGTCAGGCAGCCGATGCGTTTGACCACTGCGCGCAGATTCCTGGTTCTCTGCAAGCCCAATGCAAGCAAAGCGCGGACGCGGCCAAGAAACTCGCCGCCCAAGGAAAGTAGCTGGGACCAGCAGATTGATGACCGAACAAGAGCGCGGCGAACTGGAAGTCTTGCTCGGCCATCGATTCGAGTTTCCCGACCTTCTGGAGCGTGCCCTCACGCACCGCTCGCTCCGCCAGGAGTCCAGTGGCATCGATAACGAGCGGCTCGAATTTCTTGGCGATCGGGTTCTCGGCTTGGTAGCGAGCGAGCGGCTGTTCGAAGAGTTTCCGCTGTGGGAAGCGGGAAAACTGTCGAAGGGACTGGCTCGCCTGGTTAGCGCCACGTCGATTTATTGCATCGCGCGGCGGCTCGATCTGGGTAAATACCTCCGCCTCGGGCCCGGAGAAGAGAAGACCGGCGGAAGGGAAAAGAAGCGGCTGCTGGCTGACGCGTACGAAGCCATCGTGGGGGCGCTCTATCTGGACGCCGGTCTTCCGGTTGCGGCTGCGTTTTTACGCCGCTCTTTAATCGAGCCGGCTTTCACGGGCCAGGGAAACGTGCTTCACGAACCCGATCACAAATCGGCTCTTCAGGAATGGCTGCAGCAGCGTGGGTTGGCCACGGTCTCCTACCGCGTACGCAAGGAATCTGGTCCCGAGCATCAAAAGGTTTTTGAAGTGGAAGTGTGGCATGCGGACCGCAGGCTGGCTGTGTCCGAGGGATTGAGCAAGAAAGAAGCGGAACAAGACGCGGCGCGCCTGGCGCTGGATCAGCTCGAAGCGAGCGTTTAGATGGATGCAATGGAAACTGGAGCGACGCCTGTAGGGGCCGAGCAAGCGCCTGCCGCGCCGACCGCAAAGGTATCTCCGGCAACTTCGACATCTTCGGTGGCGCGGCCGAAGAGCTTGTTCGCCGATTTCGTGGAATCGCTGCTGATTACCATACTGCTCGCGCTTTTCGCCACGACTTTTATCGTCCAGGCGTTCAAGATTCCCTCCGAGTCGATGGAACCGACGCTGCTGGTTGGCGATCATCTGCTGGTGAACAAGTTTATTTTCGAAGGGCGCGGCACATGGTACGACAAACTGCTGCCGTACCGCGCCATCCGCAGGGGCGACATTGTCGTCTTCAAATATCCCTTTGACGATCATCCATATTACGTGAAACGAGTGATCGGACTTCCCGGTGATCGTATCCACATTTCAAATTCGGTCGTGTTTGTGAATGGAAAGAAGCTATCCGAGCCGTACGTGGTACACGATCCGTTGATGGACGACCCGTTTGGCGAAGAGTTTCCTCCCGCGGCGGATGTCGTGCCGGCCAACCGGCTGCGACCCGAATGGGCGGCGCGGATTACGAACTATGTGGACGATCGCCAACTGGTGGTGCCACCTGACCATTATTTCGTGATGGGCGACAATCGCGACGACAGCTGGGACAGCCGCTACTGGGGCTTTGTGGACCGCCGCGCCATCGTGGGTGAGCCGATACTGATTTATTGGTCGGTGCGCGCGACGGCGGCAGACTATTCCGATCGCAGCCTGGCCGGATCGATGCGCGACATCGGATCGACGCTGGAACATCTTTCCGGCAGCACGCGCTGGGACCGGATGCTTCGGGAGGTCCACTAGGATCCCTGTGCGTTCCAAAGGCTCCTCCGAGGTTTTTGCCGCCAACGCGGCTTTCTGATTGAAATGCTCGTAGCGCATTCCACCGGATTGGATCTGAATTGGAAACTGCTGTCCGTGAACGATCGACCGAACAGTCCCGCGCGCCACGTCGCTGGTTGCGCCGCGGAACGATCGCGATCCTTGCGGTCGTAGCGCTGGTATGGGCGGGCGATGCGGCGCTATCGCTGCTGGTGCAGCACAGCCGGTTCCGTGCCCGGCTCACCACCCGGCTGGAAGCGGCTTTTGGCCGGCCAGTGGAAGTCGGCAGCTACGCTTTCAGCATATGGGACGGCCCCGTGCTGGAAGCGGATTCGGTGAAAATCGGAGAAGATCCGCGCTTCGGCAACGAGTACTTCATGCGCGCGGACTCGATTTCGGTGGGACTGCATTGGCTGAGTTTGCTACGCGGGCATGTTTCGATGGGAACTCTCTCGCTCGATCATCCCAGCCTGAATCTGGTGCGCGATGCGACCGGCGAATGGAACGTGGAGGAGTGGCTTCCCAGGCCTGAAGTGGGCGGCGCGCTGGGCGCTACCGGCGCGAGTGCGGGAGCAGGTGAATCGCCGATTCGGTTTCGTCGCGTCGAAATCAGCAATGGGCGGATCGACTTCAAACGCGGGAACGAGAAGCTGCCATTCGCGTTCGTGGACGTGAACGGAGCAGTGGAGACGGAATCTCCGGGCCGATGGTATGTGCAACTGACGGCCAGTCCTTGGCGCGCGGCTGTGCTTACGCAGCAGCCCGGAATCATTACCGTGAACGGGCACATCGGCGGGACATCGTCTCGGCTGCGCCCGGCGGCGCTGGAACTTTCATGGAAGAACGCGTCGATTTCCGATTTCTTTCGGCTGCTCCGCGGAGACGATTACGGCGTTCGCGGGCATCTTGAAATATCCATTAGCGCGCACACGGAGCCTCGCGAGCCCGTGAATGGCTGGGTTTTGCAAGGGAAAGCGGAGATTAGCGGGCTGCATCGTTGGGACCTGGCCGCGCGCGCGGACAACCCTTCGATCAACATTGTCGCCAAGCAAGTGCTGCTGGACCCGAGCCTTTCCGAAGCGCGCGTGGTGGATGCGCGCATCGAGGCGCCGCACTCTTTCGCGCTGGCGACCGCCGCGCTGAATTGGACGGGCGAGCAACCCAATGGCGAGCCTGCCGTTGCACCTTCCGATGCCATCGACATTACTTCCTCGCAGATCGATCTGGGTGACGTGCTCGGTTGGGTGCGCGCATTTCATTCTGGCGTTGCGGTCAGCACTTCCGCACATGGCTTGCTGGATGCACGCGTGAATTTTTCCGGCTGGCCGCTAAGTTTGATCAACGGATCGGTCACCGCCGAAAGCGCTGATTTGACGGCAGCAGGGTTGTCTGGCCCGCGGCGCGTCGGTCCAGTCAACCTTCGCTACTCCCACGGAATGATTTCGCTGCGGCCGGTAACCGTTTCCTGGGGGCCGCGAGCAGATCGCACGGAGGCGTCGTTTCAAGTGGAGGCTTCTCAGAATCGTCGCTTGGCGATGTTTCCGGCGTGGCGCATCGCCGGCAGCACGGAGGACGCGCGCGGCATCACTGCCACGGCGGCGGCGTTCGGTCTGAATATTTCGCGAGGCTGGGATCTGCGAGGGCCGCTTTCGTGCGATCTGCGCTGGCCCGGCGCGCCGTACCCCTGGGACGCGAAACCGATCGGGACAATTTCGATTGGAGCGCTGGATGGTAAGTCCGGCGGCGCTTCGCTTCGCGCGCCATTCCTCAATTTGCCCATCGAGCAGATTCGCGCGCGCGTCGACCTGAAGCCGGGGATGCGGAAAGTCATGCTGGATTCGGCCGCCGCCTTTGGCACCAACTGGAGCGGCACGTTCGAGCGACAGCCCGCCGATCCTGAATGGCATTTTGCGCTTGCGGCGGGGCAACTGTCCGCCTCGGAACTGGATCGCTGGCTCGATCCGCGCTGGCGCGAAAGCTTTCTCGACCGAATACTCCCGTTTTTCGGGCCGTCGCAGTCCGCGGCTACGCCGGAAGAGTTGCTCGCGTCCGGAACATTGAAGCTCGGAGAATTCGCTCTCCATCCACTGATCTTGCGGCGGCTTCAAGGCAATTTGAACATTGCCGGGCGCGACATCGAACTTTCCGGCGCCAACGGCCAATTCTATGGTGGCGAGGTGAGTGGGCTTTTGCGAGCGAAGCTTTCCGCTACTCCGAATTACCACGCGGAAATCGCGTTTGCGGGCGTGGACGGCGGAGCACTCGCCGCCGCGAGCCCTAAATTGGCCGGAGTGGCGGCGAAAAGCGCCGGTGGACGTATAACCATCGACGCGAAGGGATCCTCACGCGCGGATCTTATTGCGTCGCTTTCGTGTCGCGGAATCGCGCAGGCTGCTGGACTTGATATCCGCGGGCTGAATTTGGAATCCGCCGCCGATCCGCTGCCGCACGCCGTCGAGACGACGAAGATTCCGGCGGCGTCCGCGGAATTCACGTGCTCGAAAAGTGCGATTCAATTTGAACGAATCGCTCTGGCGCTCAGCGGCGGTGAATCGCTGGCTGGGTCGGGCTCGGTGGGTTTCGATAGCAGCCTCGACCTGCGCTTCCGCAAGCCATCGGACGCGGCCAGTGTTCGTCCTACTCCATCCATTCGCATCGGCGGGCAACTGTCGTCTCCTCAGATCACGAACTTAGTTGCGCCGGCTCGCGGGCGATAAATCACGAAAATTGATTGGCGGAATTGCGGCTTGTCCATGCGTGTGCTAGCGTTCGAACGATGAAGGGGAACGGCTTGTTTTGCTGGTGGCGTGCCGCGGCGCGCTTGATTTTGGCGTGTGCGTTTTTCGCGCTTCCGGTGGCGCATGTTTGCGCGGCGCGCGAACGCATTCATATCCAACCGAAATTTCAGCCGGGCGACACGCTCTACTACCAGATCGAGATGCACTCGGTCTCGACGGGCAAAACTACGACTCCCATCATCAATCCCGAGGGTGGCACCAAGTTCAGCGAAAACGTGGATTTGCTGGTGCAACTTGATGTGCTGCCGGAGCCGAGCGCGGTGACTGGAAGTGCGAAGCCGGAGCAAGCTGCCGGCGGCGAGCCGGTGCGCATGCGCGTCACATATTTGAAGGCTCATGCCGATTCGCAAAGCGACGCACCGGCATTCGATACGTCCTTGGCCGGCAGCGAGTACGACCGGCTCGCGGGGCATTCGTTCGAGTTCACGCTGGAGCCTGGCGGCGGAATTGCGGATTTTAAGGACGTCGATCACATTTTGCCGAACTCGTCGGACCCGGCGCAGACGCTTTCGTGGATGAAGAATCTCGCATCGGGCAATGAGTTTCCGCAGCGGGGAATTGCCATTGGGCAAAAGTGGGCCAGCGAAAAACCGCTCGCCAGCGCGCCGCTGACCGGGCTGGTATGGCAGGCGGATTCCACCTATTTGCGGAACGAGCCATGCAGTTCGCCGGCTGCAACGGCGAGGGCGAAACGGAATTCGAGCGCTGCTTCAGGCCAATGCGCGGTGATCATGACGGAATTTCAGATTGTGCGGCATAGCTCGAAGCATTCGGAAACTCCTCCCGATTACCTGCGCCACGGGCTGCGCACTTCCGGGGCGATTACCGGTTCGGGCGAAAGCCTCGATTCTATTTCGCTGGAGACGGGTCTGCTGACAAGCTCCACGCAGTCCAGCACGCAAAACGCCGATTTCGACATCACCAGCGCCGCCAACGGCGAAGCCATTCATCGCGTGGGCCAGGTGCAAACGCAAACGAACATAACGCAGGTAAGCGCGCCGCCCGCTGCGGCAACGCAGCCTTAAAAATGCGGCCGTTGCCGATCGGCGCGCCCAGCCGAAAAAATTATCGCATCTTTATGCGCAGCGGTGCATAATTATGCTTAGCTGCCAACGGTGATTCGGACGCGCAATGCCGTACTTCCTGACGTGGAGCACATCCACGCCATCATCGAGCCATACGCGGACGCAGGCACGCTGCTCCCTCGTTCGATGGCCGAGCTGTGTGAAAACGTGCGCGATTTCGTGGTGGCCGAAGAAGGCGGTCGCGTGATCGGTTGCGGCGCGCTGCATCTCTATGGCATGCATCTGGCGGAGATTCGCTCGATTGCGGTAGCGACCGAGGCGAAAGGGAAGGGCGCTGGCCGCGCGCTCGTCAACGCGCTGATGGACGAAGCGAGGCGGCAGAGCGTCACTTGCGTCTGCCTTTTCACACGCACGCCTGGATTTTTCGGCCACCTTGGCTTTCAAGTGGCGCTCCGCCAAGCGCTGCCGGACAAGATTTACAAGGATTGCGTTACTTGCCCGAAACTTTCCAATTGTGACGAAATCGCCATGATTATCGGCCAAATCCCCGCCAATACCAACGGCCTGCGCGACCCGCGCATCTCAATTCCTCTGGTCCAAATCGAACGCTAGACAGTTCGCGTATAATAGTAATTTTAGGTTTGACCCATTATGCGGACTGAGGCCGCCGACTATGGACTTTAAACTCGCCAGCGATTACGAGCCCCGAGGCGACCAGCCCGAAGCCATTTCGAGGCTTCTCCGCGGACTAAACGACGGAGACCGCCACCAGGTGTTGCTCGGCGTCACCGGCTCTGGCAAGACGTTCACGATGGCCAAAGTGATCGAGGCGGCCAACCGGCCGGCGATCGTCCTGGCGCACAACAAAACTCTGGCCGCGCAACTTTTCCACGAATTCAAATCGTTCTTTCCGCAGAACGCCGTCGAATACTTCGTCAGCTACTACGATTATTACCAGCCCGAAGCGTACGTTCCGGCGAGCGACACTTTTATCGAAAAAGAAGCCACGATTAACGACGAACTCGACAAGCTGCGCATGAGCGCCACGCGCTCGCTTTTCGAGCGGCGCGACGTGGTGGTGGTCGCCTCGGTCTCGTGCATTTACGGCCTGGGCTCGCCGGAAGCGTATTACGGCATGCTATTGATGCTCGAAAAAGGGCAGTCCATCGCGCGCGAAGCGATTCTGCGCAAGCTGGTGGAAATTCAATATGAACGCGCCGAGGATCTTCGCCGCGGCACCTTTCGCGTTCGCGGC
Source organism: Candidatus Dormiibacterota bacterium (assembly GCA_035534415.1). Classification (GTDB taxonomy): domain Bacteria; phylum Acidobacteriota; class Terriglobia; order Acidiferrales; family UBA7541; genus Palsa-295. Next base: position 29,639 of record DATLSB010000102.1, on the reverse strand, counting down.
GACACGATCGAAATCTATCCTCCGTACGACGACCTGGCGGTGCGGATTGAAATGTGGGGCAGCCAGATCGAAGCGATTCGCAAGATCGATCCGCTGACTGGGGAAATTCGTTCGCGCGAGGGCGAAATCGCGCGCCAGCCGATTTATCCGAAGACACACTACGTGCTGCCCGCGGAGCAGCGCGAGCGCGCCATCCAAACCATTTACGAGGAACTCAACTGGTGGAAAAAAGAGCTGGGGCGGCAGGGACGGATCGTGGAATCGCAGCGCATCGTGCAGCGAACGCTGTTCGATATCGAAATGATGCGCACCATCGGCTATTGCCACGGCATTGAGAATTATTCGCGGCATCTTTCCGGGCGCTTGCCCGGGGAAGCGCCACCGACGCTGCTCGATTACGTGCCCTCTGATTTTTTGCTGTTCGTCGACGAATCGCACCAGACCATTCCGCAGATTCGCGGAATGTATCATGGCGACCGTTCACGCAAACAGACGCTGGTGGATTACGGCTTCCGCATGCCTTCGGCGCTCGATAACCGGCCGCTCAATTTCGAGGAGTTCGAGCATCGCGTGAATCAGGCCGTCTACGTTTCGGCAACGCCAGGTCCGTACGAGCTGACGAAATCTGGCGGCGTGGTGGCGGAGCAGGTGATTCGTCCCACGGGGCTAGTCGATCCGGAAGTGGAAGTGCGGCCGGTGAAGGGCCAAGTGGATGATCTGCTCGAAGAGATTCGCGTGCGCGCGGCTCGCAACGAGCGCGTTCTGGTGACGACGCTAACCAAGCGCATGGCGGAGGATTTGGCGGAATATTTCGGTGAAGTAGGCGTGCGCTGCCGCTATCTACATTCCGAGATTGAGACGCTCGAACGCGTGCGAATCCTGCGCGATCTGCGCCGCGGTGAATTCGACGTGCTCATTGGCATCAACCTGCTGCGCGAAGGTCTCGATCTGCCGGAAGTGTCGCTCGTCGCGATTCTCGATGCTGATAAGGAAGGCTATCTGCGCAGCGCCACTTCCTTGATCCAAAGCATGGGCCGCTGCGCGCGCCACGTGGAGGGCCGCGCCATTTTGTACGCGGATAACATGACCGATTCGATGCGCCAGGCCATCGGCGAAACCAGCCGCCGGCGCGCCAAGCAGCAGGCGTACAATCGCGAAAACAACATCACGCCGCAATCGGTGATCAAATCCGTGGATATGCAGCTGGCGAAAATTGTGGAAGCTGATTACGTCACCGTGCCGGTGGATGACGTTTCCACCAGCGACATTGCCAGCGAGGAGCAATTGCTGCAAGTGATCGCGCAGATGGATGCGCAGATGCGCGACGCGGCCAAAAATTTTGATTTCGAGCGCGCTGCGGCGTTGCGCGATCGTATCCGTTCGCTGAAGCAGCGCGATCTGGGGGTGATCGCTGCGACCGATGCTCCTGCGGTGACGTCGCTGCCTGTCGCGCCCGCTACTTCGTCCAGTGGTTCGCCCGAATCCAGAATGCCGAGCAGGCGCCGCAGGTGATCGCCTGCGGGCGCCTGTGCCCAGCTCGGTATGTTCGCGCTTTAGTTTTCTTTGTCGCTGCCGCGTGTTCCGTGCTCGTCGCGCCTCCAGCCGGTGCGCAGCAGAGCCAGCCGAAAAATGAGCTTGGAGTGTGGGGCTCGTACTCTGCGAATTCACCGGATGTGTGGGGCAGCCGCGGGCATGTGCAATTCGGAGCCGTCGCCTTTCGCTACGCCTGGCTCATCGACTCCACGAAGAATCTCAACATCGAATACACACTCGACGTCGAGCCAGTGGAGATCACGCCCGAAAATCGCTACGTTCCGTGCGTGATTCTGTCCGGTGGCGCGTTCACTCAATCGAATTGCGCAATCGGCAAACAGGTGGTGTATGGCGGCGGGCTGAGCCCTTTTGGCTGGAAGTTCAACTTGCGTCCCGCGAGCCAATGGCAGCCATTTGGCGCTGTGACCGGAGGGTTCGTTATGTCTCAGAAATCGATACCGTGGGACATTCCGCGCGCCACGCGATTTAACTTCACCTTTGATTTTCAGGTGGGAGTGCAACGCTTCAATGCCGCGCACACTCGAGTGTGGACGTTCGGCTATAAGCTGCAACACATTTCCAATGCGTTCCGCAGCTCTATCAATCCCGGCGTCGACCTGAATATGCTTTTCGTCGGCTACTCGTTTTTCAAGTAGAGTATCTGTGCGAATATTCGCGGTAGTGCTATTCAGACCACGCCGCGGCGCAATTCATCGAGCGGATAAAACGTGCCCCGCCAGACGATTCCGCCCTGCCACAGCGTGACGATCGTCGACCGCGTCAGCATCCAGGCGAAAATCAGCGCGCCGATGGGGTAGGTGAAGGCGTAGACGATCGGAGCGCGAAATTCGAGTGCAACGCCAGCCGTCGCGATCAGCGGCAATACCACGGCAATCGCGGCAAAAATGCGCGCCCATCCGTGGACGAACGGAAGCGCAAACACCGGCGCGTCGCACATCAGCACCAGGCCGAAGATTTGCAGCAGCGCCAGCGGCAGGCTGTATCCCGAAGCGGCGAAGAAATTTTTGGTGGTGCCGCGAACCATATTGCGCACGCCCGCGTGCCAGTGGACGCTAACCTCATCTCCGGCCTTGGCCGCGCCGGAGCGCACGCCGGCTTCTTTCGCCAATTTTCCGAGCTTCATATCGTCGATCACTTCCATCGCCAGCCGTCGGTGCGTGCCCATTTTTTCGTACGCGCTGCGGCGCACCATCTGAAACGCGCCCACGCCCGAATACCCTTGCGAGCGAGTGTTGTGCGCCGACCAAGGACGCGTGCCGCCGACGAGCGCGAGGCCAAAGAAGGTCATGGCGATTTTTTCGCCGATCGTGTACATCTTCGCGCGGCCGAGCAGCGTCACGTGATCCCAATGCTTTGCTTCGGCTAGCGCGATGGTGCGCTGCAAGAGATCCGGGGCGAAATGGACGTCGGCGTCGGTGAAAATCAGCCATTCGCCGGTGGAATGTTCATATGCCTGCTGCAGCGCGTGCGGCTTGCCCAGCCAGCCTTGAGGAAGAGAATCAACGCGCACGGGCTTAAGCCGCGCATCGCGAAGCGCGCCGGCCTCAAGTATCGAGCCGGTGGCATCAGCGGAACGGTCGTCGACGGCGACCACTTCGTAGTTGGGATAATCGAGCGAGAGCAAAGTCTCTAGCGCGTGCGGAAGTTTTTCAGCTTCATCGCGCGCCGCAAATAGAATCGACACGCGCGGGCGGCGCTCGTCGGGCAGCGGCGGCACATCGTCAATGGACGCGAGCGACGGCACCCCGATGGCGAGGTCGACCGCCTCGGCGATCCACAAGAGTGCGACTAGGCCCAGCAGCACGCTCCAAAATACGTGCACGTGCAATTTCCTCCGCGTGGGAATCGAGACAAGTTATGCTACCACGTGGAATGGCGCGCACAATTTCCATCATCGGCGCAGGACGCGTAGGCGCAACACTCGGCAAGCGCCTGCGGCAGCTGGGTTGGCGCGTGCGCGCCGTTGTTACGCGCTCGGAGTGGACTTCGCGCGCGGCAGTTCGCGCCATCGGAGGCGGAACTGCGCGCTCGTTGCTGAGCGCGGACGTGCTCGACGCGGATGTGATTCTGCTGACCACTCCAGACAATGCGCTCGCCGAAGTGGCGCGCTTGCTGGCGAAAATTGGAGGGCGCGCGTGCCGCGGCAAAGTGATCCTGCATACCAGCGGCGCGCTCGATCGCGGCATGCTCGATCCGCTGGCGCGGCTCGGGGCGTCGACTGGCTCGCTGCATCCGATGCAGACGTTCAGCGGGCGCAACATGCCGCGGCTCGAAGGCGTAACCTTCGCCGTCGAAGGCGAAGCAAAAGCTCTGCGTGCCGCGAAGCGCATCGCGCGCAGTCTCGGCGGCGCTCCAGTGGCGATTGCGAGCGCGGACAAGCCCGTGTACCACGCCACAGCCGTGCTGGCCGCGGGCAGCGGCTTCGCACTGATCGAAGCGGCCGTGCAGATGCTGGTAAAAATCGGATTCACGCGCCGACGCGCATTCGAAACGCTGCTACCGTTAACTCGCCAAATGCTCGATAATGTAGAGCGGCTTGGCCCGCGCGCTGCGTGGACTGGCCCGCTATCGCGCGGCGATTTTGCCGTGATCGCGAAGCACGTTCGAGCGCTTCGCCGCTACTCGCGCGAGTTTCAGGAATCGTACGCCGCGCTGGCGCTGCTTGCCGGCCGAGTGCTGGCGAAAAATCCGGATGCCACGCTGCGGAATCTCCGGCGCGTGCTGAAAAAATCCAAGGGAGACAATCGTTGAATTCCACTCCGAAGAAGTTGCACATCCCCGTCGAGCACACCAAGCTCGCAAACGGCCTCCGCGTGGTCGCGTCGCCCGACCGCTCCGCTCCGGTCGTCACCGTCGGCGTTTATTATCAGATCGGCTTTCGCTTGGAGCCGCGCGGGCGCAGCGGCTTCGCGCATCTTTTCGAGCACATGATGTTTCAAGGTTCGGAGAACGCTCCTAAGATGGAGCACATTCGACTGATCAACTCGTCGGGCGGACTGCTCAACGGCACCACCAACTACGATTTGACGAATTATTTCGAGTCGGTTCCTTCGAACGCGCTGGAACGCGTGCTGTGGCTCGAAGCCGATCGCATGCGTGCGTTGAAAGTGGATGATGAAAATCTTCGCAATCAGCGCGACGTGGTGAAGGAAGAAGTTCGCGTGAACGTGATGAACCAGCCGTACGGCGGGTTTCCGTGGCTCGACCTGCCTCCCGTGGCGTTTCGCAATTGGCCGAACGCGCATAATTTCTACGGCGATTTCGCCGATCTTGACGCCGCCACTCTCGCCGACGTGCAGACATTTTTCTGCACCTTTTATTCGCCGAATAATGCTGTGCTGGTGATGCTTGGCGACCTCGATCCGGCCGAGGCGTTCAAAATGGCTAAGCGCTATTTTGAAAATATTCCCGCCGCGCCGCCACCGCCGCACACGGACGTTAACGAGCCTCCGCAGGAATCGGAGCGTCATGGCGAAGTACAGGAAAAGCTCGGGCCTCTTCCGGCCATCGCCATCGGTTACACCATGCCGCGCCGCGAAAGTGCGGATTGGTACGCCGCGGGAGTCGTCGAGCGCGTGTTGCACGGGGGCCGCGCCGGGCGCGTGTTTCGCAAGCTGGTGCTGGAAGACCAAATCGCCGTGGACGCGGACGGCAGCGCGGATCTGCTTGAGACCAATGGCCCCACGCAAATGGTCTCGCGCATTTTTCACAAGCCGGAATTTACGTCCGAAGGAACGGTGGCTGTGTACGACGAAATTATCGAAGAGTTGCAGCGCAAGGGAGTCGCGCCAGACGAGCTGGAACCGGTGAAAGTGAAATTGCGCTCGGATTTCTACTCGATGCTGGAAGGCGGGATGGGCTCCTACATGCCGCGATTCGGGCTGATGCACTATCTCGCGTGTTTCACGCTTTTCGATGGCGACCCCGATCGCGTGAACACAATTCTCAATGGTTTTCTGGAAGTGACGCCCGAGCAGTCCCAGGAGTTTGCGCAGAAGTATCTGGTGCCGAAAAATCGCGCGGTGCTTTTCCGCCGTCCGACCGCACAGCCTGAGGTTGTTGCGGGAGGTTCGCGATGAGCTCTCCCACGCAGCAGGCGCAACCCGCGCGCGCCACTTCAGTTCCGGCCCTCGCGCCTGAACGCCCCGTGGTTTGGCCGAAGCGCACCGTCCGCACGTTCGCCAACGGATTGCAGGTGGTGCTTGCCGAATCGCGCGCGTTTCCGAAAATTACCGCGCAGCTTTACTTCCGCGGCGGCAATGCGGTTACCGCGCTCAGCAATCCGGGGCTCGCGGAAATGACTTCCGCGGTAGTGCGCACCGGCACCGCATCGCGCACCAGCCGGCAAATCGAGGAAGATTTGCGGCGCATCGGCGCGGGCCTTGGCACGCACGCGGGCGCCGATTCCAGCGCGATTTCTGCTTCAGGGTTGGCGGAATTTTCCGGCGAATTGCTGGAATTAATAGCCGATCTGGCGCGCAACGCCACCTTTCCGCAGGAAGAATTCGATCGCGAGCAGCGCCAGCGCTACGAGGAATTAAAAATCGAGCGTACCACGCCGGGATTCCTAGCGAACGAGCGCATTCGCCGCGTTCTGTTTGGCGCGCACCCGTACGCGATCGTGGCACCGACGTTAGAGAAGGTGGAAGCGTACAAGCGCGAGCAGTTGGTGGAATTCTATCGCCGGCACTACGTGCCCGCGGATTCCTTGCTGATCGTCGTAGGAGATTTTTCCGCCGGCGCGATGATGGGCCAGATCGAGATAATCTTTGGCAGTTGGTCGGCGCCCAAACCCGCAGCTATGAAGTCCGAGGAACCGGAGCCGCATTTCGGAAGGCGCGTGTATCTCGTGGACCGGCCGGGCACGGTGCAGACGCAATTGCTGGCCGGGAATCTCGCGCTCACGCGCCGCGATCCCGATTGGTATCGCGCCGTGCTGGCAAATTCGATTTACGGCGGCGCGTTCCATTCGCGGCTGGTGATGAACATTCGCGAGCAGAAAGGCTACACCTACAGCCCTCGCAGCTCGCTGAACTCTCTGCGCGAATATGGCTATTTCACGGTGAGCGCGGCGGTGCGCAATGACGTTGCCGCCGCTACGCTGACGGAAATTTTCTACGAAATGGACCGTATGCGCTCGTTGCCGGTGAGCACCGAGGAACTGGAAAGCGCGCGCAACTATCTGACTGGAGTTTTTTCGCTCGGCGTGGCCACGCAGGATGGTCTTTTGGGCCAGCTTTCCGTGGTGTATCTCGACCGCTTGCCCGAGGATTATCTCGAAACCTATCGCCAGCGAATCCATGAGCTCTCGGCGGAAGACGTTGTGGCTGCGGCGCGGCGCCATCTCGATTCCGCCAACTCGCAGATCGTGATGGTCGGCGACCGCGCGCAGATTGGCGAACAGGCTGCGCTCTTCGGCCAGGTCACCGCTTTCGACGCGCAGGGCAACGAAATCCGCTAAGCCCGGCATCGCTTTTATATGCGCGGTCTGCGAATTGCACCCGGCGCATAACAAAATTTGCAGCCGTTATAAAACGTGACGCGCGCGCCATGAGCCGCCATGAGCCATGACGAGCCCGTCATCAGCGCAACGTGAGCCCATCATGAACCCCTCATGAAAGACGACCAGCAACTCGAAAGTCCCTCTGTGGACGCGCTGCAGTCTGCCATCGCTCCGCGAGCCCCCGCAACTGGCGATAAGCACCCCAAGCCCAGCCGCTTCGTCGCCCGATTGCGATTTTTCCGCGCGATGCTCTGGGTGCTGGTGTATGCGTTTGCCGGAATCTTTTTGATGTCGCTGATAATTCTTGGTGGATTGCGGCTGCCGGCAAAAATCATTGGAGGCGCGCTGCTGCTGGTTCTCGCCCTGATTGCGGCGACCTACGGATTGCAGTGGTACAGCTGACCTCCAGCTGATATATTCCCGCGCGAGGCGGGTCCCTTCGCGGGCGTCGCTCTTCATCCAAGTTAAAGGAGGCGAGCTGATGACGCAATTTGCTCGGCGGTTTGCGATTTGCTTCGCTGCAGTTTTCCTCGTGCTTTTCGCCGGGCAGTCGTCCGCTCGAACGAAAAAACACCCGCCCGCGAAACCTATCGACCTGAATACCGCGACGCTCGGTCAGCTGGAGGAATTGCCTGGAGTGGGCCCGGTGACGGCGAAAGATATTCTGGATTTTCGCGCCAAAAGCGGCCCTTTCAAGCGCGTGGACGACCTTCTATCGGTCCACCGCATCTCGCAGAAAAAATTGGACAAGCTGCGCCCCTACGTAACAGTCGGCCCGGCGCATCATTCACCCGCGAACCAGCCCACCACGCAGCCAGCAAAGCATCCGCAATAACGCTGCCGACGACGCACTCCCCAAAAAACTAAAATACCTGATGGCCGTGTTTGGCGGTCTCGCGCACGCGCAGCGACACCTGATCGGTGATTTCCAGCCCGTAGCCGGTGAGCGCGACCACTTTGCGCGGCAAGTTCGTCAGCACCCGGATTCGCCGCAGCCCCAGGTCCTTCAAAATCTGCGCGCCGATACCGCTTTCATGCTGGATCAGCCGCTGCGCGCCCAGATCGCGATCGGCCTGCCCTCGTTCGTGATAAATGATCCGAGGCAACGCGGCGCCTTCTTCCGTGCGCGTATCCACCAAAAATCCCCGCCCGGTGTGATGCAGGTACACAAAAACTCCGCGATCTTCAGAGGCGATGGCTTTCAGCGATCCTTCGATCATTTCGCGGCAATCGCAGGCGGTTGAGTCCAGAACGTCGCCAGTGAGGCAATGGGAGTGGACGCGCACCAAAGGCGGACCGTCGTTGGAAATCTCGCCGCGCACCAGCGCGACGTGAACTTCATGATCCACATCGCTCGAATACGCGATCATCCGGAACTCGCCGTACTTCGTCGGCAGGATTGATTCGGCGATGCGGCGAACGTACCGTTCGTGCTGCATGCGGTAGCGAATCAGTTCGGCCACGGTGAGCAACTTCAGCCCGTGCTCGTGGCAGAACTCGGTGAGCTGCGGAATGCGCGCCATCGTGCCGTCGTCGTTCATGATTTCGCAGATTACGCCCGAAGGTTCGAGCCCGGCGATACGCGCCAAATCGACGGAAGCCTCCGTTTGCCCGGCGCGCACCAGCACGCCACCAGCACGAGCGCGCAGCGTGTAAATGTGTCCAGGGCGCGCCAAATCTTCGGGCCGCGTTTTCGGATCGATCGCTGCCAGTATCGTGGTGGCGCGGTCGGCGGCGCTGATGCCGGTAGTGGTGCCGCGCCGCGCGTCGATCGGCTCGCAGAACGGCGTGCCGAATGCCGACGTGTTGCGCGCGGAAATCGGCAGCAGGTGCAGGTCGTCGCAGCGCTGTTCGGTTAATGTCAGGCAGACCAGCCCGCGTCCAAACTTGGCCATGAAGTTGATGGCTTCCGGAGTGATTTTCTCCGCGGCCATCGCCAAATCGCCTTCGTTTTCGCGGTCTTCATCGTCCACCAGGACGATCATGCGCCCCTGGCGAATCTCCTCAATGGCTTCTTCCACCGTTGCAAATGGCGGTCTTCGCTCGCTCATGTGGCACCCTGTCTGGAATGGCAATCCCCCGGGTAGGAAATATGATAGCGCATTGTAGGCCATCGGCAGACCGAAACGCGCCTTAGCCTGGTCGACACGCCAGTCCAGAAGACGCCATCCGCTCCGAAGCCAAACCGCAAAGCGGGTGACTTAAAATCACGCGCACGGTATCCTTTTGCGTGTCCCTCGGCCATTCGATTTTCCTCTTCTTTGCCGCTTTGCTTGCGGGAGTGTTGAATTCCGTGGCGGGTGGCGGCAGCTTCATCTCTTTTCCGGCGCTGCTTTTCTCAGGAATCGCTCCGATCGCGGCCAATGCCACCAATACCTGCGCGCTTTGGCCTGGAACGATCGCCAGCACCGTCGCCTACCGCAAAGCCTTCACGCCACAAGCGCGAAAGATGCTGCCGCCACTGCTCGTGCTGGGCGCAATCGGAGGCGTACTGGGGGCGATCATCCTGCTGCACACACCGCAAGAGACCTTTATGAAGCTGATCCCGTGGCTGCTGTTGCTGGCCACTCTGGTGTTCCTGTTCAGCTCGCGGATCACTGCATGGTTGCGCGGCCGGACTGCCGATCGCAGCCACCAACTGGCATCGCTCGGTTCAGCGGCTGCCGAAAAACGCACTCCCATGCCTTTGTTGGTTGGCGGCCTGATTATCGAAGTGCTGCTGGCCACATACATTGGCTACTTCGGCGCCGGCGCGGGAATTCTGGTTTTGGCGCTGTTGGCGCTGCTGGGAATGGAAAACATCCACACCATGAACGGCGTTAAGACGTTGCTCGTCAGTCTGGTAAACGGAGTCGCATTGCTGACGTTTATCATCGGCCATCGCATCATCTGGGCCGACGCCGCTGTAATGGTTGTAGGCGCCGCCGCCGGAGGCTACGCGGGAGCCCATTTCGCGCAGAAAATGAACCCGCGTCACGTGCGCCGGGCGGTCATCGCCGTCGGCTTCGCGATGTCCGGCTACTTTTTCTTTCGCTACCGCTGAGCTTGCGATTTTCAAGACGGAATGCCGGGCATTTGCGGCATTCGATGCGACCTCCGCGCGCGTGCTGCCATTAGCGGGCAGGTGGCGAAACGGGATCGGCGGATGCGTCTATCGACTGGCCGAAAGCATTCGGCGCATACTCTTGGGGATTTTCGATGGCGCGGCGATCCGCCTCCAGAAGGCCCGCCACCGTCTGCTGGGCGATGTGGTGGATGATCGGTTTGGCCAACCACCACAGCAGTCCCGGGACGTCGCGGCTGAGCGAGATCGTTTCGACCTGCATGTAAACGCCGCCGTCCTTTTGTTCGTAACGCCAGAAATCATCCATGCGCCACAGGTATCCCGAATCCTGGCCGGCGGGAAGGTCCGCGCTGTCCGGTTCTGACGGATTCTTCAATTGTTCGATTCGCGTGGATACGGAGTCGCTCGTGATGCGCGTGGGGCACAGCCACTGCCGGTGAACCTTGTAGTAAGCGTTGTAGGACACTTCCCGCGGGGAGCCCCTGTAAAGCTGCAGATACAAGCGAAAGTCGTCGCCATCGCGCGAAAGAATCTTCGAACGGCGAACCTGCGGCGCGTAGATTCGCGAGTAGTCTGCGTAGTCTTGCAGAACGGCTTCCGCGTCTTTCAGTGTGCTGCCGGGAACGAACGCGATCCCAATCCAGTGATGCACCATGCCATCGGGAATCACGATCGGGCGCCCATCATCGTAGGTTTGCAGGTTTTGAACGATGAATTTTCCGGATCGAAGTTCCCGGTATAAGCGCGCGCGAATGGGTTTCGGCTGCGAATCGACCCAAAGGAAAGGCCCGTCCGCCTTAAGGGTGGAACTGAATTGCTCTTGGGCCACTTTCACGTAGTGCTCGAATGCGGCGATGGTTGCCTGCTGCAACTCGGTGGCGTTGCAATCTACTGCGACCAGGATCAGCACCAAAGCAGCTAAACCGGCGTATGCCAGCTGGCGGCTCGCAACAGCATTCGATGACCTGGGCATGTCGGTTCCCCCGTAGCTGTCTAGACACTCTACGCCTAGTTGCCAACGCGTACACCAAGCGCTTCCTCGTGGTTACACTGACGCTGGCGTTCCGGGCCGCCGGGGGTGACCCGAGTTCTATTCTAGCGGGTCTGCTGGCGCGCGTCGATTTCATCGCCGTCCTGTGCGCGTATCAGCATCCACCGCTCGAAGGGTTCCTCCAGTAGGATGATCCAGACGGCTCGAAGGTAGCGCGCACCGAGGAGGAAGGTCGCAAATTGGCAAAACCCCTCGTAGGCGTGATGCCGGCTCGGAATAGTCATTCTTCCACGGAAAGAGGGTCCGCGATGGATTCCAGACGCGAGCGCTCCGCTTTCACGCCGTATACAAGCTCCACCACGGCGGCGCCGAACATCAGGAACGCTGCCACAAGGTAGCCGTAAAAGACATTGATGGGCGAACCGGAACCGATCAGCTCGCCGAAAAACCACGGCGCCACGATTCCGCCAATTGCTGTGCCCAGTGCGTAGAAAAAAGCGATCGAAAGCGCGCGGATCTCCAGCGGGAAAATTTCGCTGACGGTCAGGTATCCCGAACTCGCCGCCGCCGAGGCGAAAAAGAAAATGACCGTCCAGGACACGGTCTGTGTGGTGGCCGAAAGATCGCCGCGCGCGAAAAGCCAGCCGGTTAGCGTCAGCAGCGCGGCGGAAATTGCGTAGGTGAACGAAATCATCGGCCGCCGCCCGATGGTGTCAAAGAAATGTCCCAGGAGCAGTGGGCCCAGAAAATTTCCAACGGCGAATGGCAAAAGGTAGAGGCCGGTGCGCCCGTCCGGCACGTTGTAAAACCTCGTCAGAATCAGCGCATAGGTGAAAAACACTGCGTTGTACAAAAACGCCTGCGAGGTGATCAGCGACAGGCTCAAAAACGAGCGGCTCAGATATTTGTGAAACATTCTGCTGGCCACCAGCCCAAAGCCGAAGCTCCGCCGCGGATGAATCACCAGCGGCTCTCCTTCCGGAGGAGGCAGCGGCCTGCCGAGATGCTCTTCAGAGCGCGTCTCGATTTCGTTCATCACGCTGTCGGCCTCTGTCTGCTCTCCATGGGTCATCAGCCAGCGCGGGCTTTCTGGAACGTGCCGGCGCAGCAGCAGGATGAAAAGTCCCAGGAGCGCCCCCACTCCGAACCCGAATCGCCAGCCCAGTTGCGGCGCCAAAATACGCGGATCGAGTATCACCAGCGTGGACGCGGCGCCGGCCGCCGCTCCGATCCAATAACTTCCGTTGATAATCAAGTTGACGCGCCCGCGAAATTCCGCCGGGATCAGCTCGTCGATGGCCGATCCGATAGCCGAGTATTCGCCGCCAATTCCAGCGCCGGTGATCAGCCGGAACGCGGCGAAGCTCCAAAAACTCCACGAAAATGCCGTCAGCAGCGTGCCAGTCAAATAAACGGCCAAGGTGATGAAGAAGAGTTTTTTGCGGCCCCAGCGGTCCGTCAGATACCCGAATACCAGCGCGCCGCCCACCGCGCCAATCAGGTAAGCCGACGCAATGGAACCAATCTGCGGCGCCGAAAAGTTCATCACGCCCGGCTCTTGCAGCACTCCGCTGATCGCGCCGTTTAGCGTCACTTCCAGGCCGTCGAGCGACCATGTGATCCCCAGCGCGATCACCACCAGCCAGTGAAATTTGTTCCACGGCAAGCGGTCAAGCCGGGCAGGAATTTCTGTTTCAAAGGGTTTGTAAGTCGGCACTGAGGTCACCGGCCATCGGGCGGACGTGCAGAGCGGGGGCCAATTGTCGGTTTATCATTCCCCGCAGCTCCAACGCAAGCGGAATGCCTGAACCCTAACACGTAGCCTTCCACCGGAGAGTTGTTTCTGCCCGAATGAACGTGCCTCGATCCCGCCGATCGCGCGGACGGTTGGATCACACCGCAGTGTGACGGCTATCACCGTCGCGCTTTGCGGCGAATCCTAAAGTACAAATGGGTGCCGTATCAGACGCCCGGGGGTACAGCGATCATGAAAATTCTTCTAGCGATTGATGGCTTGAAAAATGGCGGATCACCTGTCCAAGAGCTATTGAGGCGCCGCTGGGAGCCGGGAACCGAGGTACGTATTCTCTCGGTCGTCCATCCGGTTCCGTTGGTTGCCGATCCGATCCTGATCTTGGCGGCCTCACACGTCGAGTCACTCAAAGAAGAGCAGCTCCGCGCCTCTCGGGCGGTGAACGATGCTGCGGAACAGATCTCCAAAGGCGCGCCCGAGCTGAAGGTGTCGACACAAGTGCTCGAGGGCTCGCCAAAAAAGGCAATTGTTGAGGAAGCTGAGCGCTGGGGCGCCGACCTGATTTTGGTCGGTTCGCACGGCCGCGGCCGCGCCGAACGATTTCTGCTCGGCTCGGTAGCGCAAGCGGTTGCCGAGCACGCGCTGTGCTCCGTTGAAATCGCGCGGCCACCGCGCTCCGCTGCCGCGTAGCGCGGACAAAAGCGCGTATATGCACACGACAGTGAAGAGTCCGGTGATCCCGTTATGAGTTCGGCCGAAGATCTGCATTTCGAACCAAAGAAGATTCTCTGCGCCGTGGACTTGACGCCCGCGTCCAAGCTTGTGCTGAAGTGGGCGCGCTTCTTTGCCGACGCCTACGGCGCGAAGCTCGACGTTGTGCATGCGGACTACTTCGACTATCCGCCCTACATGCTTCCTTCCGAATCCGGGCGATTCGTGGCGGAAGGTGAAGCGCGCCGCTCCGACTTGCACCGCCAGCTCGCGGCCCTCGTTGGCGACGCAATCGGCATGCTTCCTTCGGTCGAACTTACCATTCTCGACGGGCACCCGGTCGAAGCGCTTCTCAGGCGCGTCGATTCGAGCGCTCCTGACATGATCGCGATCGGCAGTCATGGCCACAGTGGCTTCAGCCGGCTTTATCTGGGTTCCGTAGCCGAGAGTCTTGTCCGCACTACTGTTGCTCCCACGCTTGTGGCTCGGACGCGCGAAAATCAGCCCGTCCCGAAAGTCGGCACCGTGCTTTGTCCCATCAACTTTGACGCCACGGGACACCGCAGCCTGCAGGTTGCCGCCCAGGTGGCGCGGATGTTCCGCGCGCAACTAAGCGTCTTGCACGCAGTCGACGAAGCGCATTTCGATCTCGATGCTAGCTATCGCGAAATCTGCCAATGGGTCTCGCCGAAAGTTCGCGAGCAGTGCGCGATCGTAGAGGTCGTTCGCCACGGCAATCCCGCCGAGCAGATACTGTTAGCCGCAAGGGAGCAGTCGACGGATCTGATCGTGCTCGGCGCGGAGCGTCGTCCGTTCTTTGACCTGCGCATTCTGGGAGTCACGGCGGAGCGCGTCCTGCGGCACGCCGAGTCGTCTGTGCTGGTGCTACCGTCGGAACGGGAGTTTGCGACATGAGCGAATGGCTGACGCTACTGATTTTTCTGCTCGCCTACACCCTGGTGATGCGATGGATTCTGCCGCGTCTCGGGCACCCGGCGTGAATGTCTAACGCATCCGATGCCGCGTCGCGGCGAAAAGCGAATGCGCGTAAAGAGCAGCATGGCAACAGCGCCCCTCCAGCGCATTCGGAAAGGTAGGTAGTTCCATGACAGTTACCAAAAACACCGGCTACGGTGCTGTTTGCGAAACGAGCTTGAGCTTCGAAAAGGCGGTTTCACAGCTGGAATCCGCCCTAAAGCAAGAAGGCTTCGGCGTTCTCGCGCAGATCGATATTCAAGCCAAATTGAAGGAGAAGCTCGGCGTCGAATTCCCACGCTACGTCATTCTTGGCGTTTGCAATCCGCCCATCGCACATCGTGCGCTGCAGCAGGACGTAAACCTGGGCCTTTTGCTTCCCTGCAACGCCGTCGTTTATGAACGCGATGGCCGCATTTACGTGGGAGTTGTGGACGCCGCGAAAATGCTTTCAATCACCGGCCGCCCGGAACTGGAACCTCTGGCACGCGAAGTGGACGAACGGCTCCGGCGTGCCTTGAATGCGGTCGCGCCATCCGCGGCTGCCGCTTCCTAACGGCCAAAGTCCGGACCATGGACAAATCCCCGAAACGCACCTACGACGTCGTAGCTTTTGGCGCACACCCGGATGACCTGGAAGCGGTGCTGGGCGGAACCGCGGCCAAGCTGGCCCGCAACAAATTCGCGATTTTGTTCGTCGATTTGTGCGAAGGCGAGCCTACGCGCTACGCTCCGCGCGGCGAACGGCACAAGCAAGCCGCCCAGGCTGCGGAAATCCTCGGCGTCCATCGCGCGACTCTCGATCTACAAGACCGGCTGATCCGCGACACGATTGGCGCGCGCATCGAGATAGCCCGCTTGCTCCGCGAACATCGTCCCCGAATGGTGTTTGCGACTTCCGGTTCCGGCGTTCATCCCGATCACCAAGCGCTGACGGAGATCGTCATCAACGGCGTCTTTTATGCCCGCCTGCCCAAATGGGAAGAAGTTCCGGGTGGAGAATCGCTGCGCGACTTCCCACCGCACGAAATCGACCGGCTCTTCTTTGGTCACTGCCGTATGGAGCCCGCTTGGGACCGTTTTGATTTTGCCGTCGACGTCACGGACGTTTATGATCGCAAAGTTTCCGCCCTTCACGCGTATGAGTCTGTGTTTAGCGGAGACCAGGCCACTCTTCTCGACAAATACAGCGCCGAGGACCGCTACGTTGGCAGCCTGGTTGGCGTGCGGTACGCCGAATCCTTTCGCGCGCGTAGCCCTCTGCTCGTGGCCGGTCCCGAAGTCTTCTTCAAATCCCGTTTTGGCTGAATCCTCGCGCCGTCCCGCTCCTGCGCAAGCACGGTTAGGACCGATCCTCCCAGCCGCGGCAGTCCTCTCCCTTCTGTGATCGAAGTCACACGGTACGGTGAGACCGGTCGCATTCCAGCCCGTCCAGCGGGGTTCAAATAGGCTTGAAAGAGGGAAAACAATGTACAGCGAATCGACATTCCTACGCACGCAAGCATACCCTGTGCTGCACGTAGAGATTGGCGGCAGGGAAGAGTGCTGGAAAACTTTGGCGGCGCTGATTCAAAAGCGTGCCAGCGCGATTTTTCAAAGGCGAGCTGAGTCCGCTGAAGAGGGAACTGAACTCTGGAAACTGGCCGAGAGTCAGATTGAACGGCCTCTGTGCTGCGGCATGTTGAAACTGACCGGAGGCTGGCTGGTCAGCTTCAACTCCGCGGAGCTGGGAACAACGGACGTGCAAGTCTGCGCCGAACCGCTCCGGCTGGTCTTTTTTGGCCGCAACGCGTCAATCGGCGGCACCGGCATTACCGATCCGGTCGTTCGCGTCTTGAGGCTCCCGGAAGCAATCGATCCCTCATCGCTGAAGGTAAGGCAGGAGGGACCTATACTCGACATCGAATTGCGTTCCGCCGCCGCTTCAACGCTAGCGAAGGCTGCCGTGGCCACGGGACGGGCTGCGTAACCCGCGAGTTGCTGTCGGGACGATGCGAGAGGGAAGCAACGGATACCGGTCGCGCAGGACGAGAAGAATCGAGATGAAGGCGCCAGTAATCAAACCGAACAAACAGCCGCCAGGCGTAGGACCCGTTCACTGGGGCGTGATCCTCTCCTATGTGTTCCTGATGATCGCCATGCTCTGGCTGTGGCAGAACGCCACCCATCAAGCTGAGTACCGCACCATCCCGTACAGCGATTTCAAAGCGTACCTCGCGCATGGAGACGTGACGGAGTGCTCCGTTCAGGACACGAAAATTGAGGGCAAGATTCAGCTGCCCACGAAGGGAAGCTCTCAGCCGTTAACTCCGCAAGCAGTCCCGAAAGCGCAGCCGCCATCATCCACAGAACCGGGCGGCGCTCAGTCTTCTCCTTCTACGTCAGGGAAGCCTTCGTCTTCCGGCGAAGCAACTTCGCAAACCGCCGGGCCATTCATGTTTGAAACCGTGCGCGTCGACGACCCGGACTTAGTCCGCCAACTTGAGGCCCACAACGTCAACTTCAAAGGCGTGAAGAGCAGCTCCTGGCCGCAGTTCCTCTGGATCTGGATTCTGCCCATTGGATTGATTTTTCTGCTGTGGATGTTTTTATCGCGATCGATGCGCGGCATGGGCGCATCCGCGATGCGTTTCGGTCAGAGCGGCGCGAAACTCATCGCTGACACGGACGTGAAAGTGACCTTTAACGACGTGGCCGGCTGCGAAGAGGCCAAATACGAGTTGCAGGAAGTGGTCATGTTTTTGAAAGAGCCGGAGCGCTACCAGGCATTGGGCGCCAAAGTGCCCAAAGGCGTGCTGCTCGTCGGCCCTCCCGGAACCGGCAAAACTCTTCTCGCTCGCGCCGTCGCCGGGGAAGCGAAAGTCCCATTCTTCTCCATTAGCGGCAGTGAATTTGTGGAGATGTTCGTTGGCGTCGGCGCGGCGCGCGTCCGCGACCTTTTCCAGCAGGCCAAGGCGCACGCGCCTTGCATTGTTTTCATTGATGAGCTCGATGCCGTTGGCCGCCATCGCGGCGTGCACATCGGTGGCGGCGGGAACGACGAGCGCGAGCAGACCCTGAATCAGCTCTTGGTTGGTCTGGACGGCTTCGACCCGAATGTAGGAATCATCGTGTTGGCGGCTACCAATCGCCCCGACGTCCTCGACCGAGCCTTGTTGCGCCCGGGGCGTTTCGACCGTCAAGTAGTGCTCGATGCTCCCGATCTGGAAGGTCGCAGCGCCATTCTGCAGCTTCACGGCCGTGGCAAACCTCTCGCCGCGGATGCTGACCTCCGAAAAATCGCCCAGGAGACTCCCGGCTTCTCCGGCGCCGATCTAGCCAATGTGCTCAACGAAGCCGCGCTTCTGACGGCTCGGCACGATGGAACGAAAATAGGCCAAAAAGATTTGGAAGCCGCGGTCGAAAAAGTGGTCGCTGGACCGGAGCGCAAGAGCCGCCGCCTGGGCGCGGACGAGAAGCGCCGCGTTGCGTTTCACGAAATCGGACACGCCGTTGTCGCTGCTTATTGCGAGCACGCCGATACGATTCGCAAGATTAGCATCGTTCCGCGGGGCCGCGCCGCTCTCGGCTATACCTTGCAGTTGCCGGAAACCGAAAAATTCATGATGAGCCGCGACGAATTGCTGGACAAGATTCGTGGGCTGCTCGGCGGGCGCGCCGCCGAGGAAATCGTCTTCGGCAGTGTGACCACTGGCGCCGAGGATGACCTGGAACACGCCACCGCCCTGGTACGCCAGATGATCTGCATGTACGGCATGGGCGATTCAGTGGGCCTGGTTCACTGCGCGGGGCATCACGACCAATTCCTGGCGGCCGGCATGGATGGTCTCGCTCAGCGGGAGTGCAGCGAACAGACCGCTCGCGACATTGATCAGGAAGCCAGAAAGGTGCTGGATGCGGCTTACGCCGACGCCAAAGCGACGCTGCAAGCGCATCGTGCCCAGGTGGATCTGCTGGCGGGTGAGCTGCTAAAACGCGAAACACTAGATGCGCAGACGTTCAAAGATCTCATGCTCCGCGCGGTTCCCGAACCAGCACGTCTTCTTGCAAAGGTCGATTACGACGCTGCCTTAAACGCGCGCTCCTGAACTTGGGGCGGCATGATCGGGCGCTGCGCGGGAATATTCATGGTTCGGCGCTGCGCCAGGAGTTTGTCCAGCATCTCCAGAAACTCGCTCGGCCTCATGCCCGCCTCGCCCGTGGACTTCTGACCTTCAGGCGCGATCGGAAGCCACCAGCAGCTATCTTCGTCTGGGCGGCAGTGGAAGATATTGCAGCTGCTGGTGCCGAGCAGCGGCAATACGGCGTCGAACCGCGACAGCGGCTGGGTGCTCAATATCAGGTCGAAGGTGTGCTCTTGATAAAGCGTAGCGGCTTCCTTGGTAGAGTGCGCGAACCAGCAGTGGCACCCGCGATTCTCAAGCTGCCAGCGCAGGTACGACGATCCGCTAGGATTCTCTCCCATCAGAAGCACTTTCATGAATGAGTGGTCCATCGCTCACTCCTTCTCCAAGTAGTGCGCCAGAAAGTCCCCGCGCCTGCGTTCCAGACGCGTGCTACATGCTGGCCGCCGCCCGGCCCTCGTACTGCATGTTTGAGGGAGGCGGCATAGTGATCGGCATCGGCGGCTGCAGTACACCTCGCAACATGCGCCGAGCTCGGCACAGCCGCGATTTCGAGTTATTTGCCGTGATGCCCGTCATCTTGCTAATTTCCGCGTGCCGGTACCCGAGCACATCGTGCAGCATCAGCACTTTGCTGTATCCCGCGGGCAGTTGCTGTATCGCTGCTTCCAGCAGCACTCCGTCGGTCGCGTGCGACTCGGCCTGTGGCTGCGTCGTATGGTTGGCGAGGTCGATAAGCTCGTCGCGATCGCGCCCGTCCTCCGATTCCAGGGTGGCGAATTTTGGCTTCCTGAGCTGCATCAGCGCCACGTTCTTCGTCACCCGATACAGCCAGGTACTGAATTGCGAATCTCCTCGGAACGTGTGGATCTTCTTGATCACTCGCAGAAAGGTTTCTTGCGTAAGGTCTTCCGCGTCGCTCGGGTTGCGCACCATTCGCAAACAGATTCGGTACACATTTTCGCGATACGACCCGTACACCTCCGCCAGAGCTTCGCGGTCTCCCTGGCGTGCGCGCATGATCATTTCCTCGTGCGAGTTCACATTCGCCTCCATGACATCTGCGTTTTAGTTTTGTTGCTGCGGGAGCGGCGCGTCGCCATCTTGCGGGCGAGTTCGCCTCTCCGCTCAGTAACTCCCGGTCGCGTACGCGGCGCGCCTTGATACCAGACCCGCGCCGATTTCCTGAACTCTTTCCTGATCTCTGTCTCGCGAAGCGGCCGCCGGTGCCGATTTCAATATCTTCACCAGCGCCTTGCTGAACTCACGCGAGTGCAGCGCCACCGCTTCCATGCACATCTGTCCTTCTTGCATCACCGGTATCCACCAGCAACCGTCTTCCACCGGGAACGAGAGGAACAGCCAGCCGCAAGCCGCTTCCACCGTGGGAAGCAACTCCCTGGCATTTCCGTCCTGCAGCTTCGCCTTGCTCAACACCAACCGAAATTTTCGCTGTTGCAATGCGGCCAGCGCCTCCTCGCATGAAGCGACGTAATGGCACTCGCATCCGGGCGATTTCAGCGCACGCGCCACCGATGCACTCAGCGCTGGATATTCGCCCACGAACAGCACTCCTGCTTCCGGCAAATCCATAAAAAATCCCCCGTTGCCGGCCCGCATCTCACCGGCTGTGAAGTTCCACTGAAACGACGGCCCAGCAGCGCTTTTCGCGCCTCTTGTCTTTCGTTTCGGCTACTTCGCTCGCCGATGTCGAGATCAGTTCGGCTTAAAAAAATTTGGCCGGGGCCGCTGTTCAGCGCGTGGGTAAGGGAAGGAACTGGCGATGAGCGGTACCCCGGCCACGTTCAAGATAAAAAACCCATCATTTTCAAACAATTAGCTCTTTACCTGATGATCACTTATGAGTTTTACCTGAGGTGGTATATACGAGTTATAGCGAGGGGTCGTTCTAGTATCGCGGTAAGTTACAGAAGCAGAAAGATTTACGCAGATTTGGAAAAACGCGCCAAGCCCCGTTGCAGAGCTTTGCTTGCCGCTGCCGCGCGGCTTCGCACGCCTAATTTGTAGAAAATCCGGTTCACGTGCAGTTTTACGGTACCTTCGGTAATCTTCAGCGCATCGCCGATCTGTTTATTGGTTCGGCCCTCTGCAAGTAATTGCAATATCTCGGCTTGTCGCAGCGTGAGTTCTGGAGCTTGAATGCGTTCCGCCAGCTTGGCTGCCGGGCCAGGGGCCAACAACGTGCCGCCCCCGCGCACGATGCGGATGCACTCGCGCAGCTCCGCTCCGCTGCAATTTTTTAGCATGAATCCGCTCGCGCCCGCCTGCATAACTCCGTACACATCTTCTTCCGCGTCGAATGCCGACAGCATCACCACGCCCACTTCCGGGCACGCTTTGCGGATTGCCGCCACGCCTTCCGCCGCACTCATGCCGGGCATGCGCACGTCCAGCAGGGCCACCTCGGGATGGTGCGCCAGGACCTGCTCCACGGCTTCGGGCCACTGCGCCGCCTCTGCCACCACGCACATGTCCGTGCCTCGATTAATCATCGTGCACAAGCCTTCGCGCACAACTGTGTGATCGTCCGCGATTACTACCCGGATCGAATTGCCTTCGCTCATAATGTGGTCCCGGCCGGCAATCAGTTATCAACTGCAAAGGGGATGACGGCAATTACCTGGGTACCTTGCCTTGGTAGAGTGTACATCCACCAGAGCCCCCCAGCATTCTTGGTTCTTTCGCGCATGCCGGTCAGGCCGAACCCTTCGCGCGGCTTGCCGACATCGAATCCGCGCCCATCGTCCTCCACGCACAGCTGCACTTGCCCATGGCTCGCGTGCAGCTTCACTCGCAGTTCGCTCGCATCCGCATGCTTCACGGCGTTGTGGACCGCCTCGCGGATAATTCGCACCACTTCCCATTGAGTGGACGGCGGCAGATCGTCCGCTCCCGGATCGATCCAGCACTTCGTTTTCAGCTGCGTACCGCCCGTCAGCATCTCCAGCATCTGCTGCACGGATTCGCCTAGCGATTTTCCGGGTTCCGCGGGAGGCCGCAATCCTCGGAGGAGCGATCTTGCCTCCGCCAAACTCTGTTGCCCGATCCTCAAGGCGCGGTCGCCCAGCTTCTGAGCTTCCGGTCTGCCATCGAGCAGCTCCTGCTGCGCTTCGAGGTTGATGATCATGCCTGCGAATCCCTGCGCCAGCGTGTCGTGAATTTCGCGCGCTAGCCGCGCGCGTTCCTGTAGCATTCCCTCGTTCCTCAGCTTTTCTTCGAATGCTACCCGCGAGTTTCGCTCCTCCATAAATGAAGCCCACGCGTACGCACACCATCCAGCGACCAGCCCCACACTTAGGTCGTCTAACCACGTAGCCGCCGGCCGAATTCCCAGCCGGTCCAATTCCGCGTCGAGAAGGGCGCTAGCTGCTGCAACCACCAATCCCAACACTACGGCGATTACTACACGTTTCCATCGCTCATGCATGTCTGCAACGAACCCTGTCTGAACTGATCTGTACTGCACTGCGAACGCTGTTACCTGGATGGACTGAATGCCCGGAAGCAATAGAATTATCACACCGCCGCACGGCGCGAATCAACGGGGGTACTCGTTTAAAAAAGCCGCGCCGACTTATCGAGGTGCTTTTACACAATCGTTTCCGCACTCTCTTCCACCTTCGCTGGCGTTCGTCTCGTCATGCCGCTTCGATGCACTTGCGAATTGTTACTTCGGCGCGTTCACTGAGGAAAGATGCGCCCCGGCTGCGCTGTCGGCAATCTATGTCCGCAGCCCAGGTATTGCAAGGATTCTGAAATAACACCTGGATATACATCCTTCGATGTCTTTACAGGAACGTACCGATGCCCATGTCCTCCTATTTCGCGCTTGCTTGGATTCTGCAGCGCGGCTGGCTGCGGCATTAGCTGTGACAGCGCTCACAGCGTCGTCGGCCAAGCTTGATCTACTTTCTGGCCGACTCTATGCTCGACTCTACTGCCGCTAGCCTTGGCGCATTCGGGCTCTGAGTTTGGCGGAGCTGTCCTTGCGCCCCTTTTCTTCCTGCTTATAATGCCAAGCGTTTTCTCTCGCCGAATAACAAGCCCCAGCCTGCCGCCGAATTATCGGTCGGTCATTCCCATGCCTGGTTTTTGAGAATCGGTCGATATTTTCCCCGAATCTTTTCCTCAAACTGACCAGCGCGCCTCGTTTCGCTTGAAATTCCGCCGATTCGTATTAGCATGGTTGCAGTGTGCTGGTTTTGACCGAACCCGGTCGCGCGGCTCGCCGGGAAGGCCCGGTAAGCGTCGGGACCGGCCTTGACCGGCAGGTCAGATCGATACACGTTCGGCTAAAATTACTTCTAACTCCCCGTAAACAAGCCCTTGAGTTCTCGTCAGATCGATACATTTTCGTCTCGACCGCCGCCGCGAATCTGTTCAGCTTTTGTTCGCCGCTGAAAACCTCTCGAAGCTACGGCCCGGGAATTTCAGAATGAAGAGTTCAACCGCGCTCCCTGGCGCTTCAGCCGATTCCGCCGCCGGACTTCGCCGCCATCTCTTTTACGAAACCTCGCATTCGCCCGCGCTCGCCGACCTGGTCGGCTACGAGCGCGCCAAAGACATCATCGATTTCTGCTTCATCGCCAATCCCTATTACCCGACCGCGGAAATGCTCGCGGACATGCAGCGCAATCTGCCGAATCTGATCAAGTCGTATCCTTCCAGCAATCCGCTGCTGAGCCAGCAAAATCTCGCCGCCGTGCTGAATGTAGACCCCGAGCACCTCATCATCGGCAATGGCGCTACCGAACTCATCGCGCTGCTGAATGTGACCCTGATCGATCGCCTCGCCGTGCCCATACCCACCTTTGGCGAGTACATCGAGAAAATGAAAGATCTGCGCGACGCCGAGCTGTACGCGCTCGATCCGCGCAAGCACTACGAATTGAATTTGGACGATTATCTCGCGTGGGTACACGCCCGCAACCTGAAGGCGCTGCTGATTATCAATCCCGGAAATCCCACAGGCCAGTTCATCCCGTTTGACGAAATGGAAGATTTTCTTCGCCGCGTGAAGGATCTTGAACTCGTGATCGTCGACGAATCGTTCATCGATTTCGCCGGCGACCCTATCCCGAGCCTCCTTCCCGTCGCGGAGCGCTATTCCAATCTTCTAATCGTCCGCAGCATGAGCAAGCATTGCGGAGTGCCGGGGCTGCGCCTGGGGTATTGCTACAGCTCGAATCTCTACGTGCTGAATCGCTTGCGCCGTTTCATGCCCACCTGGAACCTCAACACGCTGGCGCAATATTTCCTGTCTCTTCTGCCAGCTACCGACGCCGCGTATCACGAAGGTCGCAAGCGCCTGATCGCGGATGTCTGCGTACTGCACGACGCGATGAAAACCATCCCCGGCATCGACGTTTATTCCACCGGCGCCAATTTCGTCCTCTTCAAAGTCTGCAACGGAATGACGGCTACCGACCTGCAAGCGCGCCTGCTCACCGAACACGGTATGTACGTCCGTGATTGTTCCAACAAGCAGGGCATGGACGCCTACCACATTCGCGTGGCTTCCCAGGGCCGCGAGAAAGACGCGCGCCTGGTCGAAGCCCTCCGGATGCTGACGCAGTGAACGCCTCATGACCAAGCGCCCGATCGTGCTGGTTACCACCCGCCAGACGCCTCGCGGCATCCGCAACATCGATTACGTCGGCGAACTTCATCTGCAGCTTCTTTTCAGGCTGAAAATCATGCCGCTGATCGTCCCCATCATCGAGGGCGTTCGCGCGTGCCTTCCCGAATACATGCGGCAAATGGACGGTCTGCTTCTCGTCGAGGGCGAAGATATCGAGCCCAAACGCTACGCCGCGCAAAAAGAAAATTTCCGATATCTCGAAAAAACGCATCCCCTAAAGGACGAAGTGGAGCTGCGCTTGCTGCGTCACGCCCTCCGAAACAAAATTCCCGTGCTCGGAATCTGCCGCGGCTCGCAGCTGATCAACGTCGCCTGCGGCGGCGTGCTCTACGGCGACGTGAAGAAAGAGAAGCGCTCCCGCCTGCGACACATTCATCCCGACCGCTATGACGTTTATCGCCACCCAGTCGAAGTTGTCCCCGGCACTCCTCTGGCGCGCTGGTACGGCCGCAAGATGCTGCGCGTGAATAGCTACCATCACCAGGGAATTCGCCGCTTGGCGCACCGCCTTCGTCCTATGGCCCACGCGCCCGATGGACTGGTGGAAGCGTACTTCGATCCGCGCGCCGAGTTTTTGGTGGGCCTGCAATTTCATCCCGAACGCATGCTCCCCGAATATCGGGGGAATTTTCGGGTCTGGGAGGCGTTTGCGGCGGCGGTTCACAGGCGGGCAGGAAAGTAGTATATTTCCCCCATATCAGGGTGCCGTAAAGAACGGATTGATCCGTTCAGGGCACAAACTAGACTGGTCGAGCGTGCCATGAGTTTTCGAGCCGCTTACGCGCTGACCGCCGCCCTCGCTTTCAGCGGGCTTCTGATAAGTGCGGACTGCGCGGACGCCGCTCCGCAGGCGGTTATCCCGCAGACCTCCTCAATCTCCCCCGCCACGCAAACCGCCGGACCGCCCGCCCGGCTCACCGCCGGTACCGAACTTCTGCTCGTCCGCTACGTGGATGGAGAATTTGCCAAAGCAGTTCGCGGTATTCCCGCCGGACGCAAAGGCTTCAAAATTATGCTCGGCAAACCCGTAAATCCACAGGATCTGAGCGACGCGTTGCGCCTTTACGGAACAGTTGCCAATCCCGGCGACCGCGTGCAAATCACGCAACTCGATTTCGACGGGCACTCCATTCGGGTGGAGATTAATGGCGGCGGGCGCAAGCATTTCAACTGGCGGCAGCATCTGCAAGTCGGCATCGGGAATATGGCCACTCCGCCTCCGGATCCCAATCCCAAGCAGCCGACTGGCGGCGTCCTGATCGTCGATTTCGGCCGTCAAGACGTGCCGAATCTCAGCGCTGACGCCCTGAAGCAGTATCTCTCCCCGTTCCTCGATTTCTCCAAGCATTCAGCGGCCGTGAATTGGGTCGACGCGCTTCCGCCGAAGTTCCAAAAGGGCATTAAGCAGCATCAAGCGGTTGTCGGAATGAATCAGGAAATGGTCATCGCTGCCATGGGCTTGCCGGACAAAAAAGTCCGGCAATGGGACGATCAGGGCCGCGAAACCGTGGATTGGATTTACGGCCTGCCTCCGTCTCCCTCCACGTTCGTCACGTTTGCGAGCGAAAACGTGATCCGCGTCAAGCAGTACGCGATGGAAGACGCGTCGATGGACGCTCGTTGACTTTTCCCTCCATGGCTTTTAGCATCGGCTAGGTCAATTCAGTCTCGCACGCCAATCTCGCGAGGGCCGTTTCCCGCGCCGAATTTCCCGGAGGACTAATGGCAGTCAAAGTTGGCATCAACGGCTTTGGACGTATCGGCAGAAATATCTACCGCGCTGCGATGGGCGATTCGGCGATTGAAATCGTCGCCGTGAACGACATCACCGATTCGAAGACCTTGGCGCACCTGCTGAAATACGACTCCATCCTTGGGAATTTGCCAAACAAGGTGACCCACACCGACGATTCCATCTCTGTTGATGGAAAAAGCTTCAAAGTCTTCCGTACCAAAGACCCCGCGGAAATTGATTGGGCCTCCGTCGGAGCAACGTTCGTAGTCGAGTCCACCGGACTTTTTACCAAAGGTCCTGACGCGCGAAAACACATTCGCGGCCCGGTGAAAAAAGTTTTGATCTCCGCCCCGGCTACCGATCCCGACCACACCATCGTCCTCGGCGTGAACGACAACACGTATGATCCTGCGAAGCATCATGTGGTTTCCAACGCGTCATGCACCACCAATTGCCTCGCCCCGGTCGCCAAAGTGCTGCACGACTCCTTCGGCATTAGCGTCGGCAGCATGACCACCATTCACTCCTACACCAACGACCAAAAGCTGCTCGATCTGCCGCACAAAGATTTGCGCCGCGCGCGCGCCGCCGCACTTTCCATGATTCCAACCTCCACCGGCGCCGCGAAAGCTCTGCATCTGGTGATCCCGGCGCTAAAGGGCAAGCTGGATGGTTACGCCATGCGCGTGCCCACGCCCAACGTGAGCGTGGTCGATCTGACCGTGATCACGGAAAAGCCGGTAACCGCGGAAAGCGTAAACGCCGTGATGAAGGCCGCCGCCGAAGGCCCGATGAAGGGCATCCTGCAATACGAGGAAGAAGAATTGGTCTCCATCGACTTCCGCGGAAATCCGAATTCTTCCATTCTCGATGCCAAATCCACGCGCGTAATAGGCAACAACTGCGTGAAAGTCCTGGCGTGGTACGACAACGAGTGGGGCTATTCCTGCCGCTGCGTCGATCTGATCAAATTTATGGCCGCGAAATCCTGACGCGCCGGATCAATCGACATGAACAAGCTATCGATTCGAGATCTGGATCTTTCCGGCAAGCGCGTTTTCATCCGCGTCGATTTCAACGTGCCGCTCGAAAAGGGAGCGGTCTCGGACGACACTCGCATCCGCGAAACGCTGCCCACGCTGCGGCTGGCCATCGACCGCGGCGCGCGGCTGGTGCTCGCGTCGCATCTCGGCCGCCCGAAGGGCAAAGTCGATCCGAAATACGGTCTGCAGCCCGTGGCGGCGCGCCTTAAGGAATTGCTCGGCAAAGATGTAGCCTTCGCGTCTGATTGCGTGGGCCCGGACGCTGAGGCAAAAAGCAAAGCCCTGAAAAACGGGGAAGTGCTGCTGCTCGAAAACGTGCGCTTCCATCCCGAGGAAGAAAAGAATGACGCGGAATTCGCGAAGAAACTTGCCGCGCTTTGCGACCAGCTGTTCGTGTGCGACGCCTTTGGCTCGGCGCATCGCGCGCACGCGTCCGTGGTGGGAATTACGAAATTCGTGAAGCAAGCCGCTGCCGGGCTGCTGATGGAGAAAGAACTCGCGTATCTCGGCAAAGCCATTTCGAATCCGGAGCACCCGTTCGCGTCCATGCTGGGCGGCGCGAAAGTTTCCGACAAAATCGAAGTGGTCCAAAATTTGATGAAGCTTGCCGATGCGATGCTGATCGGTGGCGCGATGGCCTACACCTTCCTGAAATCGCAGGGCAAGCCGGTAGGGAAGTCGCTGGTGGAAGACGACAAACTCGACCTCGCCAAGGGTCTGCTGGAAGATGCGCGCAAGCGCAATTTCAAGCTGCTCCTTCCCGTCGACCACGTAATCGCCGAGTCGCCTGATTCGTCCCCCACGAAAACCGTCGCGATCGACGCAACGCCCGATGGCTGGATGGGCCTCGATATCGGCCCGAAGACCGTCGAGCTATTCAGCACCGAAATCGCCAAGGCGCGCACCATCGTGTGGAACGGGCCGATGGGCATGTTCGAACGACCGGCTTTCGCCAACGGCACACTCGGCGTAGCGCGCGCCGTCGCCGCAGCCACCAAATCCGGCGCTACCTCCATCATCGGCGGCGGTGACTCAGTTGCTGCAGTCGAGCACGCCGGAGTGGCCGACCAGATTTCCCACATCTCCACCGGCGGCGGCGCATCGCTCGAATTTCTCGCCGGCGAAAAGCTCCCCGGCGTGGAAGCTCTCACCGAGAAGCCGGCCAAGTGACGGATACACGCATGCGGCGCCCGGTCATGGCTGGCAACTGGAAGATGTTTAAGACGCGAGCAGAAACGCTCGGCTTCTTCAGCGCATTCCTTCCGCTCGTCGCCGGGACAAAACACTGCGACATCGTCATCGCGCCTCCATTTACGGCCATATGCGCGGCAGTGGAGGCAGCGCACGGCAGCAAAGTGGCGATCGGCGGTCAGAACCTGCACTGGGAAAAGGAAGGGGCGTTTACCGGGGAAATTTCCGGCCCAATGCTCGTGGAGTCCGGCTGCACGTATGTGATCATCGGCCATTCCGAGCGCCGCCACTATTTTGGCGAGACCGACGAGTGGGTTCATCGCAAAACTAAAGCCGCTCTGGAAGCAAAATTGACGCCGATCGTCTGCGTCGGCGAATTGCTGGCCGAACGCGAGTCAAATCAGACCCAAACGGTTCTCAAGCGTCAATTTGAGGGCGGCTTGGGCGCGTTGACCCCCGAGGAATTCTCGCGTATCCTCATGGCGTATGAGCCAGTGTGGGCGATCGGAACGGGGCGCACGGCGACGCCCGAAATCGCGGCCGAAGCTCACCGGTTCATTCGCGAATCAGCCGCCAAAAGGTTCACGCCCGAGATAGCCTCCGCACTCCGGATTCTCTATGGCGGCAGCGTGAAGCCAGACAACGTCAAGGGATTGATGGCGCAGCCGGAAATCGACGGCGCTCTGGTCGGCGGCGCAAGTTTAGATCCGAAATCGTTTGCCGCCATCGTAAATTATAGTTAGAGCCGTAAATTATTCTCAAAGGCGCGCGAGTCGTCGCCGCCGCAAGGTAGGATTTAGAAATGCCATTCTGGGCAAAATGGGGCGTATCGATACTCGTGGGCATCGGGCTGGTCTCGCTAGGCTGGCGGTTCACGGTGATGCTGGTCACGTTGCACGTGCTGGTCTGCTTCTTGCTGATCATTGTGGTAATGCTGCAGAGCGGCACGGCGGCGGACTTGGCCGGCGCGTTCGGCGGTGCGGGCAGCCAGACGGCGTTCGGCCCTCGCGGCGCGGCCACGTTTCTTTCGCGCGCGACCACCTGGTGCGCAATCGTGTTCATGATGACTTCGATGGCGCTTTCCGTGAAGCGCGCAGGCCCGAATGCCGCAGCCATTGGTTCGCTACTTGAGAATACGAACACGCCAACTCAGTCCGCGCCACCGACGACTCCGGCCAAGGCTCCGGCGCCAGCGTCCAAGCCGGCCCCGGCAGCGCCGAAAACGCCGGTGCAGAACGCGCCTGCTCATAAATAACGGCTTCTGTTACAATTTCCTCGCCCCATCGACCGGGCCATGCGGGAGTGGCGGAACTGGCAGACGCACCAGCTTGAG
>DATLSB010000101.1:0-14687 GCA_035534415.1 Candidatus Dormiibacterota bacterium | reverse complement strand
CTCCTCCCGCAGGAGCGTCACGTCGTAGCTCTTGTTCAATTCTGAGCCGCGGGTGCCGAATCCCAGCAGCAGAAACTGATCCACCAACGCGCGATTTTTCCCCAGGTTATATTCCTCAACGCGCTTCAGCCCCGGGTTGTAGATGTATAGATTGTCTCCGAGTCGCAGGATGGTACGCGCGTCGGGCTCTTTGATCTGCAGCAGCATTTTGTCGCCGTGCACGAAAATGTCGCCACTTTCGGTGGAGTGGTCGTTGACCACGACGGTCACTTTCGTGCGCTCCATTTTTGCTGAAAGGCTGTGGAAATTCTTCGCTTCCCGGTCGAGGTTTTCGCGAACCGTGCTCCAGGTTAACGGTTCGTGGCTTTGCCTCCGCATGGCCCCGGAAATCGCCGGCGCGGCGCAAATCACCAGCCATAGTGCGAGCACCGTTCTCGCGTGTTTCCACCTCAAAGAATTTCCTCCGTGAGAAAAACCTCGCGCCCGGAAGGCAAGCCGATCATAGCACGTGAATCGCACGCGAATCCTCGCGCAAAAAATGTCGGACCGGGCTGTGCGCGTGTGGACGAATGGTGTCAGTAGCGGCGGGCGAGAAGACTTGGCGAATACCGCACACGCTCATCCATTTTGTTTGGCAGCGATTGCCGAGGGTACTAGTATGGTGCCGCGGGGAGATTCACATAAAGGGCTTGACAAGAATTGGCACCCTATGGAGAATGTGTCGCGCGCCAGTTCCTGCCTTCCCTTAGTTAGTGACGTTCCTCCCCTTCGCATCGCCGGGAATAGTCTGCGAGGAGACCGGTGGCGGAAAAAGACGGAATAGCTACGAGCATGGAACTCGATCGAGAAGTCATACGTTGTCAAGTATGCGGGTTGGTGCAGTATCGCACGCGCACAGGCAACTGTCGTCGTTGCCTGCGCTTGCTGCCACCAAATGTGACGTTTGTGATTCCTACACCGTCACCTCAGGACCTGCCAGGAGACGACCGCCAACTGTTTGAGAACTGGCCGAACCGCGAAACTGTGGAAAACATCGGCCAGCGCATCAGGCAGTTGCGGGAATCGCGCGGTATGACGCAGAGCCAGTTACAGGCTCGTTCTCGCGTATCGCGCTCCTACTTGTCCAGAATCGAAAGCGGACAAATGACGCCAAGCCTCGGCACGCTGGAAAAGATTGCAGAGGCGTTGGGAGTTGGGCTGAACCGTTTCTTCGTTCCGGAATCGAACGGCGAAACGGTACTCGAGGATCCTTTCATTCAGGGACTTCGGCCGTTCTTGCGGCAGCTCGATTGGAACCAATGGCAGGGAATTCTGAAGCGTTTGCAGGCCATCAGCGAACACGTGAGCAGCAATCAGCACATGCGTCCGCTGGTGACGGCTCATTCGCCCGAAAGAATTCCGGCGCATATGCCTCGACGGCAGCACCCGACCGGACAAACCGCCGCGGCCCTTCACCGCTAGGGTTTTCGGCGCAAGATTTTGAACGGGACGCGGGCTGGCGCAAGTCAGCCCGCGGCGCGCTTCACGCCGCTCGTCGGGCGATTCTGCACGCCTACCGAAAATCGATCTCGCGCGAAAAATCTGTGCCGATGCGTGAGTCGACTCTGCACCTACGTACTCGCGCTAGTCTAAAACCATCAAACTCAGTAGAACCGAATCTTCACGTCCTCGTTTTCCACGCGCACGGAATCGATGAACCGCACCTGCTGCTCATCGAGACTCATGACCAATGACTGTGTCCGTACTCCACCGCCGAAGAATCGAACGCCTCTCAGCAGGCTCCCGTCGGTCACTCCCGTAGCGGCGAAAATCAGCCTTTTCCCGGGCGCCAGGTCAGCCGTATCGTAGATTTTCTTGCCGTCCTTAATGCCCATTTGAGCCACGCGTTCCTCATGTTCCGGTTTTGAGATCACCAGCCGAGCCAGAATCTGGCCATTGAGGCACCTCAGGGCGGCCGCCGCGAGCACCCCTTCGGGTGCGCCTCCAATTCCCATCACTGCATGTACGCCGGTGCCAAGCAGCGCGGTGCTGATGCCGGCGGAAAGATCGCCGTCAGAAATCAGACGGATGCGCGCGCCAGCCTTGCGAATTTGCGAAATCAGATCTTCGTGGCGCGGCCGGTCGAGAACGATGACCACCAAATCTTCTACTTTTCGGTCCAAACTGCGGGCGATTGCACGGAGATTGACGGCCACTGGCGCATCCAGATCGACGAAGCCCCGGGAGCTTGGGCCGACCATGATCTTCTGCATATAGAGGTCGGGAGCGTGGAGCAGTCCGCCGTGATCGCTGGCCGCCAGCACGGTGATTGAACCGGGCGCGCCGGTGGCGCACAGGTTGGTGCCCTCTAGCGGGTCAACGGCGATATCGACGGCAGGGTAGGGATGGCTCTTGTCGCGAACCGCCGCGCCCACTTTCTCGCCGATGAAGAGCATGGGCGCCTTGTCGCGCTCACCTTCGCCGATAACGATGGTGCCGTCCATCCCCACGGAGTCCATTTCGGACCGCATCGCTTCCACGGCCGCTTGATCGGCCCTATGCCCGTCGCCAAAGCCCATGGTTCGAGCCGATGAGATCGCGGCGCGTTCCACCACGCGCAAGAACTCCAAACTAAGTGCTCTTTCCATTAAGAACTCCCGAAATGTGAAATTGAACCGGCAGGCAGGGACTTCGCCCAGGCCGCTATGATAATCCATCCAATCGTGTTACGACGCGAAATTTCGGCAGATCGTCGCAGCTGAGCGCAAATTCTCGCGTACCCAGCCCTTTTTGCCGCGCGCCGATTTCTCGCAGACAACGTCCAGCAGCCCAGCCGTAGGTACAGGTGCGAGGTACAGGCTCCCCCCTGTACTCGCCATATTCGATCTGTGGTATTCTTGGGCGCTTTCATACAGGCTCACACCGAAAAGCGCACGCCTCGGCAATCAGAAGTCTTCAATGCACCGGCGCAGGCGGTGGGTCCATCGCGCGGTGTGCTCCGAGAGTCGGCGCACGCAACTTCCTTCATGAGGATGGTCACGAAAATGTCTACAGCAGTGGCTTCAACGGAAACGACACCGCTTAGCCTGGCGCATTCGCCGGATAGCGACGATGCTTTCATGTTCTACGCGCTGGCCACCGGCAAGGTGCGGCTTCCGGGCGTGAAGTTTAGTCACGTGCTATCCGACATTGAATCCCTCAACAACGCGGCGCATAAGGAAACCTACGACGTGACCGCGCTGAGCTTTTACGGCTACACCTTCGTAGCGGACAAATACGTCCTGCTGGATTGCGGCGCGAGCTTTGGCGAGAATTACGGCCCGATTGTGGTGGCGTCCAAGGCCATCAAGAAAAACGAGCTGGCCGGACGCAGAATTGCTGTGGCGGGCACCCGAACCACTTCCTATCTGGCATTAAAGCTCTTTGAGCCCAACGTGGAAACGGTGACCATGCCGTTCGATAAGATTTTGGGCGCGGTAGAGGCCAAGGAAGTGGAAGCGGGCCTCTTGATTCACGAAGGCCAGCTGCTCTTTTCGCAGGCCGGACTGCACAAGGTCGTCGACCTGGGGCAGTGGTGGCACGAATCAACCGGTCTGCCTTTGCCGCTGGGCGCAAATGGTATCCGGCGCAGCTTGGCTCCGACGTTGGGCCAGCAAGTGGCGCGTGTGATTCGCGAGAGCGTCAGCTTCGCCTTGGAGCACCGCGAGGCGGCGTTGGAATACGCCTTGCAGTTTGCGCGCGATATGGACCCCGCACTGGCCGACAAATTTATCGGCATGTACGTGAACAAATGGACGCTCGGCTACGGCGAAGTCGGCCGGCGCGCGGTCAAGGAACTGCTGGGCCGCGGCACCGCGGCGGGTCTCGTTCCTTCTTCTTTCCAGCTTGAATTCCTGCCGGAAGCGGCGTGATTTGGCGATTCCGCGGAGCACAGCCGCATCGGACGATTTCGCATCGCAGCGCGAGCTATTGACGCGCAATCGTTTTCCATCGACCATCAATGCTTTAAGGGAATCAGCGCGAGGATAGGATGCAACGCATTCTGTCGACGTACCGGTGGGTCGGCCACCGTCTCACGCCGGCGCTTTTGGGGGAAATTGCCAAGGCGGAAATTCCGGCCGTCGAGGTTTTTTGCGCGACCGGGCACTTCCACTATCGTTTGGAGGACGCGGTGCGGGACTTGGCTGGCGCCCTTTCCGAGCACGGTCTTCACTTGCACGCTCTACATTCGCCCACCGAGCGGGATTCCACATCCGGACACCAGAGCGGCGTGCAAATTTCAATATCGGATACCGAACGCATTCGCCGCATCGACGCCGTGGATGAGGTGAAGCGCGCGCTGGAAGTGGCCGAGAGGATTCCATTTCAATATTTGATTCAGCACATGGGCAGCGGCCGGCAATCGGCCGATCCGCGCAAGCTGGACGCCGCCTTTGAATCGCTCGAAAATCTTTCCAATTTCGCCAAGCATCGCGGAGTGACTATCGCGCTCGAAAACAAAGCGGACGAGCTCGGCTGTCCCGCCACGTTGCATCAATTCATCCAACAAACGCATCTGCAGGTAAAATTCTGCTTTGACACCGGCCACGCTCACATCGAAGGCGGCGTCGGTCCGGGATTCGAGCTGATGCGCGAACGCGTGGTGAGCGTTCACGTGCACGACAATCATGGCGAAAAGGACGAGCACCTGCTGCCGTCGGATGGCACCATCGACTGGGATCAGGCATTCGTTGCGTTTGCGAGCGCGCCGGAGCCACCCGCGCTGGTTCTGGAGCTGAAAGAGAAGTCGCCGGGAACGCCAAAGATGGACGAAATTCGCGCGGCGTTCGACCGGCTGGAAGAGCTGTCAGAAAAGTAAGGCGCGGCGCGTACGGAAATCGTCTCGCAAGGGAATTGATGAGCCACGAAGCACAAACCAAAGCTCCGGTGATTACGATCGAGCAAGCCGGAGCGCACGTCGGGCAGGTCGTTACGATTCGCGGGTGGCTCTATAACCTGCGCGAATCGGGCAAGCTGCTGTTTCCGATTTTTCGCGACGGCACGGGCGTCATGCAGGGTGTGGTCTCGCTGAAAGAGCAGCCCGAAGCATTCGGCGCGCTGAAGGGCCTGACGCAGGAATCGAGCGTGATCGTCACGGGAAAAATTCAGGCCGAGCCGCGCGCTCCGGGCGGCTGCGAAATTCACATTCACGCCGTCGAAGTGGTGCAGCGCGTGCCGGAATCCACTCCGTATCCGATCCAGCTGAAAGAGCACGGCGTTGATTTCCTGCTCGACCAGCGGCACTTGTGGATTCGCACGCCGCGTCAGGCCGCGATTTTGCGCATTCGCGCCGAAGCCATTCGCGCCGCCCGCAACTTCATGGACGATCAGGGCTACACGCTCACCGACGCGCCAATTTTTACGCCCGCGGCCTGCGAAGGCACCACCACGCTTTTCGAAGTGAATTACATCGATGATCAGAAGGCGTATCTAACACAATCCGGGCAGCTCTACGTGGAAGCAACCGCCGCTGCGCTGGGCAAGGTATACACGTTCGGGCCAACATTCCGCGCCGAGAAATCGAAGACTCGGCGGCATCTGACGGAATTCTGGATGCTGGAGCCCGAAGCGTCGTTCGCGCATTTGGCGGACATGATGGACCTTGGCGAAGGATTGGTGAGCGCCGTCGTGCAGTCGGTGGTGAAAAATCGCGCGCGCGAGCTGGCTACGCTGGCGCGGGACGTCGCCAAGCTCGAAAAGATTGCCACTCCGTTTCCGCGCATCACCTACGATGACGCCATCAAAGTGCTGCAAAGCGCGGGCAATCCCACGAAATGGGGCGACGATTTCGGCGGCGACGAAGAGACGCTGCTTTCCAAGGAATTCGACAAGCCGGTGATCGTCCACCGCTACCCCGCGGCGATGAAGGCGTTCTATATGGCCACTGATGCGGAGCGGCCGGAGCTTTCTTTGAGCTTCGATATGATCGCGCCCGAAGGCTTTGGCGAAATCATTGGCGGCGGCGAACGCCAGTCGGATTACGACACTCTGGTGCGCCGAATTCGCGAAAGCGGCCTGCCGGAAGAATCGTTTCAGTGGTACCTCGATCTGCGGCGCTACGGCAGCGTCCCGCACGCTGGATTTGGCCTCGGCCTGGAACGCACCGTGGCCTGGATTTGCGGAACCGAGCACATTCGCGAAGTGATCCCCTTCCCACGCATGCTGTATCGCGTCTATCCTTAAGAGTCCCTCCGAAGTATTCGGGGTCGCGAAAGCAGCACCTGCATGGCTGAAAAAATCCGCATCATCGGTGTGCCGATGGACTTGGGCGCCAGCCGCCGCGGCGTCGATATGGGTCCGTCCGCCTTACGCGTGGCCGGATTGCAGGCGCGGCTGAAGCAGCTTGGGCGGCAAGTGGAAGATATCGGCAATATCTCCGTCAGACAGCCGGAAGAGCAGCACTACGGCGTGAAGAACGCGAAGTATCTCGAGGAGATCGCCGAAACCTGCAAAGGCCTCGCGGAAACCGTGCGGAAGGCTCTCGAAGCAGATCTGCTGCCGTTGGTGCTCGGTGGCGACCATTCCGTTGCCGTGGGCACCGTCGCCGGCGTCGCGTCTTACTTTCACAGTCAGTCGAAGCGCGTTGGTCTGATTTGGCTCGACGCGCACGGCGACATGAACACGCCGGAAAGTTCGCCGTCGGGAAACGTGCACGGAATGCCGCTCGCTTCAATCATGGGCTATGGTCCGGCGGAATTGACGGAATTGGCGGGCGTGAAGCCGATGGTCGAGCCCCGCAACGTGGTGCTGGTGGGCGTGCGCGACTTGGACTCGAAAGAGCGCCGGCTGATGAAGGAATCCGGCGCGCATGTGTACACCATGCGTGATATCGACGAGCGCGGAATGCGCGAAGTGATGGCCGAGGCGCTGCGGTTCGCTGGAGACGATACGGCGGGAGTAGCCGTGAGCCTGGACATGGATTTCGTCGATCCCACGGACGCGCCGGGCGTAGGGACGCCGGTGCGTGGCGGCGTCACGTACCGCGAAGCGCATTTGGCCCTCGAGATGATCGCAGACAGCCGGTCTATGGTTTCGTTCGAACTGGTGGAAATCAATCCGGTCATCGACGTGCACAACACCACGGCGACGTTGGGTGTCGAATTGGTGCTTTCGGGATTGGGCAAAAAGATTTTGTGAGCTTTGAATCGAGCAGGGGCGGCGGAGAAAAGGGTAGGGGAAGGATGAATTCTCAAAAGCGTTTGCGCGTGGGTGTGATTTATGGTGGCCGCTCGGGCGAGCATGAAGTATCGCTGGCTTCGGCGACATCGGTGATTCGCGCGCTCGATCCGGAAAAGTACGATATTGTGCCCATTGGAATCACCAAGGACGGTCGCTGGCTGGTGGGCAACGGCGCGCAGAAGATGCTGCCGGAGGTCTTGAAGTCCGGCGTACGCGTTTCGCTGCCTCCCGATCCCACGGCTGCGGCGCTCGTGCCGATGTCGCCGGACGCATCGCGGCGAAGCGTAGGCGTGGACGTAATTTTTCCCGTTCTGCACGGGACGTTCGGCGAAGACGGCACAGTGCAGGGATTGCTGGAGCTGGCGGGCCTGCCGTACGTGGGCGCGGGAGTGCTGGGTTCGGCGGTCGGCCTCGATAAAGATGTGCAGAAGCGGCTTTTCGACCAGGCCGGATTGCCCGTGGTGCCGTTTCTTTCCGTGCATCGCTGGGAATGGGAGAAGCAGCGCAACAAAGTGCTGCAAGCCGTCAAGAAGAAGTTTCGTTTTCCGGTGTTCGTGAAACCGGCGACGGGAGGATCATCCGTCGGAATGTCGCGCGTGAAAACAGTTCGGGAATTGCCGTCGGCCATGGATTTGGCGGGCGAATTCGGGCTGAAGATTATCGTCGAGCGCGCGGTGAATGCGCGAGAGATCGAAGTTTCGGTGCTGGGCAATCAGGAAACAAAAGCGTCGATACCCGGCGAAGTGGCCCCGCACCGCGAATATTACGATTACAAAGCGAAATATTTGGAGCAGGGAACGCAGCTGTTGATTCCCGCCAAGCTAACCAAGAAGCAGGTTTCTACTGTTCAGGATTACGCCGTGCGCGCCTTCCGTGCCATCGACGGTACCGGCATGGCGCGGTGCGATTTCTTTCTCGAACGCCGCACCGGAAAGATCTTCATAAATGAAGTGAACACCATTCCCGGTTTTACGTCGATCAGCATGTATCCCAAAATGTGGGAAGCGTCGGGCTTGCCATATCCCAAACTAATCGACCGCCTGATCGAACTAGCTCTGGAAATGCACGCGGAGAAGAGCCGCACGAAATATTCCATCGAGCTGCCTGCGGGAGCAGGCGGCGCCCTCGAAGGCTAAGCCCCGAAGTCGGAAGCCGTCGACGCCGCGAGCTCCGTTGCGGAAGCCTAAATTCGGGCGCATAATACAGTTATCTACGGAGGGATGGACCCGCGTATGGCCGTTGAGATCGCGAAAGGTGTCACGCTCGCAAAGCCCGGAGACGACAGCGACTTCCTGAAGGACGAGGGAATTCTCTTCGCCTCGCTCGATAAAGTCGTCAACTGGGCGCGCCGCAGCTCGATCTGGCCGAT
Source organism: Candidatus Dormiibacterota bacterium (assembly GCA_035534415.1). Taxonomy (GTDB): domain Bacteria; phylum Acidobacteriota; class Terriglobia; order Acidiferrales; family UBA7541; genus Palsa-295. The sequence goes on along the minus strand of DATLSB010000101.1, from coordinate 6,121 downwards.
GTCTTTCGGACTGGCCTGCTGCGCCATCGAAATGATGTCCATGGCAGCGTCCCGCTACGATATTTCGCGCTTCGGCGCGGAAGTTTTTCGCGGCTCGCCGCGCCAGTCGGACCTAATGATCATTGCTGGCCGCGTTTCGCAAAAAATGGCGCCGGTGATCAAGCAGCTCTACGCACAGATGCCCGAACCCAAGTGGGCCATCTCCATGGGCGCGTGCGCAACTTCTGGCGGTGTGTTCAACAACTACGCGATCGTGCAGGGCGTCAACCAGGTGATCCCGATTGACGTGTACGTTCCTGGCTGCCCGCCGCGTCCCGAAGCTCTGCTGTACGCGATTTTCCAGCTGCAGAAAAAAATCGACAACGAGCGCGGCAGTTTTCTGCGTTCTCTCAATCTCAGCAAGAGCTAACCGGCTTCCGCAGTTCAATTGAGGGAGCCATACAGTTCCTGTAAAGTTTCCGGTTTGCCCAAACCTCAAGAGCCGTTTGTGGAAGAGTGCTGAAGATGTATCGTTTCCGCCGGTATGCAGTGGCTGCGTTGACCGCGATGGTTGCCATCGCGCTCACCCGTCCGGTCTGGGCGCAAAGCTCGCCGGGTCCTGAACCCGTGCCTCTCCCCCCACACATAGTTGCGCCTGCCGACACGCCCTATCCAGGCACGATAGCCTTGGCGGTGAATCTGACCAACACCACCGATCGCGTAGCCACAGTCGATGAGACGATTCCGGTCAACGCCGCGCACATCACCCTGCTATATCCGCAATGGCTTCCCGGTGACCACGCGCCCGAAGGGCCGATCCAGAGCGTGTCTGGACTATTCGTCAGCAGCAACGGGCAGCGCATTCCTTGGGTGCGCGATCGCGTGAACATGTACGCCTTCCACGTCCACGTGCCGGAGGGGACCACATCGTTGGACGTGAAGTTCGACTATCTCTCTCCCATTCTTCCCCAGGACGGGAATGTATCGATGTCGCGGGTGATGGCGGACCTCTCGTGGAATACCGTGGTGCTGTATCCGGCGGGGCACTTCGCCCGCGATATTCACGTCACGCCAACGGTGGTTCTGCCAGCGGGTTGGAAATACGCCACGGCGCTGGAGACGGATTCTCAGGAAGGCGACACGGTCCACTTTAAGCAGACCACTCTGAACACGCTGGTGGATTCGCCGCTGGTGGCCGGCGAATACTACCGGCGCGTCGACCTATCCACTGCACCGGACAACCAGGTATTCCTAGACGTGTTTGCCGATCAGGAGAAGGACCTGAAAATTACTCCTAAAGAGCTGCAAATGCACAAGAACCTGGCCGTGCAGGCGCAGCGCCTCTTCGATTCGCACCATTACAATCACTACGACTTTCTCTTCACGCTCAGCGGCACGCTCTATGGCAAGGGGCTGGAGCATCACCAGTCGAGCGAAGACGGCACGGACGCGAACTACTTTACCGACTGGAACGCGGGCGTCCGCAACCGCGACCTGCTCGCGCACGAGTATACGCACTCATGGAACGGCAAATTCCGCCGCCCCAACGACCTGTGGAGGCCCGCTTTTAACATGCCGGAGCAGGACAATCTGCTATGGGTCTATGAAGGGCTAACGCAGTACTGGGGATACGTGCTGACGGCACGCGCGGGTATGAGAACCCCCGAGCAGACCCGCGATCTATTCGCCGACATCGCGGCCAATTTCGAGGTTCAGGCCGGCCGCGAGTGGCGCCCGCTGGAAGACTCCACCAACCAGGAAATCCTCTCCGAGCGGCGGCCGGTAAGCTGGGTGAGCTGGCAGCGCAATGAGAGTTACTACAATGAAGGGTTGCTGATCTGGCTGGACGTGGACACGAAAATCCGCGAGCTGAGCGCCGGGAAGAAGTCGCTGGACAATTTCGCAAAGGCGTTCTACGGCATCGACAACGGCAGTTTTGTCACCGTCACTTACGATTTTAATGACATTGTCACCGCTCTAAACAAAGTGCAGCCCTATGACTGGGCGAAGTTCCTGCGCACGCGCATCTACGAACTGCATCCCGAAGTGCCGCTGGGCGGATTTACGCAGGGCGGCTACAAGCTCGTCTACAACGACACGCCCCCTTCCTGGGAGAAGCACGGCTCGTCACGCGGCAGCATCAGCTTTGCCCCGTCGATCGGTTTTTACGTGCGACATGACGGAACGATCAGCAGTGTGCAGTGGGACAGCCCGGCTTTCAGGGCCGGTCTGACGCCAGGCACGCAGATTCTCGCGGTGAATGGCCAGGCCTGGGGCGGAGGCGACGATGCGAACGGCGGCGGTTCCGATACCTTGCTGAAAGATGCTATCCTGCAGGCGGAACACAGTTCCTCGCCAATCCAGTTGGTCGTAAAGGACGATAGCGCGGTATCAAATGTGACCGTGGACTATCACGGCGGCCTGCGCTATCCGCATCTAGAGCGAGTGCAGAGCGCGCCCGATCGGCTGGACCCGATTTTGGCGCCGGTAAAATAGCGGAACCAGGCTGTTCGTGAAATAGTTGTGCGCGCCCGCGCGCGGAATGCGTCCGGGCGCGATTCGTACCGGATTCACACCAAAAAAACATATGGAGAAACCATCGAGATGAATTACTACGGCGGTAAAGAACTGGCAGCGTCATTTCGCACAGTACGCAAAAACACCGTTCAAGTAGCACAGGAAATTCCCGAAGATAAGTACGATTTCAAGCCGGCGCCCGAATCAAGGACCGTGGCCCAGGCGCTGGCGCACATCGCCTGTGGGACCAATTTCCCGCAATATCTTCATGGCGAACGTATTGATGACCTGGCGAAGCTGAATTTTCCCGAGTTGATGCAGAAGGGTGCCGCGGACGAAGGCAAGCTGCGCACCAAGGCCGAAATTGTCGCTGCGCTCCAGGCGAACGGAGACAAATTCGCGGCATTCCTCGAAAGCTTGCCGGAATCCGTTCTGCAAGAGCGCGTAGCCATGCCTCCCGGCGCCGAGCCAGCCAGCAAGACGCGCTTCGAAATGCTGCTCTCGCCCAAAGAGCACGAAATGCATCACCGCGGCCAGTTGATGGTGGTGCAACGGATCGTCGGCGTGGTGCCGCATCTCACCCGCCAGCGCCAGGAAATGATGGCCCGCGCCACTGCGGGCAACGGCCAGCAGCATCGCTAAGCCGATCCATTGATCGAAGTGTTCGCATGAGGGCGAGCCAGTTCCACACTGGCTCGCCTTTTTTGTTTCACCGCGGAGTTTAGGGTGCCCGTCTTGATGTGGAGCCACGCTTTAGCGCGGCAGCCTTTTGCTGGCGACCTTGGAGCGCGAACCACAGGCCCGCAAGGCGTCGGTAGGGCCAGCGTTTTTATTTCACCTCGGCGGTGCCACCCTCGAATTCCACCACCGTGCCGGACTCGAGTTGCTCGCGTCGCACGTACCCCATGCCGAGAGCCGTGCCGGCGGATGGCGAATAAGCCGCGCTGGTAACAAAGCCGATTTCAGCACCGCCGGCGCGCAGCTTTGTTCTCGCAGTTGGCGCATCGCTCGTCGAAAATTTCAGGGAGACGCGCCTGCGGTTCACGTGGCCGCGCGAGCGCACCCGCTCCACGATTTCCTGTCCCGTGTAGCAGCCCTTGGTGAAGCTGATGTGCGTGTTTTCGAGCGCAGCTTCGTGTGGGATCATCGCATCGTTAAAATCTACGGGGAACCACGGCACGCCCGCCTCCAGGCGCAGCGCATTCAGCGCCGCGATCCCGATGGGCTCGCCACCGAGTTCGCGAACCACGCCCAGAGCCTTCCGCCACAGCGCCGCAAGATGTTCGCGCGCGGCAATTACTTCCGCTCCGGGCGCGCCGAAATGCGATCGCCGCAGCAGCCAACAGGAACTTCCATCGATAGCAGCTTCTCGGATGCTCATCGCTGGCATGGCTTCGATTTCCACACCGCAAATCTGACGCACGGCTTCCGCGGCGCGCGGACCTTCGATCGCGAAGCTGCCCATGCGCTCCGTCGCATCGTCGATTTCCACTTTCGAGCCGATGACGTATTTCTTCAGTGTGGCCAGCGTGCGCTCGCGCTGCGAGGCGTGCGAGCGAACCAGCAGCTTTTCCGGCAGCGCGTAAATTTCCAGCTCGGCCAGAATGCGGCCTTGGGGATTCAGCAGCAGCGCCAGCGTGCCGCGCCCTTCGGCAAGTGATTTGACGTCATTCGAAGTAATGTTGTGGAAATACTGAACGCGATCGCGCCCGCCGACGATCCAGATGGCGTTCCAGTTCGTGTCGAAGATCGCCACGCTTTCGCGCGCCGCGCGATATTCCGCTTCCAGTCCTGCAAAGCGCTCCGGCAATTCGCAGCCTTCGAATTCCGCGAGCCGTGCCTGTTCCGAACGATGTTCGTCGACTAACGGTGTCTGCATGTCGAATGGGCTCCGCACCTCATCTTATCAGATGGCGCACAGTGGTCCCCGGTACCGTGGCCGCGCGGCGATTTGCGAGCTGTGATAAATTGAAAGCATCCCATGGCTATCGGAATCTACGTTCAGGTGCCTTTCTGCCAGACGCGCTGCACCTACTGCAATTTTCATACAGGTGTTGTCTCGCGCGATCAGTATCTGCCGTACGTGGACGCCATCTGCCGCGAAATTGGAGAGAACGAAGGCGCCATCACGGTCGAAGCGGACACCATCTACATTGGCGGCGGCACGCCGAGCCTCCTCGAACCCTCGGCCTTAGCAAAGATTCTTCAAAAGTTGCGCGGCGTGTACGCCGGAGAGCCCTCAGAAGTCACCCTCGAAGCCGATCCCGAAACGGTGACGCCCGAAAAAGCCGCGCAGTGGCGCAACGCCGGGATCAACCGCATCAGCCTGGGCGCGCAGTCATTTCAAGACAACGAATTGAAAGCCGCCGGCCGCATGCATCGCCGCGACGACATCTATCGCGCCGCCGATCTGCTGCGCGCTGCCGGAATCCGCAACATCAGCATGGATCTGATCGCAGGTCTGCCGCACCAGACGCGCCAGTCGTGGGAAGATTCCGTCAGCCAGCTCTTGCGCATTTATCCCGAGCATATTTCCATCTATATGCTGGAAATCGACGAGGGCAGCCGCCTGGGAAGGGAAGCGCTAAGTGGCGGCGAGCGCTACAGCGCCGGCGCACTGCCGAGCGACGATGACACCGCCGACTTTTACGATTCCGCGCGCGAGCGGTTGAAATCCGCCGGATACGAGCATTATGAAGTTTCGAATTGGGGCTTGCCGGGAAAGCAGTCGCAACACAACTTGAAATACTGGCGCCGCGATGCGTATATCGGCTTCGGCGCGGGCGCGCATTCGTTCGACGGAGCGATTCGCTGGGCCAACGTGCACGAGTCGCCGCGCTACGTGCGGCTGATCGACGCGGGAACTTCGGTGCGCGAGCAGATCGAGCCGGTCACTCCGCCCGTGGCGCTTTCTGAAGACATGTTTCTGGGATTGCGTCAATTGCGCGGCGCGGATTTCGCGCGCATCGAGAAGGAATACTCGGTCGAGCCGGTGCTGCGCGACCGTCTGGCCATGCTGCGTCTGCGCATCGAAACGCTGCAATCCCACGGCATGCTTGAATTCGACGGCACCTTCGTGCGCATCCCGCCCGAAAAACTAACCATCTCCAGCGAAATCCTGCTGGAATTGCTGAGCTGACGCTCCGACCCATTTTAAATTGCAAAGGGCGCGTCCCGATGAACGCTTCGCTGCGCTCGCGCAAAGCTTGCGCAAAGAAGGAGTGTCATTCTGAGGGGCGCGTCGCGCCCCGAAGAATCCCTCTTCGTTTGCGCTAGGTAATCAGTGAGATTATCGGTCGCTGCGCTCTCCGATTCGCGGAGTCCTGAAATGGTGACCTCACAATGGCGATGGGGCGCGGCAGCGCCGGAAACGGCGGCTAGTTTTCCAGGCCGAGGTTGCGGATCTTGGTGAGCAGCGTTTTGTAGGACACGCCCAGCTTTTCAGCGGCGCGCGTTTTGTTCCACTTGGTTTCGCGCAGCGCGTTCTCAATTTTGAATCGCTCCACGTGCGCCACGGCGCGCTGCGAAACTTCCTCCAGCGGACCTTCCCATAAAAATTGTCCCGCGAGCATGCCCTCGGGCATTTCTTCCGGCGCAGGTTTCGGAGCGGGCAATTGCAGCGCGT
>DATLSB010000100.1:0-4565 GCA_035534415.1 Candidatus Dormiibacterota bacterium | reverse complement strand
GCTGCCTGCGCCGTGGCTTCCGCGGCGGCGGGCGGCTCAATGTAATAGAGGATGCGGGTGCAAAGTTCGCAGTGGTAAAGCTCGGGATTGTCCTCGCGGCTTAATTCCTGAAACACATGCGGGCGGATGTGCGCGCCACATGCGCCGCAAGCTTCTCCGCGTATTGCGGCTACGGCCACGCCGCCGTGCTTCCTGGCGATGCGTTGGTAGTGATCAACCAGATCTTCGGGAATCACCGCGACCGCTTTGGCGCGTTCAGCTTCGAATCCCGCGAGCTCTTTTTCCGCCGCGACTTTTTCGGCTTCGATTTTGGTGCGCTCCGCGCGCACCTCTTCTTCCACTTGCTTGAAACTTTTCTCCGCGGCTTTCACCTGCCGGTCGTATTGCTCGCTCGATACCATCTCTTCGAGCAAGCGGTCCTCGGATTTCGCGATTTCCCCTTCGGCCATTTCCGCTTCGTGCTGCAGCGCCTTAAAGGCTTCGTTGGTTTTTACCTGGTAGGCCTGGTCCCTGTATTTTCGCGCCTTTTCCTTCCACTGCTCGACGTCCAGCTCGTACTTTTTGCGATCCTTAAGCGCCGTTGAATGCGATTCCTTGCTTCTTTCGAGTTGCGCTTTTCCGGCGGCGAGTCGTGCGTTCACTTCGGCCAGGCGCTGAGGGAATACGGCAAGCCGTGCGCGGACGGCGTTCAAACGCGTATCGACTTCCTGAAGCTGCAAAAGTTCCTTGAGGATTGCTCTCACTGACCTCTATTTTAGCACACCCACCGGCTGCGCCGCGTTTCACAGTTCGATTATTCCGAGATTCAGCGAATCACAGGGAATTGCGAAAGAAGGCGATCGCGCGCCGCCAGGCATCCTCTTGAGCCTCGGCGTCCGCCTCGGCTGAGCCGCCGAAAGAAATCGCGAACTTCAATCCCGCCGGCCGCGTGGTTCGTGCAGTGGTGGGAAGAAACGGATAGCGCAATTCGTGGCCCGCTTTCGGATAATGCAAATGCTCCACGGAATGCGAGAAGTTCCGAGCGCGCAAGCGAGCGCATATCATTTCCGCCATGCGCGACGCGGGCCAGACGTGATCGTCGCCGCCGGAAATCAGCAGAATCGGCCCGCGTGTTCGCTCCACGGGAATCTGTGCGCGTTCGATTGCATTGTGATTCCCCAATGCGGCGCGAAACAGGTTACGAAATTTGACGGGCCGCCGCAGCATCCCCACGGGCAAGGCCGAACGCGCTATGAATCCGCGGAGCGGCAGTGGCGCGAACGGTATGGCTTCGCCGCGCCGCGTCCAGCACGGAATGATCTCGCCGGTGGCTTTGTCGCGACCGCCTGAGCCCCACGCCACGGCGCTCGGGGCGTATGCGACGACGGCGCGTATCTCCGGAAACGTAGGGCTGAGCAGCAGAGCGAGTTCGGCGCCTCGGGAGATTCCTAGCACGCCTATGCAGCGCGCATCAACCTCCGGCTGACGCCCAAGCCACGCCATGGCGCGCGCGAAATATTCGAGCGGCACGCGATGCAGCCACGGCGGAAGGCCCGGCAGTCCAAAATAGGCGAGCGACAATGCTGCGAATCCGTGCCGCGCAAGCACGGCCGCTTTGTCGAGATCGTATCCGCCGCCTGAGCCGCCAAGAACAATCACGACGGGGTGCGGTTCGCGACCTAGCGGAATGAAGAGCCGGCCCGCGAAGCCTTCTTCATTTGCATCTTCGCCAGCATCGCGAATTTGCGCACCCGGAGCCAGCCATCGCCTGTCGAGTTTGCACGTTGCGATCGTTTGCCCGGCGATTTCGACAGTCAGCGCCACGGTATCCGGCGCAGAGCTGTCTTTGCGAAATGTGGCGCGACCGCTATGCGGGGCGGCTTTGAGCTTCATCGACCAAAAAAGGCCCATGGCGTCGCACCCGCGATAAGTTCCGCTCAGGGATTCCTGGCTTGCGACGTTGACGCAACCCGCGGCGTCGGCGACATAGCTGCCGCGCGCTTCCCAGATGCGGTCGGCGTCGTCTTTGACCTCGGTTCGCAGCGTCACGCGCACGCCCGGAGCGGCGCCGCGGACGCGTATTATCACGTCTTCATCAATGAAGGCAGGGTTGGGCGCGATTTCGATTTGCGCGCGGCTGGTGGCCGCCGTTCCAACCTGTGTCTCTGTGGTCGCCATGTTTAGGCTTTTCTCATGCTTCCCTTATGCTACTCGAGGTTCGGCAACCTGTGCTTGGCGAGCGCTGGGACGCCGTGCATCCTTTCGCGCACCTCATCCGTATATTGAAATGTATGATGGGCCAGGCTGCCATTTCGACGGAGGTGCTGCTGGTGGGTCTCGAAGCCGATGTCGCCAGGCTTCGACGCGGAGACCTGGACGCGCTCGCGGAGCTGGTGACGCGCTACCAGCACCGGCTATATCGTTATCTGCTACGTATTGTGCGCCAGCCCGCCGAAGCCGAGGATCTGTTTCAACAAACCTGGTTGCGCGTGGCGGGACAAATTGCGCGCTTCGATCCACACAGAAGCTTCGAAGCGTGGCTGTTTACTTTGGCCCGTAACTTGGCGATCGATCATCTGCGGCGCGTCCATCCTGAAAGCCTCGAAGAGCATGAAGAGAAACATTCTTGGGCGACGCCTGCTTCGCTGCGCGCTTTCGAGCCGCCCGCGCTCGACGTCGTGATCGCGCGCGAACGCACGCAGCAGATTGCCGCTGCTATGGACGCTCTGCCTGTGATGTACCGGGAAGTTCTGGCGCTGCGATTCGAAGAAGAAATGAAGCTCGAAGAAATTGCCGAAGTTTTGAATGCACCCATCTCGACGGTGAAAAGCCGCTTGCGCCGCGGCCTTGAGAATCTCCGCCAAGGGCTCGAAGCACGTTTCCCTGGAGCCGAGTGGCAATGAACGAAGAGAAGAAAATGACCGAACACGACGAAATTCGCGAACTTCTATCGCTCGCGGCGGCTGGCGCGCTCGACGCGAAGGAAGACCAACGTGTGGCAGCTCATCTGCGCTCCTGTTTGGCTTGCGCTGTCGAGCTCGCTTCCTGGCAGGCAATTGAAACTGGCCTTCGCCGCATTCCCACGCCGCAAGCTCCGGCGGCTCTTGTCGCTCGAACCATTGCGCGCGCCCAAATGCGATTCGCGGAGGAATCCGACCGCCGCTCCGAGCGCAAAGTGCTCGCACTGGTCATCGTGTTTTCCTGGATTTTCGTCGCTCTCAGTTGGCCTCTCGCGCAGCTTCTGGGCCACGGATGGATGAGCCTGCTCGGTCTTGGCTTCGAGCAGGGCTGGAAGAATTTCGCCGTCTTCACGGCATTTTGCTGGATAGCGGGCGCCGTTGCGGCGATTCTGCTGGCCATGCGCCGTGACCGCGAAAGGAGAATCGCATGAGCTTCCGCAAAGAACTCCGCGTGATTCCGCGCGCTGCGTGGATTATCGCCAGCCTTTTTTACCTAGGCCTCGCCACTCTGGCCTGGTTTCTCGTTCCGACCGATCACGAGATGTCGCAGTGGCCCCGGGGCGGACAGCTTGCCTTCATTTTTCTATTGCCCTTAGTTTTCTTTCTAATAATTCCGCTCTACGGATATATCTTCGGGGACGCGAAGCGGCGCGCGATGCGCTACGTGATGTGGACGCTCCTTGCGATTTTCGTTCCCGATTTCATCGGCGTCATCATCTATTTCATTCTGCGCGACCCGCTGCCGCTCGATTGCCCCAGTTGCCACAATCTAGTTCCCTCGAAGTTCACTTTTTGTCCGCGCTGCGGTAATGCACTGCGACCGTACTGCCCGCAATGCGGCAAAAGCGTGGAACGCGCGTGGACGAATTGCGGATACTGCGGTACGAAGCTCCCCTCGTAGCACAAAACCCGCGCTGTTTAATGATGCGCGCTACAAAGAGCTGGGATTCCGCGTGACTCGCCAATAGAATTCCGGACGCGTGTGTTTCCGAAGGGATCCATTTCCGGCAACACCATGAGGAGGAAGAAATGCCGTACGTTCAAATCACTTGGGTGGCGGGACGCTCGCCCGAGCAGAAATGCAAACTCGCTGAGCGCATCACGGCGGCGTTGGTCGAGGATGGGCGCGCCAAACGCGAAAACGTTCACGTGAGCTTCGTGGACGTGCCGCCGACCGATTACGCGGAGGCCGGCATCGTCGTGGCGGATCAGAAGCGCACGACGTGATCGCCCTGCATGGAATGCGGCCTTCTAAGCGCGAACTTCGCGCCGCACCAGATACGCGTCGACGAAGAATCCCACGCCAATCACAAATGGAATAATTCCCAGCACTGCCGCTTCTAGTGCATCCGGTTCCCAGCGCGCCAACATGCTGAAAGTCAGCGAATATCCAATCGCCGCCGCCACTAACAGAATTCCCGCTCGGCGCGATACCGCCGGATGCGGTAAATCCGCTTCGAACAGCACATTCACTCCGCGCGCAATCGCTGCCAACCTCTCTTCGCTGCGGAACTTCCGGCCCCGCTGCCACGCCCATGCCCACACCACCGCGATCGGGAATCCAAGCGCCAGCACCACGGCCGCAAATCCAATCATATTGTCAGGCATTTTCTTTCTCCTCTCGTT
>DATLSB010000099.1:0-2275 GCA_035534415.1 Candidatus Dormiibacterota bacterium | reverse complement strand
AGCGACGGCGAAAACATTTCCAGGCTCTGCAGTTCGTTATTTTCGGACTGAAGCTCTTTCACCAGGGCCACGATGGTCTGCGGAGGCTGCGAGGAATGCAGCACGTACGTGCCGTCGAACTCGCGGCTATCCGCCACGCCTTCCAGCCGCCCGAGCGCCCCGTCAATCATCGGCCGCGCCAGACGAACTTCGATGCGCGTGGTGCCGGCCGCTCCGTGCTTTAATTCGCGGGGAGTGCCGGTCGCGATCACCAAACCGTGATCGACGATCGCCACGCGGTCGCAAAGCCGTTCGGCTTCCTCGATGTAGTGCGTGGTCAGCAAGACGGTTTTTTTGTCACGGCGCAACTGCTCGATGATGTCGTAAATCTCGCGGCGCACCTGCGGGTCGAGTCCGGCCGTGGGCTCGTCGAGAAAAACCACCTGCGGATCGTTAACCAGCGCCATGGCCAGGGCGAGGCGCTGCTTTTGCCCGCCGGAAAGATGGCTGTAGTACGCGGAGCTCTTTTCCTCGAGTTGAAATTGCTTCAGCAGCTTGTCGGTGTCGGCGCGGTGCTTGTAAAAATTGGCGAAAAGCTCGATGGCTTCCTTGACCTTCAACTTGTCCGGCAGGGAAGTGGCTTGCAACACGGCGCCGACGTTTTGCTTGAATTCGTCGCCGCTCTGCGCGGGATCGAGCCCGCACACGCGCACTACACCGCTGTCAGGGGTGCGCAGCCCTTCTAAGATTTCGACTGTGGATGTTTTCCCCGCGCCGTTCGGCCCCAGCAGCCCGAATACCTCGCCGGCTTCCACCGAGAAACTTACGCCTCGAACCGCCTGAACCGCACCGTAGCTTTTATGCAGATTTTGGACATCTATGATTGGCTGACCCACTGATCAATTCCTTCGTTAGGTGAACTTTTATCTATATCACAATCTTGAGGATAGTGCGAATCAACGTTGCCGCCGACCTTTGCGTTTCAGCTTCGTATTTCGCTTTGCGGCCGGGCTCCAGCCATAGCGCTGCATGTCGATCCGCGCGTAATCGACGTGTACGCCTTCCGTTTCCAGCAAGCGCCGCTGCAGGGAGCCGTGCGGCTCCGGAATCAGCAGACGCCCTCCGGCTCCCACGACGCGATGCCATGGAATCCCTCGGCCGCTCGGGCACGCAGCCATGGCGTAACCTACGGCGCGCGCTCCGCCTCTCAAGCGAAGTTTGCGCGCAAGCTCGCCATACGTAGTCACGCGGCCGCGCGGAATTTTCTTGATCAACCGATACACCGGATCCCAGGACATCGCTGCTCTCCTCGCGCCAAATCATGCGCCGCGCGGCGCGTTCAATTTACCTCAACAAAAATCAGATCGCCGGAGTTCCGGGCAGTCGCGTCAATCGGATGAATGAATCCATCGCATCGAAAAATGAGATCGGCAGCGCGGCGCTGCCCAGGCATCGCGCGGAATCGAGTAAGCATCACAATTACACCACCAAAAATAAGCTGTTGCTGCGCGTTTTTCACCGGACAGGCAAAAACGCGCCAACCTACGGCTCAGTTCCAGTCCGGCCACGTTCCCCGCAAGTAATAACCGATACGATGCAACGCTGATGCTTTCCGGGCATCTAACTATTGACCGTGTAGTGGAACAGTTTTACACTACGGGTGGTTGTTCGGAATACCGCCCGGAGAAGGAGGCGGTGGTGGCTTTTGTTCGGCGCAAGGGGAAGTCCTATTATCTCGTGCACAACGTTCGCCGCGACGGCAAGGTGCAGCAGTTGCATCTGGCTCGGCTCGGTGAACGTCCTCGCATCACTGATGATGTGGTGCGTAAGGTCTCGCGGAATCATCCGTTCCTCGATGTCGACTGGTCTGAACTGCGAGAGCAGGTCAACAGCCGCGTCGAGTTGTTCGATATCCAGTCGCCGTACGTGCAGAACTTGATGCATTCATTGCGGAGTCTGAATTTAGATCTGGCCGATCTTTCGCCGCCGCTGCTGACGGTGACGGACCGAGCTAATTCAAGCCGGGAACTTGTTACCCAGCTTCGATTGCTGCGTTCCACGCTCGACGTGAAACTCGATCAATTCGAGCGTTCGACGCCGCGTACTGCTGCTGGCGAACGAAGATACCGGTAGGGGGAGCACGACCATGGGCGCGCAAGCATATCAACTGGATCCGACGCTGCGGAGCGTGGAGTCGCGGGATTTCGAGGGGGGATTGCGGCGAAAGATTGTGGGGCAGGACGAAGCGGTGCAAGCAGTCGTCGACCTGTACCAGGTTTTTCGCGCGGGCCTGAAC
>DATLSB010000098.1:0-4669 GCA_035534415.1 Candidatus Dormiibacterota bacterium | reverse complement strand
CACGCATTACCGTGATGCGAAGCCACAATTTCGAGCACGCTGGCACCGCCAAAACCTTTGAGGGGTTTGGCGGCAGGATCAGTCTTGCCTTCTTGGGCTGTAAAGAGCGCGTGCCCAATGTCGATCCTGACCTCGCGAGGGGAAGACCGCAAATCTCTGAGCGACGTTCCAATCCATCTGACGGGCTTCAACTGGCCATCCATCTGCATACCAGTATACATATATTATTATATTAGCGTCAAGTCTTCAATAGCGGCAGGTAAGGATGATCCCATGGTCACGTTCGGCGCAGGCTGTCGCTGTTTCATCTGTTCGTTTATCTGCACTCCGGGCGTTGTAATTTTGGCATAGGGGGCTGCGCCGCCCTTATAGCCAGGACATTCCCATAGTGAAGCCGCGGTCAAGGGCTACCATCGGGAGCCGCGCCAGCGGTCGTGACCCTTGACGGCGGCGAGAGCGGAGGGAATCGCATTTATCTGCTCATGCTGTGACCCTCCAGCCGCGTGTGTGCATGCACTTGGCTTCGTTCGGAAGACGGCTCGCTCTGATGCGCTGGCGATGCAGATTCACGATTGGGTTCCATCGCGTATCGGTGCGATGCGTCACGGGAGAGTCCTTCAGCGAGTTGGGCCTTGTCGTTCGTATAGATTTGCGCATCGTAGCGGCCACGCGATACGGCCACGTACGCCAACCGGCGATTAATAAGTTTCTCTCCGCCTTGGGTGGTGTCAATGTGTATGAGCACGCGGTCGGCGGTTTGGCCCTGGCTGCTGTGGCTCGTTACCGCGTAGCCGTGATCGAGATGCCGATTCTCGCGGATGTTGAACATGACTGCGCGGCCTGAATCGAGGCGGACTTGAAGATTCCCGCGCGCATCGATCTTCTCGATAGTGCCCAATTCGCGGTTGGCGATGTGCTGCTGACGGTTCGGTGCCGTAAACTGCACACGATCACCCTTCGCAATCGCTCGTTCTGTCTCGTGGTAAAGCGTGACTCCATGCAGGCGGCGCGGATCGTAACTGACGTGCTCGCCGTTCTCGCGTCTCACCGTCACTAGATTTTCCTTCTCATTGGCGCGCTCGACGTGAGCATATTCTCCAGGTTTGATCCCGACGGCCTTACTACCCTTTGTGTAGCGCACCACGTCACCCGGCTTGTATTGCGCGGCCCACTGCCGGTCCGCCCCGGTGATTTCTTGGCGTGCTACCAAGACTCTCAGTCGCTGCTCCCTGTGGACCACTTGTCCGCGTGTTTGCATTTCCCTGTGGATGGTCTGGTTGATTTCCATTCGCGATTGATTGTCGGGCGAAACGACCAGCGTTCCTTGTGGCTGTTTTGCATACTCGACGGCGATTTCTCTCAGCCGCAGATCGCGTTCCACGATCTCATGCACGCGTCCCTGAGAGTCGAGATTCTGGATCGCTTCTCTCACGTGGCCTCGTGAAAGCTGCTCCACCACTTCCTTGAGCGCCGGGTCCCTCTGGCGCACGATTTCATCTAACCGCGCGGTTTGGATTCCAGCTTCCTGTAGCTGTTGATACGGCATTCCTGCCTCGACGGCTTGATGCTGGCGTGTGTCGCCTACCAATAGGACACGATCATTCTCTTTCAACCTGTGGAGGAATTCATTCATCTGTTTTGTGCTCGCAAGACTCGATTCATCCAGAACGTACAGCCGCTTTTGCCCATCGCGCTGTTCATCAGCTTGCGCAACATGCCGCTGCAAAGTGCTCGATTCGATCCCGGCCTCGGAGAGTTTCTGTGCCGCGCGCGACGTTGGTGCAAAGCCCTTGACCTTGTAGCCTTCCCGCTCGGCAGCTTCTCGGATTGCCGTGAGAGAAGTAGTCTTGCCCGACCCGGCGACGCCTTCGAGCGCGGTGATCTGATCGCGGCTCGCGAGGATTTGCTCGACCGCTGCACGCTGGTTTTCACTCAGATGCGGATAGTCTTTCGCGACTTCGCTGCGCGTACCGGCGCTGACAATGGCGGAGTGTTTGTTCTGCCCCTCGCGCATGACTTGGATCGTATCGCGCTCGTAATCAATCATCTCCTGAGTGGTGAATACTCGGCCCGGTGCGCCTGGTCTCTTCTCTACCCCAATGAACTCACCGGCACCCACGCGTTT
This sequence comes from Candidatus Dormiibacterota bacterium, assembly GCA_035534415.1. Lineage (GTDB taxonomy): Bacteria > Acidobacteriota > Terriglobia > Acidiferrales > UBA7541 > Palsa-295. The sequence goes on along the minus strand of DATLSB010000098.1, from coordinate 2,544 downwards.
GTCGAACTCGGACCTAACCTCGGTGAGTGTTGTTTCTCCCATTGAACGTCTCAGCGCATCCCGCAATAGCTCGCGCTCCTCGACTACGGCCTCCCGCTCCAGGTTTCTCTCTTTCGAGAAAGTGACCGCAGAATTTGCCGTTGTGTGGGGAGCATCTCGATCAGCCTGTAGTGCTCTTTCCCGAGCTACGCCGATTACCCGCTCCGGCTCGTTCCCAAACGCTTCCGCCATTTCGCGGTGCCGCCGCTGCATTTCTTCCCGCGAGATTTCCGCTTTCGCTTCCCGCGTTTTGTGCGCGGCGATTTGCGCGGCGTCGGCTCCTCGCTGATTTTCCTTTGCCAGATGCTCTTCGATCTGCTGGCGGCGCGGACTCGATGCGGCAAGATATTGGTCGCTATAGCCCTCGATTTCCGGCTGGCCGCTCTTTCCGCGCTCGACCTCGTATCCTAGTTCCTTGAGCCTCATGGCCAGTTCAGAGCGATACGCCACCGTCGCATACTGCTGCGTCTTGTAGAGTTCCTGTGGCTGTAGCGCGTAGGTTTCTCCGTCTTCTGTTTCCGTAAGATTGAAGAAAACCACGTGCGTATGCAGTTGTGGCGCGGCATAGCCGTCCACGGGCCTTGCGCTGTCATGCTCAAACTTCGCCGCTACCCATTTGCCGGTTGTTTCTGCCGGAAGACTTCCCCCGATACGGGCCTGAACGTATTGCTCCAATTCGTCAAGTGCGACGGCCACGCTTTGTTGATGCGCCGTGCGCACCCGTTCATCCCCACCAACGAGCGCGGTCAGTGACACGCTTTTCGGCGCGGAGAACGTCGCATCCCAACCGGCGCGGTGCTCCATCGTTCTTACTTTCTGGCCGTGTTCGTTCACGTATTTCCGTGCCGCTTTGTGCCGGACGAGCTGCTCACCCGTGACCGGGTGCTGGCCCTCCGAGAGCCGTTGGAAGTGCTCCTCGCGCACGTCACCCCTCAGGCCCCACTGTTCGGCAAGCCTTCCGTGCCATTCGCCGCGTATCTGATCGCATTGCGTATAGTAGTTCTCGCGCGCGTTCGAGAACTCTTCGGCGTGATACGCCTGGGCTTGGCTTGCGCTCAGCGGATTGGAGATGGTCAGCATGGATTGGCCTATTCGAAGAAGTCCTCTTGTGTCGGCCCGGTTCGGGCCAATTGATGTTCACGGTCTTGCTTTACTTTATGCAGCACGAGTTTCTGGTCCGGCGCGCCTTCCGCTTCCTCTGCGGCTGCGACTGGCCCCGAAGTCTCTCCCGTGCGTTTTTTCATTGACCGTTCGATGTACTTTGGTTGCCTAGCTGGAAGTTCGATGAACGGGAAGTTCATCCGCACGACAAGATTTCCCTTCTTGAGATACCCGCGCAAGTCGGCAAGCCCACTGGTCTCGGAAGCCATGATCAGAGGCTCGACCTGACGCTCCAAGTTGTAGCTCTTTGTGTTCCGCTGTTTTCCCAACTGTCCGCTTGAACGACTCTCGCGTAGCCTCTCGATTTCGACCTCGCCGATGGTTTTTGAAATCCACTCTGCCGCTCGGCACTCACTGGTGCGCAAGAAGATTTTCGTAGCGGGCTGCGACAGCATAGCCTCGGCTTCATGCCCGTAGCGCGTTTCAAGCTGGCTGCGTCCCTGAAAGCCGAGCACAACCGGGTTATTCGACTTGCGGTTCTCGGTGATAGCAGTATGCAATTGTGGCAACCTCTGCAAGCTGGCCAACTCATCCAAAACAAACCAAACTTTGCGCGGACTGGCCTGTCGCTGGCTGTCCGTTCCGTGATTCATTAGGCGCAGCACGAGGGTATCGAGCCATAAGCTCGTCAGAGGTATGAGCCGCTTGCGCGTCTCGGGCGTGCTCGTCAGAAAGAGCCAACCCTTGCGATTCTTTGACCATTCCGCCGCGCTCCATCGCCCTGTCGTTTCCCTTTCTGAGGGAAGTAGCTTCATGGTATCGGCGATCATGTTCAGGGACGCCAGCACGCCGCTTCGCTGCGCCGGGGCCTGCCGGTCGATCATCGCCGCATACTCGGTTCCTTTTACTCGCCGGTCAATCTCTTCCTCATGGCACATCCACCAAGCCATCTCCTCGGGTGTTGGTCTGAAGGTCAGAAGGTGGGCGAAGATTTTTCTCGGTCCTTCAACGAAGAACGGATTCTCGTTGTGCCGGTCGGGGAAGAGCGATGCAGCTAAAGTCAGCGCCTCTGCGTCGTGCCTCAACTCGTCGCCGGGACTCCAATAGGGCATCCGCGCATCGAGCGGATTCAGGATCACGTCGCCACGCTCCGGTGCGTAGAACTCCGGCGTGTAATCAAGCGCCGGATCGTAGACGATGGCTGTCTCGCCGCGCTCTTCAATCTGCAACAAAATTCTTCGGATGAGGGTGCTCTTGCCGGTCCCGGTGTCGCCCATGATGAGGATGTGGCTCGGCTCGATGGCGCGAGGGAGCTTCAAGCTCGGCACCTGGCCGAATGCCTTCTGTAGGAACGTTTGCTTCTGCTCGAAGCCGATGCCGTCAGAATGATTCCTCCGATTGAAC
>DATLSB010000097.1:0-17688 GCA_035534415.1 Candidatus Dormiibacterota bacterium | reverse complement strand
AATCGAGCGCACCTTCGCGTGGCTCGGCAACTTCCGCCGACTGGTTGTCCGCTATGACCGTTCCGATTCGATTTACGAAGCTTTCTTTCATATCGCCTGTCTCATGATCACCTTACGCAAGGTTTTGAAATGAGTTCTAGCTACTCCGCGTGGGATTTTATCGGTGGGGCGCACGGGCGCCATGGACTCAACGCGATTTGCCCCACTCCAATGTTTTCATCGCGAGCGATCCGAGATTGACGTCGGCAAATTCGCGCAAAAAAATTGCGCAGCTCGAGTGCTGGATTTTTCGCAAAGCGTGTCAAAATAGGATTTCGACGCATGGTGACGCTCGTCACAGACGCAAGCGCCTTCCCATACTAGCGTAGGGCACTTTGCAGCACATGTTCCGGTCAGGTTCGCGGCAGCGAACCGCTGTGTGCAACTGTCTCCGGAGGTGAGGGGTGAGGAAATTTAGGCTGAGGGGTTGGGTTCGGCGCGCGTGGCGGGCGGGATTGCTTGTGCTTTGCTCCGCGACCGTTTCCTTCGCCGCTGCCAACACCGCTCCGCTGAGCCCCACCAACATTTTCGCGCCCGATTCCACGCCGGCCCAATCGATTTTTCGCATTTCTGCTTTCGTCCTCGAAATCACGGGAGCGATTTTCGTCGTCGTATTCAGCTTGCTCGCCTATGCGGTGATCAAATTCCGTGAGCGGAAAGATGATGACGGCTTCGAGCCGCCGCAAGTCTATGGCAGCAACCAGATGGAGCTGGCCTGGACGGTGCTCCCGGTGCTGATCGTTGTGGTGCTGTTCTTGAGCACCGCCCAAGTGATCCACCGCGTGCAGGACGCGCGCGAGCCCGCCGACGCTGTGCAGGTCACGGCCGTCGGCCACCAATTCTGGTGGGCGTACGAATACCCGCAATACAAGTTTTCGACTGCCAACGAGCTGCACGTCCCGGTAAGCACCGCGCAGGCTGACCAGCCGACCTTTTTGAAATTGCTGTCTGCTGATGTGGACCACAGCTTCTGGGTTCCGCGCCTAGCCGGCAAAACCGATTTGATCCCGAATCATCCCAATACAACGTGGATCGATCCGCATCAGCCGGGAATTTATCTGGGGCAGTGCGCGCAATTTTGCGGCACCGCTCATGCCAATATGCTTCTGCGCGTCTACGTGCAGACTCCTTCGGATTTTCAGCGCTGGGTGCACCAGCAGGAACAACCGGCCGTCAACGATCCTTCGGTGGCCATTGGCCGAACGCTATTCATCGCCAAGGCCTGCTTCGCCTGCCATACAGTTCGAGGGACGATCGCCGCTGGAAAAGTGGGGCCGGATTTGACGCATCTGATGAGCCGCGACACGATCGCCTCCGGCATGTTGCCGAACACGCCCGAAAATTTGCGCAAATGGATTCAAAATCCGCCGGCGGTGAAAGAGGGCGCGCTAATGCCTAAGGTCGATATGACCGACGAGCAGCTCACGCAAATCACCGCCTATTTGGAGACGCTGAAGTAGGCGCGTGGAATCGTCGTGGCGCGACGCGAACGAGACATCGAAACCGGGGAAATGGTTAGCAGCTAAAGGTCGAAAAAGATGGCAACCGACTCAATCACTTTGCCTTCGCCGAGAGCGGAGTCACGGTCCGTGGTGCTCGATTGGCTGTGCACCGTGGACCACAAGAAAATCGGCATCATGTACATCGTCTACGCGCTGATTTTCCTGGTGATCATGGGCTGCGAGGCGATCCTGATGCGCATCCAGTTGGCGCGTCCGGAGTTGCACTTCATGACGGCGGCGGCGTTCAATCGTCTGTTCACGATGCACGGCACCACGGGCATTTTCTTCGTGGCCATGCCGATCCTGATAGGCTTCGGAAATTATCTGGTACCGCTGATGATCGGCGCGCGCGATATGGCCTTCCCGCGGCTCAACGCGTTCAGCTTCTGGATGACAGCGTTCGGCGGGATTTTTCTCTACGCCAGCTTTTTCGCCGGCGGGTCGCTCTTGCAGGGCGGCGGTGCGCCTGCCGTTGGCTGGTTTGCGTACGCGCCACTTACCTCCCCCGCATTTTCGCCGGGCCATGGCACCGATTTCTGGATTCTATCGCTGCTCGTGGCGGGCGTGGGCAGCATCGGAGCGGCGGTCAATTTCGTGGCCACGATCTTGTGCATGCGCTGCCCCGGCATGACGCTCGGCAAAATGCCGCTGCTTGCCTGGATGAACCTGGTGACGGCCGGCATGATTCTGGTGGCGATCAGCCCGCTGACTGCGGCGCAGCTGATGTTGATGGCCGATCGCTTTTTGGGAAGTCATTTCTTCGATCCTGCCGCGGGCGGTCAGCCGGTCCTGTGGATGCATTTCTTCTGGATCTTCGGGCATCCGGAGGTCTACATCCTGGTAATACCCGCCTTTGCGTTCATTTCCGAAATTCTGCCGGTCTTTTCGCGCAAGGCGATTTTCGGCTACCCGGCGATGGTCGCGGCGACCACCGGTATCGGTTTCGTGAGCCTCGGCGTGTGGGCGCACCACATGTTTGCGGTGGGCATGCCTTCCTACGGCAACGCGTTTTTCGTGCTCACCACCATGGTGGTGGCGGTTCCCACGGGCATCAAGATTTTCAACTGGCTGGCGACTTTGTGGGGCGGCAAAATCCGCTTCGCTACTCCGATGCTGTTTTGCCTGGCGTTTCTGTTCCAGTTCCTGATCGGCGGTTTGACGGGCATCATGCTGGCCACCGCACCCTTCGACTGGCAGCTGACCAATTCCTATTTCGTGGTCGCGCATTTTCACTACATCATCGTGGGTGGAATTCTGTTCGGCATCTTTGGCGCGTTTTATTACTGGTTCCCGAAAATGACGGGCCGGATGCTCAGCGAAAAACTGGGCAAGTGGCATTTCTGGATCATGGTAATTGGGTTTCACTTGACCTTCGACTTCATGCACGTCCCGGGGCTGCTCGGCATGCCTCGCCGCATTTACACTTACCAGGCGGGACGCGGCTGGGGCGTCTGGAACATGATCACGTCCATCGGCGTGATTTTTCAGGTCGCCGCGATTTTGATTTTCGTTTACAACATGGTGCATTCGTATTTCAAAGGCGCTGTGGCGGGAAACGATCCGTGGGACGCATGGACGCTCGAGTGGGCCACCACGTCGCCGCCGCCGGATTATAATTTCAGCACGGTCCCAACAGTGCGCAGCCGGCGGCCGCTATGGGACATCAAGCATCCGGAAGATCCGGACTGGAAGTACGAATAATTCGGGGAGGCAAGCACGTGGAAGCCATGCCAAGCGCGATAGCGCCAATGAATCACAAGGGAGCCGGCCGATGAGCGCAACTTCCGTTAACGTCGCTGCCGAAGCCACCGAATCGCAGCCGCTCTCGCGCGGGCGCGTGGGCATGTGGTGCCTAATCATCGCGGAGTCCGCGATCTTCCTCATCTTCGTCGTTGCCTACATCTTCTATATGGGCAAAAGCCTCGACGGCCCCACGCCAGCGCAAATTCTGACCGTTCCGGTAATCACCACGATCTGCTTGCTTTCCAGCAGCTTCACCATGCATTGGGCCACCGGCGCTTTGCGCGAAGGCAAACAGCTGCTCTTTCGCGTGTTCTGGTTTATAACGCTGGCCCTCGGGGCCACTTTCCTGATCGGCACTTTGCGCGAATGGCATCGCTTCATCTATAAAGAAAATTTCACCATCAGCACCAACCTGTTCGGTACCACGTTCTATTCGCTGGTTGGCCTGCACGCTTCGCACGTCGCCATTGGGCTGATCGCGCTCAGCACCGTCATGGTTCTGGCGCTCTTCGGCAAGGTAAAACAGGAACACCATGAGCGCTGCGAGGTGCTCGCGATGTACTGGCACTTCGTGGACGCCATATGGGTCGTGGTCTTTACCATCGTGTACGGTCTGGGCCGATGATGATGAGCTCGCAAAATCGCCAGGGGTCTGCGCGCGCGATTTTCCTTCGCGCCTTGAGGGCCATATGAACTCGCATTCCGAAACCGCGCCCGCCAGCTCGCCAGAGCACGTGCATCTGCCCTCGCCCACGCCTTGGCCGGTATTGCTGGCCGTAGGCGTAACGCTGATCGCTGGCGGCCTGATTTCCAGTGAGGTCGTCACCATCATCGGCGCGCTGCTGGCGATCGCCGCGTGTGTTGGCTGGTTCCGGCAGGTCCTTCCCCACGAACGCCACAGCCCTGTAGCCGTGCTCCAGCACGAAATCGTCATCGCCAGTTCACGTCGAAAAGTGGCGCGCATGGAAGCGCCGCAGGGGCCCACCCGCGCTAGATTGCCGCTGGAAATTTATCCCGTCTCGGCTGGCATCAAAGGCGGACTCACTGGCGGCGTGGGCATGGCGCTGCTGGCCATGTTTTATGGCATCGTCAGCCATAGCAGCATTTGGTATCCGATCAACCTGCTTGGCGCGGTGGTCTACGCCCATATCCAGGTGGGCGCGAAAGAAATGGAGGCGTTCCATCTCGAGCTTTTGCTGGTGGCCATCGCGCTGCACGTCACCACCTGTGTTCTGGTGGGATTGCTTTACGGCACGATCTTGCCAATGCTTCCGCGCCGCCCCATTCTGCTCGGCGGCCTTTTCGCGCCGATGGTTTGGACCGGCCTGCTCCACAGCGTTCTGAACATCGTCGATCCGGTGCTCAATCAGCATATCGACTGGCTCTGGTTCCTCGCGTCACAGATCGCCTTCGGACTCATCGCCGGAATGGTTGTGGTGCGCCAGGTGCGCGTGCCTACCTGGCAATATCCATTTTCCGCGCGCGCTGGTGTCGAGTCGCCCGGCATGATGGATGAGGAACAGCCGCGCCAGTGAAGCTCCTGAGTTTGCGGGTGCGGTTCGCAACTTGTCGGCTGCGTTTCGTTTCGTGCTGATCTAGAAACAGATGATGTTGTCTCCGCAACAGGCCGTTCTTGCGTCGTGGTCGTTTCCTCCCTGGGTCACGGCTCTTGATCTGCTCTCCGCGCTGTTGTACGTGCGCGGATGGCTCAGTCTTCGCCGCGTGATTCCTAGCCGATTTCCCGCGTGGCGTTTGCAGTCGTTTTTGGCGGGAATCGCCGCGCTGCAACTGGCGCTCGCCTCGCCCATCGACGCGTTCGACGCCTTTTCGCTCACCGATCACATGACGCAGCACATGATTCTGATGATGATCGTGCCGCCGCTGGTGCTTCTGGGCAATCCGATGATCCCACTGCTACGCGGCTTGCCGCGCCCAGTGGCGCGCAAAGTCGTTGGGCCGATACTCCGCTGGCCGCCGGTGGTGCGCCTCGGCGCAACCATCTTTCACCCGGCGTTTTGCTGGGCAATATTCGCCGTATCGATGGCAGCGTGGCATCTGCCCGGCCCATACGATTTGGCGCTGCGTTCCGACGGTTGGCACGAAGTCGAGCACGCCTCGTTCCTCTTCACCTCGCTGCTCTTTTGGTGGCCGGTCGTGCAGCCGTGGCCCAGCCGAGCGTATTGGCCGCGCTGGACCGTCCCCGTGTACCTGATATTGGCCGACTTTGTGAACAGCATCCTCTCCGCCTTACTGGTTTTCTCCGGGCGAGTGCTTTATCCGGCGTACTTAACGATTCCGCGCCTCGGCTCCATGACTGCCGTCAGCGACCAGGTGCTCGCGGGCGTGGTGATGTGGTTTATAGGCGGATTCGCGTTTGTGATCCCCGTGATTTTCCTGATCGCCAAGCTGCTTTCTCCGCGGCGCTATCAGGCTGTTCCAGCCCGCCGAGCATCTCGTGCGCCTGAATCGCGCTTGCGCCGGGTGGTGTTCTCTGCGGCCACGTTGACTTTGCCGCTCGCCGCGCTGGCGTATGGCTATCTCGCACCCAGCGGGATCGATATGGATGGCGACGTTATGCGTATGCAAGAAACTTCCGGCCCCTTTCGCATCAGCGTATTCACCGAGCCCGACCCCCTTTCCAGCGGGCCGTGCGATGTTTCCGTACTGGTGCAGGACCGCGATACCGGCGAGCCCATTCTGGACGCGCCCGTGAGCCTCGCGATCGCGCAGACGAAATCCGCGAATGACCTGCCCGCGCTGATTCCCGCCACAAGTGAAGCCTCCAGCTTGAAGCTGCTCGAAGCCGGCACGGTGAATCTGCCGCGCCAAGGCTCGTGGAATTTGCGCGTCACTGTTCGCCGAGGAAGCAGCGAAAGCGTGGTGCAGAGCACCCTGAACGCATCCTCGCAGGACTAATCCCGCGCGTACCGTTCTCGGCAATTTTTGCCGCGTTCTCGACTATCGCAGACGGATGGTTTTGCCTGGTTTTGCTTGCATCGACTCAGTTGTGCGGATTAGGACCTGAATACACGCTTTAAGTTGATTAGTCTCAATATCGGCTCATGCTTCTAATTTGCGCTTACGCTGGCACATCCTGTGCACTGTTGCTTGGCGCAGCGACAAGTAAAACAAGATTTACGGCGGGAGGTGCCCAATGTCCCTAACAGGAATTTTGGCAGGCGGCCTTTTGAATCTTTTGGGCGCGCATTCGACACAAAGCGGCACCGCGGCCGTTCCGAGCGGCACGTCGTCAGCGCCGGCGGAATTGCAGCAACTCGGACAGGACCTGCAATCCGGCAATTTGTCCGCTGCACGCCAGGATTTCGCCTCGATCGAGCAAAATGTCCGCCAGCGCACCTCGCAGATGATTCATCACTACCATCACTTTTCTGGCGCGGGAGCGCACTCCGGCTCGACCAACTCACTGTCGCAGGAATTTGGTACGCTCGGGCAGGACCTGCAATCCGGAAATCTTTCCGCCGCGCAGAGCGCTTTCTCGCAGCTGCAGCAGAGCCTTCAAAGCGCTGACCCCTTCGCCTCTCTCGACCCTTCCAGTAGTAGCGGTGGACCGTCGCCATCCAGCTCCGTAAATTTCATGGTCTGATTTTTCCCTGAACAACTATCCGGCCATGCGCGAGGCGGGTCCGCGCCTTCGACTCGAACACGACGCATCTTTGCTCCGCGCACCTCAGCGCCTTTCCCGCACCCAAAATTCTGGACACTCAATCTGAAGCATGCTAAATGCTTAATCTCGAAAAGGTGTGAGTGGTCCGAATCGCAACCGAACAGCAATTACGGCCACCGGAACATCGCCATCGAGCGTCCGAAAGCTGACGAGGCGCGCCGAATGGCGTGATCACGCCGCGCAGTAACAGGAGGCCCTGCCGTGAAGCAGCTGAAACTACTCCGTGCATCTCTCTGCTGGCGTCTTGCGCTTTGCGCGTCCGCCGCCTGCGCTCTGCTTTTTGGAGCGGCCTTTGCCGCACGTGCGCAGCGATCGGCGCCGGAGATGCCGTCGTTCATCAATATGAGCAAGGGCCACGTCCTCGGCATCGAGTTCGTCGATCGCATGGTGTCGAACCTGGACACCTCCGTGAAGTTCTACAAGCTGCTCGGCTTCACGGAAGTTCCCGGCGTGAATCCCGCGTGGCACGCCGACAAGGTCTTCAACCGGATTTACGGCATCAAGGGCGTCGAATCGCGCATGGCCAAGCTGCAGATCAACACCAACCTCGGCGACCACACCCCATTCACTCTTTACCTTCGCCAGTTTCGCGGCATTCCCCGACGTGACGCCGCGAGCGGCCATCCTTGGTATCCCGCGCAGACTCACTTCGATCTCACCGTTCCCGATGCCGACGCACTCTGGTCTACCTTGCAGTCCAATCACATGCTTTGGTCCGAAACTTGGGGCGGCAAATTGATCGCCGCGCCCGGTCAGAGCAAAGGCAGCATCGCCTATATCACCGATCCCGATGGCATGGACGTCGAAATCGCCGGAGCCAGTCCCGCAGTCCCCGCAGCAGACGGACGTCCCGCGCGCCCGGCGAATGATCCGGGCTTCAATCATGTCGGTCTCGTGATCGTCAATCTCGACAAAGCGGAAGGCTATTACGGGGCGCTGCTGGGCGCGCAAATTCCACCAGCAGGGAACTGGATCGCCGGCGATTTTCTCGATTCCGCCGTTGGCGCGCATGGCAACGTGATGCGCATCATCAACACGATGATGCCGCTGGCAAACGATCGCAACGCGCTGATGCGCTTCGAAATGGTGCAATACGAAAACCGCAGCCGCCCTATCCAGCCGTATAAAATCACCGACATCGGCGTTGCCGTCGTCGGATTCGAAGTGTCCGATATCGACGATTTCGTCGCCCGCCTCAAAGGCGCGGGCATTCAGATGGTTTCCGACGGCATCGTCACAATGTCCACCGGCTATCGCGTTGCGCTCTTCCGCGATCCCGATGTGGGCATGTTCACGGAGTTCTTCGAGCCACCGGCGAAGTAACGGACCGAACCACGCGGCTCGGAGTCGGATTTGGCCAGCATCGCAATTCAATTCTCACGAAAAGTCGATTTCGCTCGGATGCGCCGTGCTAACCATTGCTGACGCAATTCGCGGATGCCACATGCATCCTCCTGTCGCTGCTATGCATCTCGTATAAAGGAGGGCACTTACATGCTCCAATCACGCCTCGCCAGCGTCCACGTGCTCGTTCTGTCGGCCATTTGTCTGCTCGCGATTCCCGCGTTCGCTGGCGCGCAGAATAGTTCTGCCAATGGCTCCATCACCACGGTCGTCACCGCGCTCGGTCCCAACTACACCGCGCCTCCCAACATCACCAAAGATGACATCAGCGTTTATTCCAAGCAGGCGAAACTCAACGTCACCAGTTGGGAGCCCGCCAAGGGCGGTAGCCAGCTTCAGTTGGCGATCCTGATCGACGATGCCGTCAGCCCTAGGGCCATCGGGATGCAATTCAACGATCTCAAGGACTTCATCGAGCAACAGCCCGCTGGTACGGAAGTCGGCCTGTTTTATGCCCGATACGGCAGCTTCACCACGGCCGCGAAATTCAGCACCGATCATCAACAGGTCGCCGGGAAATTGCACCTAACCTTCGGCCGCCGTTCCGGCTCATCGCCGAGCATCTATCTGTCTCTCAGCGACCTCGCCAAGAAATGGCCCGGAAATCCGGAGGCGGCTCGCCGCGAAGTGTTGGTGCTCACCAGCGGGATGGACCTGCTCGAGCCGGGCGTCCAGGATCCCTACTTCGATGCAGCTGTGACCAACGTCCAGAAATACGGTGTGATCGTGCACAGCATTTACATCGGACCTCTTCGCTTGGGCCTCAGCTTCTTCGGCATGATCGCGCAGAGCAATCTAGGGCAGCTCACCAGCCAAAGCGGGGGAGACGCCTTCTTCGAAGGGATATCGACGCCCGTGTCCTTTAAGCCTTTCCTCAACCAGCTGGACACCATCCTGCGCAATCAGTACGTGGTCTCCTTCGAGTCACCCAACGGCGCCAAGCCCGGTCGCCTGATGCCGATCGATATTCGCGTCGAACAAAAAAACGTAAAGCTACTCTATCCGCACCACGTGCTTGTCCCCGGCAAATAGCTCGACTGTTTTTGGGACGCGGTAGGTCGCAGAGCCGCCCGCCGCGTCCCTCTGCTGCCGCAGTGCTCTGATTTTTCGCCCGGCTCACGTCTGTCGTGGCTGCAAACCCCCGCGCCGGATTTTTCTTTGCCGCCGATTGTGTTGCCCGGGCTTTTTCGGTGCGGATCGTTGGAGGTGCCTGACCAGGTGCCACCTTTGTAACGAAACAGCACGCATCACTCCGAACCTCCGGAGGCTTGTGTTAGCCTTTGTCTAGATCGCGCATTTTTCGACGGTTCGGCGGCGGGCCGGACAAACAACCCGGAAAATTCTAATCACGTGAACCCCACTCCGAGCGAGACCCTCGCGGCAATTGCCGCGCTAATTGTCCTGTTCGCGCTCGCCATCTATTTTGGATTGCGAGTTCGCAAAAAAAACTTCGCGGAGAATCTCGATCTGCACGCCGCCGACATTTGGCCGCAACTCCAGGACTCAGCTTCGAATTTTTCGGATCTTCTCTACGGCGTCTGGCAGGATTTCTCGTCCACGGAAGTGGGCATGATCGTGAGAGATTGCCGCGACCAGAAGGTGGGAAAGATCGTTTATCGCATGATCGCGCGCCAGGGTTGCGTCGCGATCGAAACTCCCAACGGAATTTTCGAGACGGACTCGCTGCCAACTCTGCGCGAAAGCCTTAGTCTTCGCCCAGCGAATGACGGATCGCAGAGTTTGTGCGATTTCACCCGCCTGGCTGGCGGCACGTATCGCTTCGACGCGAAATCATTCGGCATTCTCGAAAGCAAGCCGCCTCGCGGCCTGCGTATCGCGCCCGTTTTCAGCTACACGCTCAACGGTAATCCCGTGGGCGCCAGCCGCCACATTGGCGGATGGAGCGACCGCGGGCGCATGCTTGTCCTTCCGCAGCAGCTCCCGCTTCCCATTCGCATCTTCGTTCTGGCTGTGCAGAGGCAACGGGCCTAGCCGCCGCGCATTTGCGATAGACGTCAACATTCCTCCTCCTCCGCGCCGACGCGCGCGTACAATGCGGGCGTCCGCATCGATTTACCGGGGTGAGGGGGGGACAGATTCATGTTTGATGCAGCAAAGAGGGAGCAGCCGGGGTGTAGCCGAACGAGACTTCGCGCCAAGGGGTCTCGCCGTGGCGAATGGCTCGCCGTGATTGCGCTCGGCGTGACCGCTTTGCTGATTCCGTCTCCCGCGCGAGCGCAGAAGAAAACCACCGCAGGCGCATTCACCGTCGATCGCCCCACGCTCGTTTCGCTCGGCTTCGAGTGGCGCATCTCCGGCGATTCCAACCGCAACGCGCGCGTGGACGTCACCTTCCGCAAAAAAGGCGGCAAAGCTTGGCGAAAGGGACTGCCGCTTTTGCGTCTCGATGGCGAGCAGGTGACCGGCGGCATTCCGCGTGGTGGCAGCCGCCACTATTTCAATTACACCGCGCCAAACATGTTTGCCGGGAGCCTTCTCAATTTACAGCCGGACACCCAATACGAATGCCGCTTCGCACTCTCCGATCCCGACGGCGTTAAAGGCCGCGCCACGCGCACAGTAACCGTTCGCACGCGCAAAGAGCCCGAGCCCGCAAAGAGAGGCCACGTCTACAACGTATACCCCTTCGGCTACAAAGGACCGAAGCAGCAGCCCGCCTTCACCGGCCTGCTTGCGGCGTATTACATGGGCAGCGACGAATCCGATCACTCCTACGTCATGCCTCCGCGCGTGCGACCTGGAGACGTGATTCTCATCCACGCCGGCGTGTACGAAGACAGCCGCTTCAACTACGGCGGTTTCGATCCCAAAATTCCTGCGTTAGGCACGCCGTTCGATGGCACCTATTACTTGACCGCAATCGGCACGCCCGACAGGCCCATCGTGATCAAAGGCGCGGGAGACGGCGAAGTGATTTTCGATGGCGCTGGCAACCAGGTGCTCTTCAACCTGTTGGCCGCCAATTACAACTATTTCGAAGGCATCACCGTCCGCAACACCAACGTCGCGTTTCTGCTGGGCATCAAAGACATCGCCGGTTCCAGCGGCTTCACTTTGAAGCATTGCCGCCTTTACAACATCGGTCGCGGCGTCGAGGACAACTGGTCTGGCTCCAAGGATTTTTACATCGCGGACAATGTCTTCATCGGCCGCCACGATCCCGAAAAACTGCAAAGCTGGTGGCGGCCAGACGTCTGGGCCAAGTTTCCCGGCTATCCCGCGCTGATTACCTCCGAGTATGCATTCAAGATCTACGGCCAGGGCCACGTGGTCGCTTACAACTACGTCGCCAACTGGCACGACGGCATCGACATCGCTACTTACGGAGATCCTGACGGAACGCCCGACGAAAATCCCGGCCGCGTGCCTGTCGCCATCGATTTTTACAACAACGATCTCTACAACATGGCTGACAACTGCATCGAAGCCGACGGCGGCGCGCACAATATCCGCGTCTTTCGCAATCGCTGCTTCAACTCCGCGGGAGGCGCGCTCAGCGCCCAGCCCACTTTCGGCGGTCCACTGTATTTCTACCAGAACGTCATCTACAACACGACCACCGGTGGCCCGCTCAAGCTCATCGATACACCTGCGGGCGTGCTCATTTATCAAAACACGTTCGTCGGCGAAGGCCGCCTGTTCGGCCCCGTGTCCAACGTGCATTTCCTGAATAATTTGATTCTGGGCGATGGCTGGGCCGATCCGCTTTTCAATCTGCGCACGTTCACCAACTACTCGTCATCCGATTACAACGGGTATCGCCCCAATCCCGGCGTCGAAGATTCCTTCGAATGGGATTCGCCGCCGTTCGCGGTCGCAGCCGATTATTCCGGCAAGCTCGTCACGCGCCATTTCCAAGCTCTGCGCGAATATCAGCAAGCCACTGGACAGGAGCGCCACAGCATCCTCCTCGATTACGACGTCTTTGAAAAAGTGCCCATGCCGGACAAATCCGACCCGCAGCATCTCTATAATCCCGAAGATTTTGATTTCCGCCTGCGGCCTGGATCGGCTGCAATCGACGCGGGCGTTTTGCTTCCCACTATCAACGGCGATTTCACCGGCCGCGCTCCCGATCTTGGCGCCTACGAACTCGGCCGCCCGCTGCCGCACTACGGCCCGCGAACGCAGCCGCTCGGCGCACCCGCCCCCGGCGCACCTCGCTCCGAAACCGGCCCCCCTCAAAATTAAGTTCGTTTCGCGTCGTGCGGGCACGGCTCGACGAGGCGAACCCGGCGGGCTGAGCGTCAGTGGCCGCCCGTGAGCAGCGCTGCACCGTTTCGCGCTGCGGCGACCGTTGACACCGCACCCTCACCTAGTGTAGTTTTCCGCCATGCATTCGCGATCTATCTCCCCTGCTACCGGCTTTACTTGAATCTAGCCCCCACGCCGCCGGTTCGTCGTCGCTAACCAATATATCTGAAGTGCATTTGCGCCCACGGCTGGATAGCTGTGCGGCCAGGAGGATTTCGTGAGGTTCATCCGAGCGGCTTGTGTCTTGGTGTCAATCGCCGGCGGTCTTGTTCTGTTTACCCCGCAACGCGCACTGGCGCAGGGTTGAATCCTGACCCGCAATGTCGCGCCCGTGATTGGCGCGCAAGTGGGACCATATCTGCCGAAAGGTGGCTGGCAGCTGAATGCCTCCTTATCGCAATTCGCGACGAACAATGAGTACACCGGGGCCAACCTTCGGACGGACTTGTCGGCAGCGAATACAGAGGTGACCGAGGGCTCGACGTCGGTCGACCTCGAGGCTACCTACGGCGTTACGCATCAACTTTCGGCGACGCTCGACGCGCCGGTAACGCTCAACTATCACTGGAGCACGGTCTTGGCTGGCACGCGGTACGAAGACACCTCTCGCGGTCTGAACGACATGACGCTCTCCGGTCGCTACTGGATCTTCAACTGTACCCGGCACACAGATCAGAACATTGCGTTCGATCTCGGTGTGCGGATGCCGACGGGCAACGCCAATTCCCAATGGATGTTCCCCAATGCACTCGGACAGGATCTGGCTGAGCGGCCCGTATTCACCGGCGCGCAGATGGGCAGCGGAGCCTGGGGCATTGACCTCGGCATGGATGGCTTCAAGCAGTTCTCGAAATTCGCTATCTTCGGGACGGGAAGCTATCTTTTCAGCCTGCGCGGCGAAAACCACACGTATTCGCTGACCGCAGCCATCAATCCCAACGGCCCAACCGCGGTTCCGGAGAATGAACGGTACAACTCGGCTCCGGACTCGTACTTGCTGCACGTCGGAGTTGCTGTGCCAGTGCACATACCCGTGTTTCCGGGACTATCGGCGCTGTTTGCCGGAAGGCTGCAGGGCGTGCCGGTGCACAACGTGTTTGGCCCGACGGTCGGATTCCGCCAGCCAGGCTATATGTTCACTCTTGAACCGGGGCTGAACTACGACACGAAGTTGGCAACGTACAGCATCAGCGTTCCGATACGCACCGCTCAAAACGTGGAATCCTCGCTGGGTTACGTGCGCAACTCGGATTTCACGCACGCCATGCTGCTGATAAGTGTCAGTTTCAACTTTGGTGGCCATGGAGGCAAGTCGTCGCTCGATCCGAACGATGGCAAATAGCCTGCTGTTTAGGGCGCACTGGCAACGCAAGCCGCAAGAGGTGTGGTCGCGAAGCTTATCTCCGCTTCGCGACCACGCGAAAAACAGTTTTGGTCAGCAGTCGCTTTAGGAGGCGCTATGTGGATTCATGAATTAACGTCCGGTGTGAAGGGAAGTCTCTCGCACACGGGTCGAAATAGGAAAATACCCGCCACTGCCATTCTGCTCGTCGCTTGTTTGGGAATCTTTATCTTTCCAGCTACGGGAAGAGCCAAACGTCCGGAGACATTCAAGCCATTCAAGCTCAAAACCATCGACGGCACGCGCAAAACCTTGGAAGACTTCGAAAACAAAGCGACGCTGGTGAGCTTTTTCTATCCGCGCTGCCCCTTCTGCGCCCAGGCGCTGCCGCAGATGCAAACCCTTTACGACAAATACAAGGACGAGGGCCTTTCTGCCGTGTGGATCAACGTCTTGCCTCAAGAAAACAAACTCATCCCCAAGTGGCAGTCGGAGCACAATTTCACCGTGCCTATCCTTATCGGCGCTTCGCAGGATTGGCTTCAAGATCATTACAAGATCGTCGCCACGCCCACGGAATACCTGCTGGGCCCTCATGCCGAAATTCTGTTCTATCAGAGCGGATACAAGCCGAGCGATGTGCCGGTTTTGGAGTCAAAAATCAAAGACGCACTGAACGTCGCCCAATAGCGCTACCAGCAATAGCAGCCGGAGCATCCCGCGAACGTTGCGAAATGGTCGGGTGTTGCGGCCGTGTGGAAAGCTAATTGCGCAGCATGCGCGCGGCAGTCGCCAGCGCAGCGAGCTTCGCGAACGCAGTAGGCGCGTCCGCCACAGGCCTTTCGGCAAACGTCCCGAAGCCGCAATCGGGGTTGAGAAAAATCCGTTCCGGAGAAACAAACTCGGTCAATTCACGCACGCGCTGGGCGATCGCGGCAGGATCTTCCACTTCGGCGGTGCGCGGATTCACCGCTCCGTATCCAACCTGCGCCTGCGGATTAAGACCCGCTAATACGGCGGGCGCTCCCGCGCGCGATGTCGCGTACTCCAGAACGAATTGATCGAGCTTCATGCGATTCAGATAAGGAATTAAGCCATCATACGGTCCCGCAAGCAGCACGTCTTCCTTGCGGCTCCAGTTGCCGCGGCAGACGTGCACTCCCAGAATCGGCCCGCGAATTCCTTCCACTACGCGATTCAAAAGGGAAACGGCGCGCTCAAGCTCGCCCTCTGGACTGGAACTCGCGGCTAGCGCGGCGCACATAAACGTTCGCGTGGCCGAGCGCCCGGCCAGCAGCAGTTCCGAAAGCACCGGCTCATCGAATTGCACCATGTCCGCACCGGCGGCGGCGAGCTCGCGCAGTTCCTCGCGCAGCACCTCCACGATGTCGTCACCAAGAACATCGGCGTCCGGATAAACCGATTCCGAAAGGCCTTTCACCCACATCGATCGCGCCAACAGGTACGGCCCCGGCAGCGTGACTTTAGTGGCTCTCGTCGTGTGCTGCCGCAGGAAATGAAAATCATCCACCACCAGCGGTTTGCGCCGTCTCACTTTTCCAACGACCACCGGGTTCTTGATCGCGAAAGCCGGCACGTCGAGCGCGTTCAGCAGATTTTCGAAAGCCGCTTTGTCCTCCACGTAGTCGAGCAGTTCCGCGAGCGTCATCAGACGGATGCCTTCGAGCCGGTCGGTGATGAACGAATAGAAATTGTCGCGTCGCTGCTCGCCATCCGAAACGATGTCCACGCCCGCATCTTCCTGATATTTGATAGCCAGCAGCGTGGCCTGATCCTGCAGATCGGGCAGGGAGGACGACCGCCGTTTCATCGCGTCTAAAAGCCACTCCGGCCGCGGCCAGCTGCCGACCACCGTCACGGGGTACAGAACTTTGGGTGTCATGGATTAGGCCTTGCGCAGTTCCGCGGTAATAGGAACGTCGCGCTGAAATGTTTGCGTCACCGGCGAACGCCGCAGAGTTTCATCGAGCAGCTCCTCTAAAACATCCGCATCGCCGTCGGCATCCACGTACACCGTTGCACGCACGCCGCCGAGCCCCGGGTTTCCTCCTGCCTGCAATCCCAGATACACCAGCACGTCTTCCGAGCGTGCCTGCAGCGAGACTTCCAGGTTATGAACCTTGATGCCGCGACGCGAAGCGCGCCACTGAAATCCCACCGCGATGCACGCGCCCAGGGATCCGATCAGATACTCCACGGCGCTGATAGCCCGGTCCGCCGTATCGAAGCTCGCCGGCTGGCCAACGGTGAACGAGTGATTGCGCACGAAAACTTGTGCCTCCATTCCTCCGCCGCCGCGGACACGCGCGCGCCACACCACATTGCGCGCCTGCTCTAAATCCTGCCGCAGCACCGCGTCTTCCGATTTCTTGCGAATGAAATAGCTGCTCGAGCCGGCTTCCCCCCCGCGCGTCGATAGCAGGTCGTGCCCCACCATGCGGCACCACGCGGGCAAGTCCTCGCGCACACTGATTTCGCGGCTGCGCACTTCCAGGACTCCGCCGGGCGAGAGCGGCGACATCGAATTGCGGATAATCAGCAGTAGTCCGCTGCCGCAATCCAGGTCGCCGCCATCGCACGTGGCGTCCGGTATGATCTCCGGCTCGGCCATAAGCGATCGCGCTCCCGTCAAATGCCTTTCAATAGCAGACGCACGGGCTCCCGCCGCTGAGAAATTCCACCAGCTTCGCGCCGCCCACGATTGTCGCTCCAGCCACGAGCTTGTCCTCGGCCAGCCCGCGCTTCTTAAAGCACGGCGAGCAAACGTAAATCTTGCCGCCCGCCTTGACGAAGTTCTCCATCAGTTCTTTCAGCGGCGCGAACCCCGACTCGTGGATATCGTCGGCGAAGCCTTTCTGCGCGAGCCGGACTCCCTCGGTGCTCAGGAAAACCATCGTGTCCTTGTCTGACGCGACGGCGGCGTTCGCTACCACGAAACCGACCGTCGCCTTATCGGTGTCGTTCTTTGAATGCGTGATGCTGACGCAAAAGCTACCAGCCATGTGTGCCTCCTCTTGAATTAAAAAGCTCAGCGATTTCTACGGCGGATTTGGTAAACGGGATGCTGCGCCAATTCCAGAGTGTGGCCCGTCATCCGGCACCAGGAGGGAATGTCCTCCACGGCGCCGGGATCTTGGGCGCGGAGTTCGAATATCTGGCCGGGCGCTAGCGCGCGCATGCGTCCGGCCAGCTCGATCAGGAGCTCGCCGCAGCCCATATCCCCGGCGTCCCAAGTCTCGGTCATCATCGCGTCTTTTGATTCCCGGAACTCCCGCGGTTCCCAAAGGAAAGTTCAAAATTCTGCGCAACAATGGAGAATTTCCCCGCTGAAAGGATGAAACGTTTCTTATCTTACGTGCGATCAGCCGAACGGCCGACGGTCGCTTAAAAGGAGGGTATTCAAGTAAAGCCGGAGGTGCAGCAGCGGTGATCAGACAGGGCAGTCATACGCGCTATATTCACTCATAGGATGACACCAGTTCGCAAGCGTTTTCCTCCGAATGTCTCTCGCCAATTTTGCTGCCGCCAACGCCGGGTCGCGACGGCCGCCGCTGTCTGGAACATAGCCCGATCCCCGCGCGTTGCGTCGCCCTAAGCGCAGGCCGCACTCTCGCGCTGCAGCAGCCCCCGCGGTTGCCCCGGCACTACGCTTTGATCCAGCGGCTCGCGCGCGGATA
>DATLSB010000096.1:0-67262 GCA_035534415.1 Candidatus Dormiibacterota bacterium | reverse complement strand
ATTCTCGGAAAACTGTTTCCCTCCCTGGCGAGAGAAACTTCCCGCCCCCCGGCAGGCTCCCGTGCCCTCGCGAAAACCCGAACGCCGAAAATTCAAACGGTGAATGACAAAAATCAGCTCTCATGAATTAAGCAGGCTAGGTAGCGCCAAGAGCGTAGAGACCGTCCGAGAGCTTGAAGCGCGTGCGGCTAACGCCTATTGGCTTGCTTGGCGAAATATGCCAATACAGTTTCCGTCGCGTGATCTTCGGCGCGTACCGGAGCACTGGCGAAGATTCGGAACCCGCAAATCTCTGCTTACCAGTTCGCCTCGCCTCGCGACAAATCCGCCAAACGCGATGCTCAATTATCTGTACGCAATCCTTGAATCGGAGTCTCGCCTCGCGCTTGCCGAGTTAGGGCTTGATCCAGGCATCGGTGTCTTGCACTTCGATAGCCGCACGCGGGACAGTCTCGCTTGCGATTTGATGGAAGCGGTTTGCCCACAGGTGGACGCCTACGTACTCGATTGGATCATGGGAGAGCCGCTGCGCCGAGAATGGTTTTTCGAGCAACGCGACGGAAATTGCAGGTTAATGACGGGCTTGACGGCACAGCTTTCCGAGACAGCCGAGATGTGGAAGCGACTAGTTGCGCCCATTGCCGAATGGGTATCCCGCGCGTTATGGTCTACGCTGTCGAGACAGTCTCACAAAGACTCTCCCGCAACAAGGCTCACGCAAACGAGCCGTAGAGAGGCTAAGGGCGGAAGCATTGTCAGTGCGAAGGGAAAACCGTTGAAGGTGCCACGGCTGTGCCGAACATGCGGAAACGGTCTTGGACACGGAAAACGCGAGTGTGCTTTTTGCGCCAAGTTAACGTCAAGAGTGAACCTTATTAAAGCGGCGAAGCTGGGAAGAATTGCTACTCGTTTGCCAAAAGCTCAGGCTTTGCGGTCCGCAACAAAGCGGCGGCACGATGCAGAACTGAAAAAGTGGCACGCATCGGACCTGCCACATTGGCTTAACGAGGAAACGTATCGGCTGAAGGTTCAGCCGCGCCTATCGTCTACTTCGGTTCCTAAAATTTCAGCCGCGCTGGGCATTTCGCAACCTTATGCGACGGATATACGCGCTGGAAGCCGCGTAGCGCATCCGCGACACTGGCTGATACTCGCGGAACTGATCGGTGTCACTGAAGAAAATGATTGAGAGGTTACATCCTCAAACGACTTTCTGGTTCGCAGAAAACGCACACCGAGCGGTTATTACCTACGCTCGCTCCTCGCCGCGTGCGTCGCCAATGCTGCTGGAAAAAACAAAGGCCATCGATGACAGTGGTAACAGGTACTGTCTTGCGCTAGATTGTATCCCGCTGTGGTGAAAAGGTTCACATGGGGATAGAAGCTACTGTTATCGAACCTTATTGGAACTACCTTCTCGCCATAGAGAGGGACGTTAGCGAGTTGTCCAGATACGTCGAGTTTGATGAGAAGAACTTTGCATGCTTTTCAATCGAAATTGCCAGAATCCTTCTGTCGTGCGGCGCCGAGGTCGATGTGGTATGCAAGGGCGTATGCTCGGCCATCAATCCGCAATGCGGGGCGGATAACATTCACGCCTACAGAACCGAGATTAAAAAAAAGTATCCGAACATTTCCAAGTTTGAAGTGACAATCTCACGGTACGGCTTGATCCTGACCCCTTGGGATGAATGGAAGAAGGCCGATGGCGTGCCGCAATGGTGGACCGGGTACAACAAGGTCAAGCACGAGAGGCACACTCAGTTTGACAAAGCAAATCTGAAGAATGCTCTCAACTCGTTGGCGGGGCTGTTCGTAATGGCTGTCCATCTTATGGACGCTAGCGGATACAACGACTTCGTTACGTGCCCGCTTCTGCTAGGCATTCATCATGGAGGCCACGTCGCGGGCCGTCAATTCGGCGGGGCAGAATCCCGCGTTAAGTTTAGGCTGTGACCGAGAACTCGTACCCGGGTTCCGCTGCCCCGAGGGTATCGCGCGGAAGTCGTGAAGAACGACAACATGGTCGAGCCGTTCTCGCGTCGTGGCAATCCATTCAAGCAAAAATATCTGAGCATCGTAGCGGCGTTTTGTGCGCCTTTTGCGGTTTCGCTTAGCGGTCCTTCAAACCGTCCAGCCAAGGCAGAACACCTAAGCGCGCAACGGCGACTCCCCCGCGCTTTGTATTCTTTGCAACGCGCAGAGCCTCATCCAAGCTTAAAAGTAGTTCCGCTTTTGTTTTGCCATCATTCGGGCAAGTGACAACGCCAACGCAGACGGCTAACTCGGGAAACCCGCCGCGCAAAGCGTTGAATACCAGAGCGTGGAGCGTAGAAGCTAGAGAATGCGATTCCTCCACTGACCGTTGGGGGAGTAACACGATAAACCGACCGTCCGCGGTGCGAAACCCGAGGTCGATAAGCCTGCACGCCGATCTCACGTAATCGGCGACGACAGTCGAGAGATGATTGTAGGAATCAATTGTGTCCCGGTACAAAAATCGCTCGGACGCACTACGCGGTGGGTACAAGTGTTCCAGTTCCAAAGCCACTAAAGAAAACTCGAATTGGTAGCGCTGGAAACGGTAAATTTCTGTATCCAACATGAAATCCAAATGCAGAGCATTGTACAAACCCGTGATGTTATCCGTAATAGTGAGCGCATGAATCTGGGCATGGCGCTCGTAGTTCCGGATCGCGATGGCCACGAAGTCTGCCAGCGTCGTAAGTAAGGATAGGTCCGACGAAGAATATCCGGCAGGTTCAACGCAGTTTATAAGCTCGATCACACCCACACAGGTCCCGTCGGATTTCAATGGAACAGCAACCACGGATCGGACCTCCACTGGAAGACACCCATCTATGGAAGCGACGAATCGGCTGTCTGCCTCTACGTCAGATATGACGATAGCTTCGCCTTTCTCCATAACTGACCCAGCTATGCCTTGGCCGGGCTTCACGGGCAACCGATTCAGGGCATCTGCCTCTGTGCCCTGAATCTCGGAGAAAAGCTCTTTGCTGGCCGCGATCTTAAAGTAAAGTTCTCGCTTTTCGGTGTCCGTAAGCAGCAGTGACCACTCCTGCGATGGAAATAGCTCGCTCATCTTCTCTTTTAATACTTTCAGAAAATCGAAAGCGTTCAGACAGGAAACCAAAGCCTTAGCCGCCGCAATAACCCTCGCCATGTCTGAACCAGACAGGCGAGCAAGACCTCGGCTTACAAGTGCAGCGGACCGCGCAGCAAGCACCTTCGAGTCGCTGACAGTAATCCCTGTCGCGTTCCTTTGATCCGTGTCACTCACGCTTTCCCTCGGTTTATCGCCCAACTTTCCTCAAACGCTCTTCGGAGGCTGAGATTTGTGCCTTCAAATCCTCGGCCATCTCTTGCAGAAGGTCCCACCCTTCAACTTCCGCGCGGTCCACCTTGGCCTTGAGTTCGGATAGCTCAGACTCCCTCAACAGCTTTATTTCTTCGCCGATTTGAGCCAATCGCCGCCGCACCTGCGCGATCTTTCGGATAGCCCGCACCAGTTCCACCGCAGTACCGTCGCCCGTAACTGAATCCGGGCTCATTTCATATTCTTCAAGAATCGCTCGGAGACGCTTTTCGTCACCCGCTTCATATGCGGCATTCGCCTCGGCCATCAAACGCTCGCGACGCGCGCGATCAGAACTTTCGGAGGCCAAGTCAGGATGTATTCGCTTAGCAACCTCTCGGTACAAGCTCTTGAGTGCCGGAGACGGCGAGGCATCGCGTTCCCGGTCTTTGGTCGCTAAGTTCTTATCAACCGCAGCGCGAGATGCGGAAGCTTGGTCACGAGCTTCGGTTGCGGCATGTTGGGCTTTGGCGTTTGAGGAATCGGTTCGAGCGATTAGTTCCGCGATTCTGGCTTCGATCTCGTCAAGCTCCGCATAGAGCTTTCCGACGATCCGCACGTACCTTCTCTCGAACGCGGAGAGTTGCCGCCGTAGTTCGGCGAGCTTAAGCTCTTGATCTGCTAGAGACAACTCCAAGTCCAAAAGCTCATTTTTCTTCTTGGTTAGCTCATCTTCCTCGGGATTGGCGATTCCGCTGGTTCGCTGGCTCATTATCGTCGCACTCAGGTGCGATATCGGGCTGACGTAGTGTAACACTGCTAATTATCGAGCCAATCGACGCACTCGTCTGCTGCATATCCATGATGCCCGTTCAAAAGTCTAGCCGTGGACTTTTGGGCGTGGATTGAAATAAACGTCGTTGGTGGTCTCCGCCAGATCGTGAAGGTCAATCGCGGATGACGATCTCAACTCAAGCACTTTTTCTGTTCTTTCGAAGACGAAGTACGGTTCCAACTCCCTGTCGGACAGCATAATAACTCTGTCTTTGCGTCGGTTCTGCGCTGTACGACAAATTTCAACGTCCTCGGGCGTGAACGGTGCCAACTTTGCGAAAAGAACGAATGTCTTGAAACCGCGCTTATCCAAATCGTCCGCGACTGCGCCGAGTTTGCGAACGTCGTCTTGCGAGATCCCGCCGCGAGTTTTGCATTCGCCTATCGCAATGGCTACTCTCCGATCCCACCACTTCGTGGGGGAATGCAAGTACACAAAATCCGTTTCGCATGGTTCAATTGCCGCGTTGATCGGATTAATGTTGGCGTTCGTGATGAACATTCCGTTGTTGTGAATGGTATCGAGCTGTTGGAATGTGACAACGACCGGAATACTCCCTTCTTGATGATTGTCTTTACCAAAGAGGCCAGAACGACGAAACCGCCAGTCGCGATCTTTCAACTGTGGCGTGATCGGAAAATGTTTGCCGCAATACTCACATTTTGTATCTGTCCTGAGTTCATCCAACGGAGTCCAGAACTCAAGTTCGCATTGATCGCACGTTAGAGACAGTCCGACCTGAAAGACACCCGTCTTGAGTAGGAACACAAATGCGTGCTCGGGCTTCAATGGCCCTCTGTCTCGGCGTTCGACATACAGGTTCTCGTACTCCCCAAAGTTCGGCAGACCCGTCACTGGATCGTTGCGCCCGATTCGGCAGATTGCGTTGGTGCGTGTAAACGCTTCTTGAGGCCCGACACTTTCGATCAAATCTCGAACGCCCGGAATCTTGAACACGCGACAGCCCTGAATCCCACCCATCTGATGTATCAGCCGTGAAGCAATTCTTCCCGGCTGGCTCAGTTCGAGAGTCATTCCACATAATTTGAATATTTCGAATATGAGATCGCGCTTGAGTAGAGAATGAATGTGCAGATTGCTTGTGGTGAGCGATGTGATGATCCCGATGCCTTCGGGCTCAACCCGAACAGCGCGCCTGCTGTAGTACAGCTTCGCGCCGTAGAATGGATTCAGTTCCGCAACGCATGGAGTCTCAAACGTGTCTTCGCTATCGGGCGCGTAGTGCGAGATATTCGAAAGCCTGACGACGGCATTTTGGTGGTGAAATTCAATTTCTGGGAAGAACGGCGGATCGGGCAATCGAAAGGAAAGAACGGGAGGATCATCGGCAATCGTGCCGAGAATCGATTTGAGTGGAGTTTCGATATTAAACCGCGACGGCTTTACGTTTTTGTCATTCCATGTGTCCAGCGTAATAGCACACATCACATAGTCAAGCTTCTTGCTGTTTGGTGTGGTCGCAATTTCTGCAGGGAGCGTGTCCTTCAGTTCTTCCGGTCGAGCCCACAGTGCCACGGCATGGTCAAATCTCCTACCCTCGGTTGGAAAGATGTCATTATGCTCTTCCAGAAAGGCATTTTTCATTTGCTCTAGACGCTTCCCGTGAGTCTTATCGTAAAACACTAACTCTATATCTGCTGCCCGTAGATTCCAGAAATTGGTTATATCTTCAAAATTATTCACATGACCGACGTATATTCCCCTATTTGCGTGATCGGGTGCCGAATGCCATTCCAGCACGTATCTTGTGAGCCGGAGAGGGGTGTAGGCTCGCAAGTGGAGTTCGAAGAACTCGTCAATCGGTGAAAGTTTGATGGTTTGACTGCGCAGCCCTTCGCGAACCAGACTGTCGTAATCGCGCGGTGTCTCGTCCTTCGAAGGATAGGTTCCAAAATACGACAAAAACAAATCCGCCAGTGGATCGTCAGCGTTCCACTCAAACTGTGTTAAGTGGAATGTGGGATCGGAGTTGTCTTTTAAGCGTTGCTCAAACAGATGACGGGCCGGGTGATATATGTCGAGAAATGCGGCGTCGTCACCGATGAAAAGCGATTGCTCAAAGTTTGGCCAAGGCAACCAAGTAAAGGATGCAACAAAATCTTTCAGTACGTTGTCGTCAGCGAGCGGAAACAATGCGTCTACGCCAAAGAGTCTAACGAGGCTCTCCGCGAGCGCGCCGTTACGACCGACAGGGATAATTGGATTGAAGCGCCCACCCCACAGAGTCGTCGTGAGTCGAATCGCGCGACGTAGATCATCCCAGTTGTTCTCGCGAACACACCAACCGAGGCGAACAGGTCGATAGGAAACGTAAGCTGTCCCTGTATTCACTGCACGGAATCATAGTGCTGCCATCGTTATTTCGCCAACGAACAGTTAGTGGGAGGGGGGTGCAGTTTTGCGGCTCTCTATCACCTATCCCGTCAACGGCATCGCGCTCCTCCAATGAACTCCCAAATGAACGCGCGAACCTGCCTCGGATTCGGCGCGTCAAGAAACAACGTTCAAAGCTGCGCGATCCTGCTACAATCCCGCAGCTTTTAGGCAGGAGGACGGCCCGTGAAACGCCCGGCCCTCGCGTCCATTCTCTTCGGCTTAATTCCGTTCGCAGCTACTTGCTTCTCCGTGAAGCTGTGGGACCGCATCTATCCGATGGTTTTCGGCATTCCGTTTAACTTCTTCTGGCTGGTTTTGTGGATGGTGCTCACCCCCGCATGCATGTGGGGCGCGTACTGCGTGGAGACACGCCGCGCGATGCAAGAA
Source organism: Candidatus Dormiibacterota bacterium (assembly GCA_035534415.1). GTDB lineage: Bacteria > Acidobacteriota > Terriglobia > Acidiferrales > UBA7541 > Palsa-295. Next base: position 60,327 of record DATLSB010000096.1, on the reverse strand, counting down.
CGGCAAGGCTGTGGCCCCAACGCTGTCATTCGCGGTGAAGCGGAAGGCGGTGCCGATTGAGCGCGAGCGTGGTGGCGCTGACGATCATCTCGATCATTGTGGTCTCGGGTTCGCTGCTGGGCTTTTCCGCACGCTTTCGCCGCAAGATGGATTTGGAGCAGTGGGCCTGTGCTGGCCGCGGATTTGGCCTGTTGCTCGTGTGGTTGCTCATGGCGGGCGAGATGTTCACCGCCTTCACGTTCCTCGGCGCCAGCGGCTGGGCCTATTCGCGCGGCGCGCCGGTTCTCTACATTATCGGCTATTGGCCTCTGGGCTGTGTGGTTGGCTTTTACATCCTTCCTTATATATGGGAAGCCGGACGCAAGCACCGGATGCAGACGCAAGCCGACTTCTTTCAGGTCCGTTACGGCAGCAAGTTGCTGGCTGCGTTCGTGGCATTGGTGGGAGTCGTAAGCCTCATGGCCTATTTGCAGCTGCAGCTCACCGGCCTGGGCCTGATTGTGGAAGAAGCCAGCTACGGAAGCGTTCGTCGAACCACGGCGATGATCGTCGCCTTTGCGCTGGTCGCCGCGTTCGTGTCCGTCAGCGGTGTCCGGGGCGTGGCCTGGGTCAGCATCGTCAAGGATCTTTTGCTTTTGAGTATCGCCGTTTTCATTGGCTTTGCGGTGCCGCACATCTACTTCGGCGGTATTGGAGGGATGTTTGCGGCCCTCGCGCGGACGAATCCCGCGCACTTGGTCATGCCCGGCACCACTCCCAATCTCGGCCACATGTGGTATCTGTCAACCGTGCTGGTCACCGCATTTGGATTTTTCATGTGGCCGCAGTTTTTCGCCGCGACGTTTACGGCGCGCAGCGGCCAGATTTTACGCCGTAACGCCATGCTAATGCCGCTCTACGCGCTGGCTATGCCGCTGATGCTGATCGTGGGCTTGACCGCGGTGATGGTGCTGCCTGGGTTGCGCAACGGCGATCTTTCGGTCTTATTGATCGTGCGCAAAACATTTCCCGCGTGGTTCATGGGAATAGTCGGCGGCGCCGGCGCGCTCACGGCCATGGTCGCTGCGGCAATTCAACTGCTGTGCGGAGCCACTCTTTGGGCTAAAAATTTAATTCGTCCGCTATTTGCGCCGCAAATGACCGAGCAGCAAACGGCGACGCTCTCGAAACTGCTCGTGCTGGCGCTCACCGCAGGCGCTGTGCTGCTCGCCATCTACACCTCGGTGAGCCTCGTGTCGCTATTCCTGCTGGGCGTCAGCGGTGTCGCGCAGCTTTGTCCGGGCATTTTCCTGGGACTGTTTTCCAAACGCGCCACCACTGCGGGCGTTTCCGCCGGACTATTCACCGGCATCGCCATCGCGGCTGTTTTGACCTTGACGAATCGCGATCCCTATCACGGCCTGAACGCTGGTTTTATCGGGCTGTGCTTCAACATCGCCGTCACAGGACTCGTAAGCGCCTTCACCTCGGTCCATGTATCCAGCTTCGACGAAATCGCGGCTGAGATTGCTCCTGCGCCGTCTGCGCCGGCCGGCTCTATCGCCGATTTAAGCTAGAAAGCGATTGAGTTCTCACCTATTCGGCCCGCGGCAGTCGCGCTAGGCGGCACGCCGCCGCTGCTTGTAGTGTTTCTTGTATCGCCGCGACGCCAGGTACGCGAGCATGAACAGCGTCCCGGCAACAATCCAGGCCGCTTTTTCTCCATACCCAATCAGGCTGCTAAACTCGTTCGAAATCAGGTAGCCGAAAACCGAGATCGCCGTCACCCACGCGGCAGCTCCAAGAAAGTCGTATAGCAGGAAATCTGGCCACTCCATGCCAAGCATTCCCGCAAACGGGCCGGCCACGGTTCGAAACCCGAATATAAACCGGCCCCCAAAAATCGGCTTCTTGCCGTGCTCCATGATCAGGTTCTTTGCGGCCGCCACGTCCTCGTCACTTTGCCGAAGCATCTTCTTTACGAAACGAATCAGCTCTTTGCCATATTTGCGCCCGATAAGAAAGCCGATATTGTCTCCGACGGTGCAAGCCGTGACGCCTATCGGAATGATGTAATACAGTTCCAAGCCGGTGCCTTTGTTCGCTATGAAGCTTGAGAACAGCAGCGCGGATTCGCCAGGCAGCGGTAAGCCCATGTCCTCGCCAAGCAGATTCGCGGCAATCGCGAGGTAGCCCCAATGCACGATCTACGAGCGCACCACTTGGTCGAACCCGCCGACCGTCACGAGTCCCCCTCGCTCCAGCCGCGATTTCGGGCGCCGCAACTAATTCCGTCAATGATTTTGAGCCGTTCCATGGCGAGTTTTGGCGGGGAACTTCAGAGCTGTCTCAGTCGGTTTGTGTTGACCTGGACGACCAAGCCGAAGCACTCACCCTTGGCTCGCTCGTCTGTGCGACCGGCGCATACGAAGAAAAATTTCCGTGTGGCCGCAGCCACTTCTCCAGTGTAACCTCGTCGTTATACGCTGGCGAGATTCCGTTTCTTCTAGGTAATCGCTTCCGCACTTATGCGCGAACTCAGTGCTCCGCTCCCTGCGAATTCAGGCAACTACCCTGTTGGGCCGCACGATTCACGTCGCTTAGCTGAAAGCGAAAGGACTGATTTGTGAGGAATCTGTGGTGCGGAAGAAGGGACTCGAACCCCTACGGCCTTTCGGCCACCAGCTCCTAAGGCTGGCGCGTCTGCCAATTCCGCCACTTCCGCCCATTGGATCGATCGGTCGAGGCCCAGAACCACGATTTCGGGCTCTGGGGTGCTCCGAGTATATCATCCGGAGTGCTCGATGCTGCCTTTCGGGAGTTGTCGACCAATTGCATATGCGGCGAGCGCCTACCAGTCGGCACCAGCCGTTCGTTTCCGAATCGCTTGCTGATTTGTCCCCGCTTTGCTAGGCTCGCTGCCATTGAAGTTCCTTCCGGAGGTGCACCATGGCCTTTTGTACAAAATGCGGAGCCACCGTTGCCGACAATTCATCATTTTGCGCCGCCTGCGGCACGCCGCAAACGGGCGCATCGTCCGGACCCTCGCCAACTTTGGTCTCCGCTCCCGCTCAGACGGGCATGTCCGAAAATGTTGCCGGTCTGCTCTGTTACCTCGTCGGCTGGATCACCGGCATTATTTTTTATTGCATCGACAAGCGCCCGTTCGTCCGCTTTCACGCCGCCCAATCCATCGTCACCTTCGGCGGTCTGCAGATTCTTTCTTTCGTAATCGGAGCGATTTTTGGCTTCAGCTTGTTTGCCGGTGGTTTCGGAGCCTTTTCGTTCGGCTACGCTCTTTACGGGCTCGTGGAGTTGGTAGCCGTCGTCCTCTGGATCGTGCTGATGATCAAGGCCTACCAGCACGACCGTTTTCGCGTCCCCGTCGCCGCTGACCTCGCGGAGAAAATCTTCGGCAAGTCCTGATTCGCCGCTCCTGAGAGCGATGCAAGCGCCGTGCGGATCGCCAGTCCGCTCTTGCCTTCCAGAAAATCACAGCGTAGGATCGAAGCTTGGCTTTTGCCGCTGGTGCTACCCTGTTGTGCCTCTAGTGTGCGCCGCCGCGGTCAGGCGCGATTCCTGGATTGTTTGGAGTGACGCGAGTGCCGGAAAACGTCCGAACGAAAGCGATTGCCGTAGTGGGCGCCCAGTGGGGCGATGAAGGGAAGGGCAAGGTCGTTGACTATTTGGCCGCATCCTATGATTACACCGCGCGCTACGCCGGCGGCCACAACGCCGGGCACACTGTCATTTTCAACGGTCATCGCTACGTTCTACAGCTTGTGCCCAGCGGCATCTTGCGTCCCGGCAAAAAAGCGGTCATCGGCCCCGGAACGGTTGTCGATCCAGCCGCGCTCGTCGGCGAACTCGAAAATCTGAAGCGCTCGGGCATTGACGTGCGCGATCGGCTCTTCCTCAGCAACCGCGCGCACCTAATTTTTCCCTACCACCGCGAAATGGACAAAGCCTCGGAAGCCGCCCTCGGCGCCGCGAAAATCGGCACCACGTCGCGAGGCATCGGTCCTGCCTATGAAGACAAAATGTCGCGCCGGGGCATTCGCGTTTGCGACATGCTCGAGCCTGAATGCTTTCGCGCCAAGCTCGAACGCGTGATTTCGGCGAAAAATGCCGTCAGCCAGGCGGCATTCGGCCATCCGCTGGAAACTTCCGGCATACTCGATCAATATTTGGAGTTGGCCGCGCACATCCGCGGCTTGGTCACCGACACCTCAGTGCTGCTCAATGACGCGCTCGACCGCGGGCAAACGGTGCTCTTCGAAGGCGCGCAGGGCACCATGCTCGATATCGATCATGGCACCTATCCGTTCGTCACTTCATCGAACGCCACTTCCGGCGGCGCGGCCACCGGACTCGGCGTGGCGCCGACGCGCATTACCGGCGTCCTCGGAGTCACCAAGGCTTACACTACGCGTGTTGGCAGCGGTCCGTTTCCAACCGAGATGCCGGGCCCAGACGCGGAAGCCATCCGCGCGCGCGGCAATGAATTCGGCGCGGTCACGGGACGTCCTCGCCGCTGCGGCTGGCTCGATCTTTTCGTGCTGCGCTACGCGAAAATGCTCAACGGCATTGATTCGCTCGCTGTCACCAAGCTCGACGTATTTGACGAGCAGGCCGAAATTCAAATCTGCACCGGCTATCGGCTCAAGGGCGCTGCCATCAACGAAATGCCTCCCGAGGTGGAAGTGCTTTCGCAGGTCGAGCCTGTTTATCGCACGCTGCCCGGTTGGCAAAAAAGCACTGCCGGCATTCGCGACGTCCGCGATCTGCCCACCGCCGCGCGCGATTATTTGAATTTCATTTCCGACGAATTGCAGGTTGAAATTGGCATGATCTCCACCGGGCCGGACCGCGACGCCACCATCGTGCCGCGCGGAACCAAGCTCTCGTCTTGGCTCTGAAGTCGATCTGACGTTTAATTTCAGATTGGATCGCATTCGACATGCTTTCCTTCGAAGCCGCGCGCGCCAAAGTGATCGAGGTATTGTCCTCGCGCGCTCCCTCTGACTCTCGTTCGCACTCGACGGCCACCGTGGATATCGCCCATCACCCGGCGTCCGCGCTGGGCCGAATTCTCGCCGAGGACGTTACCGCCGATCGTAACTATCCTCCGTTCGACCGCTCCATTCGCGATGGTTACGCGCTTCGCGCTTCCGACGCCGCCGCGCCTGGCACGCGCCTGCGCCTCATCGGTGAAAGCCGTGCAGGAGTAGCGTTCAATGGCACCGTCGGTCCTGGAGAATGCGTGCGTATTCTCACCGGCGCGGCGCTGCCTCGTGGCGCAAACAGCGTGATCATGCTGGAGCAAACCCGCGCCGAGCGCGACGACATCATCCTCTCGCAGCCGGTGCGTCCCGGGCAGCATTACGTCCTCGCCGGAGCCGAATGCCGCATAGGAGAAACCGTTCTCACGCGCGGCTCGCGCCTCAGCTTCACCGAGATTGCCATGGCCGCGGAAGTGGGCCACGCCCACTTGCGCGTTTCCCGCCGTCCGCGCGTTGCCATCGTTTCCACAGGCGACGAGCTCGTTTCCGTCGATGACGCGCCCGGCCCGTTTCAAATTCGCAATAGCAACAGCGTCTCGCTCGCCGCGCAGGTCGCGCTTGCCGGCGGCGAGCCTCTGATTGAAGGCAGCGCCCGCGATGAGCTTGACGACCTCCGCTCGCGCATCGAGCGCGGCCTCGAGTCCGACATGTTGCTGCTCAGCGGCGGCGTTTCGGTGGGCCGCTACGACCTGGTAGAGACTGTCCTCCACGAACTCGGAGCAGAAATCTTTTTCGATGCCGTCGCCATTCGTCCCGGACGTCCCGCGGTTTTCGGCTGGTGTCGCGGCAAGCCCGTATTCGGTCTGCCCGGGAATCCGGTTTCGACCATGGTCACATTCGAGCTGTTCGTTGTTCCGGCGATCGAATTGCTCTCCGGTTTCCAGCCGCAGCCTCTGCCGTTTTTCGTGGCCAAGCTGGCGCATCCGATCAACGAGAAGGGCAACGTCGCGCATTTCCTCCCAGCGCGGGTGAAATGGCCCGCGCCTGCCCCGGGACTTGATCCCGTGCCACCGGTTGTGCCGGTTGTCGAAGCGCTACTCTGGGAAGGTTCTGGAGATATAGGCGCAGTCGTGCGCGGGAATTGTTTTCTGCTCGCCCACGAATCGCGCCTGCAGCTCGAAGCCGGCGAATGGGTCGACGTGCTCCCGCGCCGCGGCGTTCTTTAATCGTCAGTCGGCGGTCGCTCCGTAGCGCCGCGCTTCGCAGTTTTTCGAGTCTGTGGTCCGCCACCAGATGCACGGGAACGCCAACGCGCTGTCATTCTGAGGGGCGCATTTCGCCCCAGAGAATCCCTCCTTCCTTATTCGCCGCTCAAAGCCGGCATCGAGGTTACGGCGCGTTCAGGCGGGTGGCGCCTTTGCCTTTCGCCTGGCATTGGCCATCAACAGCAGCGCCACGCCCGCCACAAAAGCAATTCCGCCGTAAACGGCCCACTTGATCTCGCCGGTCATAAAGCTCCCCGGCAGCACGTTTATTCCTTGCAGAAACCAGACTCCTCCGAAAAACACCAGAATCACGCCTGCTATATTCCCAACGATTCTCATTTTGCCCTCTTCGCGGCTGATTGCGCGCCTTTGAACGCGAATACTAGCTCCAGAATCCGCCCATTGCCACATCGGCGTAAAATCCGCACGAATGCCCGGCGCGCGGCGGAATCTCCCGAAAATCCCGCCGCAGCTGTCCCGGTGTGCGATACCTTCGATCTTGGGCCGTTTGCCGCGGCGTGGAGCGGTGGCCCGATTTCGGACGATTCGGACTGTCGCTCCAGCCGGCTTGAATCGGATTTGCTGGCCTGCGGGGCACAAGTTGCTCAATCGCGGCTTCGCTGGATTTCTCTTTCGACGCTCCGGCGATAAAATGAAGCCTGGGATTATTGCGTGTCGTTGTTTGACGGAAGAACCCCGCTTGTACCTGCGGCGCGGACGTGTCACCTTGGAAATTCAGGATTCCGGCAAGGGTATCCCGGCGGAACTTTTGGAGGAAACTTGCAAGGACTGGCTCGGAGCGCAGGGTATGGGTCTTCGTGGAATGCGCGAACGCATGCGCCAGCTTAGCGGCGAGCTGCGAATTATGTCGGATAAGTACGGAACCCAGGTTCGCGCGGTCGTGCCGATAGAAACGGCCGCCGCAGCCTCGTGCTAGCCGGGCGGGCGCGATGGTTCTTAATATTTTGTAGTTGGGGGGAAACTAATAAATGGGTGAGCGAATCCTGCTGGTCGACGATCATGAAGTCATTTTAGAAGGCATTCGCACATTGGTGGAACGATCCGGACGGGATTGGGAAATCTGCGGGATCGCTCACAATGGCCAGGAGGCCGTCGAAATGGCCGGCGTTCTGAAGCCCGATGTGGTCGTGCTCGATATCAGTATGCCGGTCATGAATGGAATCGACGCGGCCAGGGCCATGGTGAAAACAAATAGCGATGCCAAGATTCTGTTATTCACGATGCACAATTCCGAGCGCATGGTGAGCGAGGCAAAGGGAGCTGGCGCACGAGGCTACGTAGTCAAGTCGCAAGCGGCGCACAGCCTGATTCGCGCTATTGACGAGGTGCTGGCCGGCAAGACGTTCTTTGGCTCGGATTCCGACTCCGACGAACCCGAACAATCGACGGCAGTCAAGAAGCGCGGCAGCGGCCCCACGCATTTCGCCACCTTCCTGCTTATTTGACGAAGACCCACAAGCAAATCGTCTCATTTCCGCTGTTCAGGCTGAACATATTCCGGCCCGCTCCACAGCATTCGCTCGGTCGCGAGCAATCGGCTCTCGCCGCCCGTCCCGTTGTTCCTACTCCCGTCTGGTATTCTGATTCAGCATGCAGAATAAAATTCAGCTGCGGCTGCTGCTCTGCTTTCGACTGACTCGCACGCTGGCCGCCGGCCTGATCGCCGTCGCGTTTCCCTATTACGTTCTCACTCAGCTGCACTACAGCGCCTTCATGCTGGGTATGTTGTATGCCACGGCGACTCTTGCCACGGCCGCTCTCGCGCTCTTTTTCGGATATCTAGCGGACGTCAGTGGCCGCAAAGGCACCTTGTTCCTCGCGGGTATTCTTCTGCCGGTCGGGGCCTTGATCGCGTTTTCCTCGGGACGCCTGGTGTTTCTGTTCGCGGCGGCGATGCTCGGCGGATTTTCCGCCACCGGCGCGCGAGCCTCGGGAGGCGCGGGCGGCGCGGCTCAACCGGTGCAGAGCGCTGCCATCGCCGACCTGACCACAGTCGATAACCGCACCCACTTTTTTTCGCTCTTCACCTTTTTGAGCGGGCTCTTCGGCGCGGGCGGAATCCTGCTCGCCAAGGTTCTCGGCGGACGTGACGCGTTTCTGGCCGCCGCCATCATCAGCGCCGCCGGAATTCCATTTGTTCTGCCCATGCGTTTCCCGCGCCGGCAGCGCACCAACCGCCCGGCCATGACCAGCTGGAAAAACATCGGCAAATTCTCGATCACCGGCGCAGTCAACGGCTTCTCCCAGGGACTCATCATGCCGTTCCTCATTCCATTTTTCGTGATCGTCTACCACCTCGCGCGCCCGCGTATGGCCACCTATGGATTTATCGCCGAGCTGCTCAGCTCCGCGGCGCTGCTCATTTCGCCATTCATTGAGAGGAAGCTCGGGTTCGTTAAAGGAGTGGCGTTTACACGGGCAGCTGGCGCGGCATTGCTGTTGCTCTTACCCCTCACGCACAATCTTCCTCTGGCGCTGGGAATCTATCTGCTCACGCCTGCTCTGCGCGTGGTCGCCGTGCCCGCGCAGCAAACCGCTCTCACCGCCATGGTTCGCGAAAATGAAACCGGTCGCGCGCTGGGCATGACCCAGGTGGCGCGCCTTGGCGCATCCACCGGAGCAATTGCCTTTACCGGCTACGCATTCGGCGCGGAGGAGATCGCCGCGCCATTTTATGCCTACGCCGTCGTGATCACCTTCAGCCTCATGCTCTATTTTCGGCTCTTCGGCGCGCGTCCCGAGCTGCGTCCCGAATCATCGCCAGCCAATAAGCGTTCCGCGCAACCAACGATTGACACATCGGATGCCCTCGATCCACCCGAGAATTAAGCCGAGGATGCCCGCGGCTCGCGGCCTTTGCGCAGACCGACGCTTCGTTTTGATCGTTCGGGGAATCTTTCCAGAAGCTTGACACATTCTCCGCGTTCGCTGTATTTACTAGCCCATGAAAATTCACCTAAGCTTACTTGCTGCAACAGCTGTCTTGTTTTCCTGCGTCCCAGCCATGGCACAGGCGCCCGTCGTGGCCGCGTCTAATCCGGACGCTCTTTTCCACGACAAGAACCCTCAGCTGAACGCCGAGAAGCAGGTCGCCTTTCATATCGAGCGCGATTTGCTGGAAGCCAATCACTGGGACGAAGCCCACAAATGGATCACCGACCGCTACATCCAGCACAATCCGCAGGTGAAGTCCGGCCTCGCTCCGGTAATCGCGTTTTTCGAGTCGCACACCAAGCCCAGCCCGATTCCGGAGCACCTGGGAATCCCGGTAGTCGCCGTGGTCGCCGAAGGCGATCTCGTCATCGTCGTCACCAAGCGCACCATGACCGATCCTCGCGACCCATCGAAGAAGTACACCTCTTCGTGGTTCGACATGTGGCGCATCAAAGGCGGCAAAGCCGACGAACACTGGGACGCCGGTACCATTCCGCCTCCCATGCCCAAGCACTAAGCCCTGGTTTAGCGTTGCACTTCCGGCTGCCGCACTCTTCGCGCGCATTTCGCGAAGGGTGCGGATCTTTCGTCGCGCGAAATGCATGCGAGCACTGCCGTCATCCCGGCACGCGTCCGCTGTTGACGCGCCTTGCTGTCGCCGCTTGCGCTCTGTGCGCCTTGTGATACCGCCGCACTTTGACGCACAACCAAACCAGCAATATCGTGGTAGCGACATCCGCGGCAAATTGCGTCATCTGCACGTCTCGTGATCCAAAAACCAGCCTGCCATGAATCGCGACATAGGCCAGCGGCCGAAGAACGTCCACCCGCGCAAAAAGCTCGTTGGTCAAACCTCCGACCAGCAGGGAATAGCTGAGCGTCATCGCGATCGGATGCGTGTACGCCCAAACCCCGTCGGACTGTCGAAATGCAGCGTAATATCCGGCGACAACCAGGAATATCGTCGCGATCGCCAGCCAATGAAACAGCCCGAATACGCCGCGCCCCTGCGGTTCGCCGTGCACCAGCGGAATGTCGAACCGATAGACGAAGAGCGAAAGAGTCATCGCTAGCACCATCGCTGCCGTGTACGCGACGCCGCGCCGCTTGTGTGCAACGCTGCCTTTCGCGCCATCAAGTTCATTGCTCCAAGCACGAGCGCCGCCGCACAAGCGATCGTGTGCAGCCAGCCGATTAGCGAAATATCCTCGATGCGCATTGGTTCCTCTCAGATTGCTGCACATCACTCTTGATCGACAATGTCGCGCAAGAACGAAACGTACTGTTCAAAAGCGCGCCGGCCAGGTTTTGTAAGCCGTACGCGCGTGCATGGTTTTTTGCCGACGAAGCTCTTCTCGATTTCGAGATAGCCAGCCCGTTCGAGCGTAACGATATGCGCGCCGAGATTTCCGTCTGTCATGCCGAGTGTGGCCTTCAGACGCATGAATTCGATCTGTTCGCGCGCAGGCAGCGCCTTCAACGCCGCCATGAGTTTCAGACGCGCTGGCTGATGAATCACAGGATCGGGCTGTTCCATATTCAAACCTTTCGCAGCCAAAGGCCGCCCAAAATCAGCGCTCCGCCCCCAACTCCCGCCATCCACAGCAGAAAGTATTGCGGCAGACTGAAATAGCCGCCGGCGGTAAGCGCTCCAACCGCGAATCCAAGAATTGCCATGCGCATTGTGCCGCGCCACACTCCAAGAATCGCGTAGCCGAGCGCCACCAGAAGCGCAATAACAGCCCGACCTGTGCGTCGGACGTCGGGTTCAGGATTGACAGCACCGCAAAAATGAACAGGAATATCACGACTACCGTCGTAGCGTATTGCCAGCCGAAACCCCGCCGCGAAGATTTAGTCTGGCCGCGATCGATCCAGAAGCTTGCGCCGATTCCGATGGGAACAAGACCGAGCCACACGGCCCATGCATCCAGGCGGAAAAAGCTTACCCCGTAGCCGGCGATCCAAATCGCACCCCAGAGAATCAGATGGGGAGAGGTCCTTCGGTATCCATACATGACCGCGCTGTGCCGTTCGGCGTGCTCGATATCTCGCAGTGCGGCAGCCGCTTCTTCAGGCCGGATAGCCATTTCTTGTGTGCCTCCATACAGAGTACTCTACATCACAGAGTATTTGGGTGCAAGATGCCTTTTTCCAGGGACATCTCCCGCGCCAAGACTGCGGGACTGGACGACTTGTGAGAATGCCGGCGATGCGCTCGCAGTGCCCGCCGTTGAAAAACGCCTACAGCAAATTCCCGGGCGCGCCGCCCCACTGCCCGTAACCGGAAGCCACGAATGCCATTCCGTCCGCGACCACCGGCCCCGGCCCGTCCAGCGACCTTCCACGCCCGGACCTGTACTTCAGACCAGTAGCGGAAGGCCCTAGTTCCTTTGCTATGGTGAATCTGTGAAGATGCGCGCTGACGGAAACTTCGAGAACGCCCGACCACTCGCCAATGTTTGTGTAGCGCTGCCCTTGGGGCCAGCAGCCTTTCAGCGCGCCCAATTCGCCGGACCCCGCCGCTCACAACCGCAGCTGTACGCTACCTTGGGTTGCCGTACCACTCCACCACGCGCGCCCAGTCCAATCCCCACCAATCACTACTCACCACTCACGAATCACTGCTTAAATGCCCGCCGCATTTCGCGCCGGCTACCCGATACAGTCACTCGAGTAGAAACACATGTAACTCACAGAAAACAAACGACCGGGCATCGCTCTACCCGGAACGTCCCGGCGCATCGAAAAGTTCGTCTCCCGCTCGCTTTTTCACGCTGCGCCGGCGCCACAAAAATCCGCTTACATTGGCCGTGCACATGCCGCAAAATCGGTGTGCTCCAATGACCAAGCCCGCAAGCCAGCTCTCGCACTACGACAAATTCGGTCGCGTTCGCATGGTCGACGTCACCGAGAAGGCGCCCACTACGCGCACCGCCGAGGCGCACGCCTTCGTGCGCATGCAGCGCTCCACCGTCGCCAGCCTGCGCAAACTCAAGAATCCCAAAGGTAATCCGCTGGAAATCGCGCGGATCGCTGGAATCACCGCAGCCAAGCGCACCTCGGACCTGATTCCTCTTTGTCACCCCCTCGCGCTTACGCACGTAGATGTGCAGGCCAAGCTATGCCAGAATGGGGTCGAAATCACCTCGGAAGCGACGGCTACCGGCCCTACCGGCGTAGAAATGGAAGCATTGGTTGGCGCTTCAGTTGCAGCGCTCACCATCTATGACATGTGCAAGGCCCTCGAACGCGGCATGCAGATCACCGAAGTGCACGTGGTGAAAAAATCCGGCGGGCGCAGCGGAACGTACCAGCGTCCCAGCACGGGTCCCCGTGTGCAATCGCGAAAGCGCAACGGCAAATGACTCCGGCAAAAGATGTTCGGGTGCTGGTGGTCGACGACAATGCGCTAGTCCTCGATCTGCTGATGAAAGGTCTTGGGCCGCATTGCGATGTGCACGCCGCTGCCGATGGCGCCGATGCGCTGCTGAAGATCGTCGACGATCCTCCCGATCTGATCCTTTGCGATTACCGCATGCCGGGCCTCGATGGACGCCAGCTCTACGACAAAATCCGCGCCCGCCAGCAAACGCGGATGATTCCTTTTATTTTTCTGGCCAGCCGCAGCGATATCGAAGAAAAACTTCGTCCCCTGGTCGAGGGTGTCGAGGAATTCGTCACCAAGCCATTTTTCTTAAAAGACTTGGTACGTCGCACGAAAAAAGTGATCGACCGCCTGCACCTCGAAAAGCTGCAAAATCGCGCCGTGCGCCCGGGAGTAATTCAGGGTCGCCTCGAAGAGATGAGCATGCTCGACCTGATGCAGTCGCTCGAGATGGGCCAGAAATCCTGCAAGCTCAGCATTCGCCATGAGGATGACGTTTGCGAGATGTTCTTTTCCTCCGGTCAATGCTCGGACGCCCAACTAAATACAAAGACCGGCGCCGCCGAGGGCGAACAAGCTGTCTTCCAGGCCGTGCGCTGGCCGGCTGGCCAATTCGAAATCGACTTCAATTCCACCGCATCGCGTGCCACGATCTCCCGCACCACTACCGGACTACTGATGGAAGCGCTGCGCCTGATGGACGAAGGCCAGCGCGACAACGACACCGAAGGAGTGGAAGCCGCGAAGTAGCGGCGGCTCGCCGATGCGCGTCTCCGTGCTCACCGTCAGCGACTCCGTCTCCGCAGGCAAGAACGAGGACAAATCCGGCCCCGCCGTCGCCGCCCGGTGCAGGGAATTAGGCTGGGAAGTGGTTGCCTCCGCTGTCCTTGCCGACGACCGTGCGGCTATCGAAAGTTTCCTGAAAAACACCGCCGATTCCGGCGCCGCCGACCTGATCATCACCACAGGCGGCACCGGAGTTGGTCCGCGCGATGTAACGCCCGAAGCAACGATCGCCGCAGCTGAGCGCCTCATTCCCGGTTTTGCCGAGCACGTGCGCGCAGCGGGCATGCAGAAGACGCGGCGCTCGCTGCTTTCTCGCGCCGCGGCTGCCATTCGCGGCACATCGATCATCATCAACTTGCCCGGCAGCCCGCGCGGCGCCGTGGAATCGCTCGACGCCATAGCCGACCTGTTGCCGCACGCCATCGAAGTGCTGCACGGCGCGCACCACGGCTAGCATGCAAACAAACCCACCACCTGTGAATGCCGCCGAGAAATATACCTTGCGGCATCGTAACGAAATACGCGCAGTGGCAATGGCCGAGAATCGAAGTGCGGTAGGCGGCGTGCTACGCTGAGCGCTTCCATCCCGCCATGCCAGGCAATTACATTCCGATTTTCATTTTCGCGCTGATCGTAGCGGCGGTTCCGGCCGTCGGATTCGCGTTGACGCGATGCGCCGCCCGTAATCCCTCGGCGAGCAGCGCTCCACCGAACCCCGCCTCCGAGCCGCTGGCCTTCGAAGAAACGGAGCGCAGACAAAACTCTTCGCAGATTTTTCTCGTTGGCGCGCTCTTTGTCGTGTGCGATGCGCTGATTATTTTCATGCTGCCCTGGGCTGTGCGGATCGGCGAAATGGGCGCGTACGGATTATTGGCAATCGGCGGATTCTTGGCGGCTGTGGTGTGTGGCTATGTGTGGCTCTACCGGAATCGCGCGCTGGAGCGGCTCTGAGATGCCGGCCGTGCAAGTGAACGGCCACGCGCAATTCGTACTAACGCCCTCCGTCGCAAAAGATTCCTGGAAGTCCCGCGGCAATATTTCCGCAGCACGTCAACTGGAACACGATTTGGGCAGCCGATGCGCATCGCACTGAACATTATCGAATCCATTGGTATCGATCTCCTCGACGCCGCAACCAGCGCGGCGCATGGAGAATCTGCCAGTGCTCCTCGAAAGAGTAACGCTAGCTCTGAAATCCTACGCGCGAGCCTTGCTGACCGAAAATCCGGGACGGTTTTTGCCGGGGCTTGCGTCGATCGCCCGCGTGGCGAGTGGAATCGTAGCCTTCGCGGCGTTGTGGTTCGGGCCGGCGATTCGACTGGCGAATCTCAACGCCGGTCTGATTTTCATTTTCGCGACGAGCTTTCTGGGAATTTGCGGCGTGTTGGCGCGAGACTTTTCGGTGCACTCGGGTTCCCTGGCGGGCATTGCGCGCAACGCGATGCGGCTGGCGAGCTTCCAGGTCGCGGCGGCGCTGGCGCTGATTTCGGGAGTGGTCTTGGCCGGCTCGCTATCGGTCAGCCACATCGTCACCGCGCAATTAGGTCAGGGCGCGTGGTTTGTCTTTCTGGCGCCGCTCGGCTTCCTCTTGTATCTGGCGAGTTCGATTGCGGGAATCGACAGCGTGGCGCGTCCCTCGGCTGGACGCGAGCTGGACGTGGAAGCAAGCCGCGCGGAAAGCGTCGAAAAATTCCGCTGGCCGTTTGGCTCGCTAGGTACGTCGATTCATTTGCTGATCGGAGCGGGACTGGCGATCACGGTGTTCGGAGGCGGCTGGCTGCGGCCGTTCGCAAGTTATCACGACCACTTCGCCGGCACATCTGTTGAATTGTTGGACGCGCTGCCTCCTTTGGCGATGGCCGCAACGGCGGCGTATTGCTTCTGGCTTGCTTCGTCTGAAGCGGATAGTGGGCGAAAGCAATTGATGAACGTGTCGAGCGGCGTGTGTGCCGTGCTGTTCGCAATATTGACGGGAGTGCTCTTCGCTCCGCCCGCAGCGCTGTCGGCGGTGCACGGCGCGTTTTGGTTTGTGGCGAAAATGGCGGCCTACATTTTCGGATTTCTATGGTTGCGCGCGCACATGCCACATTTCCGTTTCGGCCGGCCAATTCGCGCGGCGTGGAATTTCCTGATTCCGCTTTCGGCGATCAATCTAATATGCGTCGCGTGCGCACTGGTGGCGCGCGAGCAGTGGAACTGGAGCCCGGCGGGTTCGATATTTCTGGCGACTGGCATCGTGGTGGCAATCGGCATCTGGCTCGGATTGCGTGATATCAGCGAAGTTCAAACGTACGACTTGGACGCAGATGGCAGGCAGCAGACTACTCTTTGATTTTTTCGCCGCGATCGCAGCCGCTTCGGCGCTGGCGATGGTGACGCGCCGAAATATATTCCCCGGCGCGGTTTTCTTGCTGGCTACGCTGCTGGCGACCGGCGGAATTGTTCTTCAGCTCCAAGCCGAGTACGCGTTTGCCGCGCAGTTGCTGCTCTTTGTTGGCGGCATCGTGCTGCTTTTCGTGCTGGCGGTGATGCTGCTGATACCGGACGCGCTGCATCAACCCGCCAGATTCAACTGGAGAATGTTTGCAAGTTCTGCTTTGGTGCTGGTCGTCGCGATCGAGATTCTGGCGTTTTTCTGGGCTCGGCACGATGCGATGCTGTGGCCGTCCGTGGCCGCCATGCCGACGAACAACACCGGTGCGATGGGCGACGTGCTGTTTCGCGACGATTTTCCTGCGTTCGAGTTTGCCTCGATTTCGCTGCTGGCCACCATCGTCGGCGTGGTGATGCTGGCGAAGCGCAGGACCGAATGATTCCCGTCGAACATTATCTGGCTTTCAGTCTTGTGCTCTTCGTCATCGGCGCGGCCGGCGCGCTGATGCGGCGTAACCCAATCATGATTTTGATGTCGATTGCCGTGATGCTCACGGCGGCGAACGTGAACCTGATCGCCTTCTCGCGTCTATGGGGGACGGTGCACGGGCAACTCTTTTCGTTGTTCATCATGGCTGACGCAGCGATGGAAACGGCGCTGGGACTTGGAATTCTGGTGGTCTGTATGCGAAGTCGCGGCGCGCGCGACAGCGCCGAATCGGAGTTTTCGAAATGGTGAGCGATCCAGCTTCGTTTCGAACGTTTGTCTCAGGAATCACGGTGCGGGGCGCGTTTTGCGGAGGGCTCCCTCGGTGAATCCCGTTTCTTGGCCGGCGGCATTCGTGCAGGCGCGCGGGGACTTTGTCCTGTTGACGCCAGAAATGCTGCTGGTTCTGTTCGGTCTTCTGACTCTGCTGCTCGATCTCACTCTGGACGACGAACAGAAATCGTGGAATGCGCTTCCGGCGCTGCTGGGCCTGATGCTGAGCGGCGGCGCGCTAGCGATGGTGGGTTCCAGCGGGAAGACTACGTTCGCGTTCGGCAATGCCATCGCCATTAGCCCGTTCTCCGGCTATTTTGGTTTGCTGGCGATTATGTTGGCCGCGCTTCTAATTTTGATATGTACGGACGAAGTGGCGCCGGTAGGCCAGCAATCGGGCGAACGATACGCTCTGGTGCTGCTCGCGACTGCCGGAATGTTGCTGCTTGCGTGCGCCAACGACCTGGTCGTGCTGTTCGTCGCTTTCGAGACCGTCTCGGTGAGTTTGTACGCGCTGGCAAGTACGGGCGACGCCGACCGCGGCTCGCGCGCGGGCACGCTGCGATTTCTGCTCGCTGGAGCGTTCAGCACGGCGCTGCTAGCGTACGGCTTTTCGCTTCTCTACGGACTGGGCGGCTCGACGAATCTTTCCGCAATCTCCGCGCGCATCGCGGTTCTTTCGCAGCTTTCATCCTCCGAGAATTTTCTGCTCGGGATGGCGCTGGCAGCGACCGGAGGCGGAATCCTGCTGCGCATTGCGGGTGTGCCGCTGCATTCGCGGATCCCGGCCATTGGAGAAAGCGCGCCGGCGGCGGCCACGGCATTCATCAGCGTGGCGGCGAAATTGGCATGCTTCACGCTGCTTCTGCGGCTACTCTTTTCGATTTTCTGGCGGGAACGATACGACTGGTCGATTTTGCTGATTGTCGCCGCAGTCGCGGCCATGGCCATCGGCACGCTCGCGTCGCTGCGGCAGACAAACGTCAAGCGGCTGCTCGCCTACTCGGCGATCGCGCAAGGCGGATACGTGCTGCTGGCAATCGCCGCTTCGGTGAACCGCGATGGCAGTTTCAACGCGCGCGGCCTCGGGTCAGCGGGATATTACCTGCTTGCCTTTGTAATTTTTCAGCTTGGCGCATTCGCGATTGCTATCGTCCTGCGCGGGCGCAATGTCGCGGACGATGAGTTGCAGAATCTAAACGGCCTGCTGCAGAAGCATCCCGTGGCGGGCGGGGCGATGATCTTTGTGCTTCTATCCTGCGTAGGCGTGCCGCCAACGGCCGGCTTTGTCGCGAAACTGGAAGTGGTGCGTGTGCTTTTCGCCAATCAACACGCGGCGCTGGCATGGATCGCAGTTCTTTTCGCGATTCCTCCGATTTATCCGAGCTTCCGAATAGTTCGCGCGATATGGAGGGACGCAGCCGAAGCGCCTGAGCGGATGCCGATCTCCGACTTGCAGGTGGTGGCGCTGGCGCCCATGGTGATTCTGACGCTGCTGTTGGGAGTTTTTCCGGCGCCGTTCGAGCATTTCGCCGCGAGGTCTCTTGCGGTGCTCGCCTTCCGCTGAGTTTTACGGTCGTGTGCGCTACAATCGCAGTGAGCCCCGTGTCCAAAGAAGACCCCAATAAAATTCCGCCCGGAACGATGAAGGAAATCGGCATCGCGTGGACGCTGCCGTTTGAACTGGTGGTCCCGATGCTGGCAGGCGGCGGAATCGGTTACCTGATTGACCGCTGGCGGCACACCACACCGCTTTTCATGTTGGTGCTGGGATTCGTAGGATTCGGCGTGGGAATCCGCAACATGCTGAAAGCCGTGAGCACGCTGGATAAGACTGAAAAAGATGGAAAGTGAACGCGACTACGCAGCCATTGAACGGCGCATGGAGCTGTTCGTCGTAATCGCCGGGGCGGCAATCACGGCGATCGCGCTGGCCGGATGGGGATGGCGCTCAGGCGTGGCCGCGGCTGCGGGCCTGCTGCTTTGCTGGTTGAATTTTCGCTGGCTGAGAGCCGGGGCAGCTGCGGTGGTGCAGCTCGGGGCGGCGCAAACGGAAGCGGGCGAGGTCCGCGTGCCCTCCGGCGTGCACGCCAAGTTCGTCGGTTCCATGTTCTTGTTGCTGGCCTCCACGTATGCTATTCTCGCTTGGCTAAGGTGGCCCGCATTGGCATATGTGTGCGGGCTGACGGCTGTGGTTCCGGCCATCGTGCTCGAACTTGGGTACGAGCTGGTGCACGGCCATCACCGCTGGACGCATAGCAAGTCCGATTCCTAAAATCTTAAGAAGAGACGACCCGAACCTGGGAGATCCATGGGCGAACAAGTTCTAAGCCTGACCAAGTGGGTGAATGCGCTGCTGGGCAAGCCCGCGCTTTTGCTCTTCCACGCGCTGCACCTCCAGCCCGCAAATCCGGCATATCCGATCTCGAATTTCTTCGCCATGGAGTTGATCGTCTTCGCCTTCGCCATCGTTTTCTTCCTGTGGTTCAAGCGGCGGCTTTCGGTGGACAAACCCGGCGCCACGCAGCAGTGCATGGAACTCTTCATGACCAATCCCATGGGCATGGGCGTGAAGGACCTGGTGGACGATATCATCGGTCACGGCGCGGAGCGGCACATTCCTCTGATGGGCTCGATCGGCATGTTCATCCTGTGGTGCAACCTTGTAGCGGTGATTCCCGGCTTCATGTCGCCGACCGCGGAGATCACTGTTCCACTGGCGTGTTCCGTGGTGGTTTTCCTTTATTACAACTGGTGGGGCATCCGGCATCATGGCCCGCTGGGATATGGAAAGACGCTGATGGGGCCGGTGCTGCTTATTTCTCCGCTGATGGTGCTGATCGAGACGATCAGCCACTTCGCGCGCATGCTTTCGCTGACTGTCCGGTTGTGGGCCAACATGCTAGTGAGCGAGTTGATTTATGTGACGTTCCTGGGTCTCACCATGGGCCTGTTCGTTTATACGGCGCATTTGAATCCCATCGGTTACATCACAGGCATCGCGCCTGTGGGAATTCCGCTGGCGCTCGATTTGTTCCACGTCTTCGAAGCGATTTTGCAGGCGTTTATTTTCACGATTCTGGCGGTCATCTATTTGGGATTAGCGGTTTCGGAAGAGCACTAGGACTTCATTCGAAGTACATGAATTTCGGCATTATGAGCCGTCAGTGTGAGACCGGTAGCCTCCCAAGGCGCTCCGGGAACCACCTCCTGGCGGACAATTCATAACGAGGAGAGTGTATGACCAAGAAAGCGTGGATGTGGATGCTGTTGGCGTTTGTTGTGCTGCTGGTGGTGGCGCCGGTGACGTTTGCGCAGACCGGCGGTCCCGCGGTAGCTGGACACACCGATTGGGTGGACCTGGCGGCGGCCGCGGGTCTGGGATTGGCAGCGGCGGGTTGCGGTTTGGGCCAGGGGCGCGCGACGGCTGCGGCTTGCGAAGCATCGGCTCGGAATCCGGGAGCGGCTGGCCCGATCCGAATCGCATTTTTCGTCGGCGTGGCGCTGATCGAGTCGCTGACGCTCTACGTTTTCGCGATCGTGTTCATCAAGTAGTTCTTCTGCACGAAATCAGGCGCCTGGAGGTTCGCTCACGACGAGCGAATTTCCAGGCGTTTTTCTTTTGAGACGCGCCGATCCAATCTTCTCCGGATCGCAGAGGTATGTCGACTGCACACGTGTGCCACGCATCGGGTTTGCGCTGAAAATTAGTTGCGGTAGAACGCGCCGCGCGTTCGCAACAGCGCGTTGGTGCTGGAGCTCGATTGCTGGATGGGCAGCGAATGCGCGGCATTGATCGCGAGTGAGCGAACGCGGCCGGGAATGATGCCGAGGTACAAAGTGCCGATGGCGGCGACGACCAGCGCGAACGTGACGGCGCCCGACACGCGAGTGGGCACGTATTCCTGCGATTCGGGCCAGAAGTACATCGCTACGATTACGCGGACGTAATAATAAGCGCCGATCACGCTGTTGATCGCGGCAATCACCACGAGGGCAATCACCGCACCGCCATGCGACCTGGTCGAGTCCAGCGCGCCCTGGAACGCGAAGAACTTGCCGAAAAATCCGCCGGTGGCGGGCAAGCCAAGCAACGACAGCAGGAATAGCGAGAAGCACGCGGCCAGGGCTGGCTGTTTCATGCCGAGTCCGGCGTAGTCCTGAAGCGATAGGCGTTTTTCGCCGCGCTGGCCGAGGTGCGTGAGCACCAGGAACGCGCCGACCTTCATCAGCACGTAGGCGGCTAGATAGAAGAGAACGGCGGCGACGCCAAATTCGGTGGCTGCCGCGAAGGCGACGAGAATATAGCCCGCGTGCGCGATGGAGGAATATGCCAGCATGCGCTTGACGTTGGTCTGCACCAGCGCGCCGAGGTTGCCGATGAACATTGTCAGGACGGCGGAAACCCAGATTACCCAGAACCACATGCCGCTCGCCGGTTGGAAAGAAATGTAAAAGATGCGAACCATCAGCGCAAAAGTAGCAGCTTTCGGCGCGGAGGCCAGCAGCGCGGTCACGGGAGTGGGCGCGCCCTGATAAACGTCCGGCGCGTACACCTGGAACGGAGCGGCAACCACTTTGAATCCGAGGCCGACGAAGATCAATCCGAGGCCGAGCAGGGCGAGCGCGGGCATGTGCCCGCTGCCGGCCATCTGCCGTTCGAGTGCGGTTCTCACGGAGTCAATATGGGTTGTACCCGTGGAGCCATAAACCATGGCGATGCCGTACAGGAAAAACGCTGTCGCGAACGAGCCGAGCAGGAAGTACTTCATCGCGGCTTCGTTCGATTCGCGCACTTTGCGGCGGAAACCGCACAGGATGTAGCTGGAAATAGAGCTAATTTCCAGGCCAATAAAGGCGGTGATCAGCTCGTTGGCTCCCGCGAGAATGCCCATGCCAGCCGTGGCGAAGAGCACGAGAGCGTAATATTCGCCGCGCTGAAGCTCTTCATGTTCCAGATAGTCAATCGAGCCGAGAATGGCCAGGGCAGCGGCGACGATCACTACCACATGGATGAAGATGCTGAACCCGTCTGTGCTGATCAGCCGGCTGTAGGCAAATCCTTGCGAGCGGATTGCGACGTCTACCGATGCCAGGGCCACGAGCGCGCCGGCGAAAGCGATCCATCCAAGAGCGCGCTTTCCGGCCGGCTTGATGAACGGATCCGCGATCATGACGATGATGCCGAAAAGCGAGAGGACCAGTTCCGGCGCGACGCGCTGAAGGTTGGCGATCTGTTCCGCCATGCTGATCGTCATGCCGCTCATGGCCGAGCCTGCCTTTCCACCATGGCCGCCGGCAGCACGACCGAAGGCGCGCCGGCTGTGCGCGGAAGGGGCGGGAGCGAAGCGTTTTGCGGGCGCTGCAGCTGGTCGTTCATTTGCTGCAGCAGCGCGTTGGTGGAAGGCTCCATCGGACGCATGAAGTACGGCGACGCCAGCCCCATAAAGAGAATCGTCACAGCGAGCGTGACCAGGATGAACTTCTCGCGCAAGGAAGCGTCCGGAAGAGTTTTATTTTTCTCGACCGTGACTTCGCCGAGCGCCACGCGCTGATAGGCCCAGAGCAAGTAGATGGCGGAAAGCACCGCGCCAGAAGTGGCCCACGCCGCCCAGGAATGATGCCCCGCAAACGTCCCGATCAGAATCAGGAACTCGCCGATGAAGCCATTGAGTGGCGGCAGGGCCAGCGAAGAAAGCGCGACGAATAGAAACAGCGACATCAGCACGGGCATGGGCGTGGCCAGCCCGCCGAACTCGCTGATTTCGTGAGTGTGGCGGCGGTCGTAGAGCATGCCGACGGCGAGGAAGAGCGCGCCGGTGGAAATGCCGTGGTTGAGCATCTGGTAGATAGCGCCCTGCATGGCGATGGCGTTGAACGCAAAAATTCCCAGAACCACGAAGCCCAAGTGGCTCACCGACGTGTAGGCCACCAACCGCTTCAAATCGTGCTGCACGGTGGCGACCAGAGCGCCGTAAACAATGCCGATGATGGCCATCACAGCGATGAAAGGCGCCAGCTTGTGCGCAGCGGCCGGGAAGAGCGGCAGGCAGAAGCGCAGCATTCCATAGGTGCCGAGTTTCAGCATCACGCCCGCCAGTATGACGGAACCGGCAGTAGGCGCTTCGGTATGCACGTCTGGCAGCCAAGTGTGCAGCGGGAAGAGCGGCACTTTGATGGCGAAAGCCAGGAAGAAGGCGCCAAACAGTAGCAGGCCTTCGGTCGACGGCAGCGGCGCGCTATTGGACAGCATATTCTCGATGACCGGCAGATCGAACGTACCCGTCAGGTGATAGAGCCACAAGATACCGACCAGCATCAAAATCGAGCCGAACATCGTGTACAGAATGAATTTCACCGCGGCGTAAATGCGGCGCTCATGGCCCCACATGCCGATGATGAAGTACATGGGGATCAGCGTGATTTCCCAGAACACGAAGAAAAGAAACAGATCGAGCGAGACAAAGACGCCGATCATGGCCGTCTCGATGACCAGCAGGCAGACGAAAAATCCCTTCACGTGCTCGTGGATGGACTTCCAGGAACAAAGAATCGCCAGCGGCGTGAGGAACGTGGTCAGCAGGACCAGAAACAGGCTGATGCCGTCGACGCCCAAGTGGTAGTGAATCGACGATCCAATCCAATTGTAGTATTCCGGAAATTGATACGCGGGATCGGTGATATCGAAACCGCGCAACAGCAGCAGCGAAACCGCGAACTCGCCGACAGAAGCGGCCAGCGCGATGCGGCGAATCCAGACGTGATCGTCCGAGCGCAGCACCAGCAGCGCCGCCACGCTGAAGAGCGGCAGAAACGTCACGACCGTGAGCAGGTAGGAAGCTGGTGTGTGCACTCTACCTCACCGCCCATCCGATAAATGCAAGCAAGAGCATGGTGAACCCCACTGCGCCGATGGCCACCCAGGACGCGTAGCTGCGAGTATTTCCGGATTGCAGCTCCCGCACTTCGCCGCCGGTTTCGCGCGCCACGGTGGCCGTGCCATTCACGGCGCCGTCAATCACGGTGGCATCGACGAACTGCCATAAAACTTTTGTGGAAAGCCACAGCAGCGGCCGCACGATCGCTCCGAGATAGAGTTCGTCCACGTAATATTTGTTCAGGAGCAGAATGTACAGGCCGTGCAATTTCTGCGCGAGCTGTTTCGGCGCGTTCGGATTCTTGATGTAGAACCACCACGCTACCAGCAGGCCGATCACAGCCAGAATCACCGGGATGCCCACCAGCGCAAGCAGGACCTGCGCGACGGGGCTGAGGCCCGGCGTCGCGGCCGCTTCGGAAACCACCGGCGATGGCGCGTAACTGCTGAACACCGGATCGAGGAACCGGCTGAAATAATCGATCCCGCCAGCCAGCCTGGGCGCGGCCACCCAGCCGCCAAAGGTGGAAAGGAACGCCAAGATCATGAGCGGGATAGTCATCTTCCAGGGCGATTCGTGGACGTGCACTTTGTGCTCGTCAAATCGCGGCTTGCCGAAGAAGGTCAGGAAAATCAGGCGGAACATGTAGAACGACGTGAGTCCCGCGGCAGCCACTCCCAAAGCCCACAGCCACTGGCTCGCGTGCGGCCCGGATTTTGCGGCTTCCAAAATCTCGTCCTTGCTGAAAAATCCCGCGAATCCCGGAATGCCGGCGATGGCCAGCGTGGCGATCAGCATGGTCCAGTAGGTGATCGGAATTTTTTTGCGCAGGCCGCCCATCTTGGTCATGTCCTGCTCGCCGCCCATAGCGTGAATCACGCTGCCCGCGGTGAGGAAGAGCAGTCCCTTGAAGAACGCATGGGTCATCAGGTGAAAAATTCCGGCGGCGTACGCTCCCACGCCGCAGCCCAGAAACATGTAGCCGAGCTGCGAAATGGTGGAATACGCGAGAACTTTTTTGATGTCCGTCTGCACCAGTGCAATCGTAGCGGCGTAGAACGCCGTGATTCCGCCGACCACCGCTACCAGCATCATGGCGATGGGAGCGCGCGAATAGACCGGGTTCATGCGGGCCACCATGTAGACGCCCGCGGTGACCATCGTCGCCGCATGGATCAGCGCGCTGACGGGAGTGGGGCCTTCCATCGCATCCGGCAGCCAGACGTACAGCGGCAACTGCGCCGACTTGCCGATGGCGCCGACAAAGAGCAGCACGGCAATCGCCGTCAGGGTGCCAGCGTGGGCCATCGTGTCCGGGGTCATCTTGGCGGCTTGCTGGAACATCGCGGAGTACGTCAGCGAGCCGAAGGTCCAGAACGCCAGAAGGATGCCCACCATGAACGCAAGATCGCCGATGCGCGTGGTGATGAACGCTTTTTTGCCCGCATCCGTCGCCGATTTCTTGTGGAACCAGAATCCGATCAGCAAGTAGCTGCAAAGGCCCACGCCCTCCCAGCCCACGAACATCACCGCCAAGTTTGCGCCCATCACCAGCGTGAGCATGAAGAACATGAACAGGTTCAGGTAGCTGAAGTAGCGGTAGTAGCCGCCTTCGTGCTCCATGTAGCCGATGGAATAGATATGGATCAGCAGGCCCACGAAGGAAACCGTAAGCAGCATGATCACCGTGAGCTGGTCCACTTGCAGGGCAAAATTGATGTGGAACGCCTGGGCCGTATAATCTCCGGCGACCATCCAGGTGTAATAACTCTTCACCCAGGGAATCTGGCTCGCCGGCAGATACCAGAATTCGCGAACCAGTTCGCAGACGGCGGCAAAGGTGAGCGCAACCGAGCCGATGGCTACGGAATTCACCGCGGCTTTTGGGAGGCGTTTACCGAAAAGCCCGTTGACGGCCGCGCCGAGAATCGGCAGGGCCAAAATGATCCACATGTAATTCAGCATGAACATTAGGATTTCAGCGCTTCTCTAGATTCCGCGGCCGAGCCGCCCGGCAAGTAGGTTGGACCGCCTTCTCCGAGCGAATGCGCGCGCTCCACGTTGAGCGACTGGCCATTCTGCGCCATCATCATCACGATCGCCAGTCCCACAGCCGCTTCCGCCGCCGCCACCACGATCACGAAGAATACGAAAACCAGTCCATCCAACTGCTGGTGCGCTCGCGCGAAAGCCACGAACGCTAGATTCACGGCGTTGAGCATCAACTCGATGGACATGAACACGGTGATGACGTTTCGCTTGAAAACAAACGCCACCACACCCAGGCCAAACAGAATGCCGCTGAGAACCAGGTAGTAGGAAATCGGAACGCTCACTGATTTTTCCTCGCCAGCACCAAGGCGCCCAAAATCGCGATCAGGATCAGAAGCGACGTAGCCTCGAAATTGAACAGGTATTGCCGGAAAAGTTCCGACGAAAGGTCCCGCGTGGAAACGGCCCCGGTGATCGCGCCCGCTCCGTTTGCGATTGTCGACCCGGCACTCGATCCGTACATCCAGCGCGCGATTTCGATCAGCAAAAAGAATCCCAGCGGCAGGCCCGCATACTTGGCGAGCTTGCTGTAATCGGTGCGCTCCTCGACGCCGGCATTCAGCAGCATGATCACGAACACGAACAGCACCATAATGGCGCCGGCGTAGACGATGATCTGCACCGCGGAGATGAATTCCGCGCCCAGCAGCAGATACAGGATCGCAAGAGCGACCATCACGTTGATGAGTGACAAGGCGCTGTGAATCGGCTCGCGCGCCAGGATCAACGTCACAGCGCTAGCGACGGCCAGGAGAGCGCACGCGAAGAATACGATCAGCGGGATCATGCGTGCCTCGTGACAAACACAATGACCGCCGCGGTGACCACCAGATTCGCGAGCGACACGGGAAGCAGCAGCTTCCAGCCGAAGGACATGAGCTGATCGTAACGAAAGCGAGGCAGCGTCCCTCGAACCCAAACGTAGAAGAACAGGAAGACCAGAATTTTCGCCGTGAACCAGAACGGACCCTGGACGTAAGGCGCGACCATGGGGAGCAGGCAAACCGCCCCGATTCCGAGCGCCAAGACCGTGACAACGCTCAATTGGAGACGTGCCAAGCCACGCATGCGCGTTGCGGCGTCATAAGCGCAATAAATTCCGAGAGCGATCAGTCCAGCGCCAGGCAGATACAGCTGCCAGCGCCAGGTCTCAGGAAATGGCGAGAGCCAACCGCCGAAAAACAGAATGGTCGCCAGGCACGAAACCGTGATCATGTTGGCGTACTCAGCCATGAAGAACATGGCGAACTTGAAGCTCGAATACTCGGTGTGGAATCCGGCGACCAGTTCCGTTTCCGCTTCCGGCAAATCGAACGGAATGCGGTTGGTTTCCGCCACGGCTGCGGTCAGATAGCAGAGGAATCCGATGATCTGCGGAAAGACATTCCACTTCGGAACGAAATGGAGCCAATAGCCGCCTTGGCCCTGAGGACCCTCGATGATCGAGTTGAAATTGAGCGACCCAGCAAGCAGCAGCACGCCGACCACGGAAATCGTCAGCGAAACTTCATAGCTGATCATTTGCGCGGAGCTGCGCAGACCCCCAAGCAGCGGATATTTGCTGTTGGAGGACCAGCCCGCCAGCGCCACACCGTAGACGCCCATCGAAGTGATGGCAAAAAGAAATAGCAGCCCAATATCGATATTTGAAACCACGAAGAGCGGCTGGCCAAACAGGCGCAAATTGGGCGGTCCGAACGGAATCAGTGCAATGGCCGTCAGAGAGAGAGAGAGAGCCAGAAACGGCGCGAGCACGTACACCAATTTGTCGGAAGCTGGCGGAGTCAGGTCTTCCTTGAAAAGAAACTTGAGGCCGTCAGCCAACGGCTGAAGCAGCCCGTGGGCGCCCACGTAATAGGGGCCCCAACGAGACTGAATGTGCGCAACAACTTTGCGCTCAAACCAGGTGAGATACGCTAACGCCGTCATCACGATGAACAACAGGACGGCTACTTTTATTAGCGATGCCACCAGGACTGAGTGCTCGGAGATGAACCCCACGGCTTCTCTTTTGCCTCGTTAGTCGAAATCAGCTTGGAACAATAGTCGCCAAGTGTACCACTGGTGAAGAGATAGTCCTCGGACGAAAAGATCGCGCCAGCCGGCGGATTGTAAGACGACTCAGGAACTCTGCAAGACGCCCTGGCAATTTCCGCGCCGCCTGCGAGCAAATTCGCGAATGAAAGATCGTAACCCGGCACATGCTGGCGAATTTCGGCAAACGCCGCTTCGGGAGTCCGCAATCGAATCGCAGTGCCCAGGCCGAGCATCCCCAACTGGTGCGACAAGATTCGCAGCAGATCGAAATCGCTGCGCGGGCCTTGCGGATCGATGGCGCGATGCGTCATCTGCACTTCGCCCGCGGTGCTGGTCATCGTACCTTCTTTTTCGTAGGTCGATGCGCCGGGCAGCACCACGTCCGCGTGCTTGGCTGTTTCAGTCAGGAACATGTCCTGCACCACCAGCAATTCGAATCCGGCGATGCGTCCAGATTCGGAAAGCTTGAACGTCTTCGCCGGATTTGCGCCGACGACGTAAAGAACTTTCAGCTTTCCGGCGACTGCGGCTTCCATCATTTCGCGTGCGGAAAGGCCGGGCGTGTCCGAAATATCTCCGCCCCAGAGTTTCGCGTAACGCGCGCGTTCCGCGGAATCGGAGAGCGGCGCATAACCCGGCAGGCGATCGGGAAGCAGCCCCATATCCGCGGCTCCGCGAGAATTTGCGTAATCGCCCAGAGCCATGAATTTCGTCTTGCCGCCGAAGCGAGCTGATAGCGAAACCAGATCGCGAATGGTCGCGCCCTGGATCGACGCGCCGAACATCACGACGACATCGCTTTCGGCTTCCAGGGCCGCCTTCAGTTCGACCAACTTTTGCGTCGCATTAGCGTCGAATTGTCCCTGCTCGGTGGCCATCCAGTGCAGCGCGTGCGCTTCGGAATCCTGCGGAACTTCCGCTACGATTTGTGCCTGGCGATGAATCTTGCTCGGGCCGCCGTTGATCACGTACAGCCGCGTCTGGTGATGGCGCACGCCGGCGCGGATTTGCCACGCGGCCAGAGGATTCTGATTGGTCACGTCATTAGCGATCAAGAAAACGGCGCTGGCGTTGTAGACGTCCGCCATCGTCGCCAGCGAATCCTTAGCCGCCGGGCCAAGCGCCGCAGCCAAGCCCGCGTAATCGGCCGTGCGGTGGTGATCGATATTGTTGGTGCCCAGCGTGACGCGCGCGAAGCGATTCAGAAGATAGTTTTCTTCGTTGGTGGTGTGATTCGAGCCGATCACGCCAATCGCCGAAGGTCCGTGTGTTTCGTGTGCCTGCTTCAAGCGGCGGCTCACTTCTTCGAGCGCGTCTTCCCAGCTGGCCGGTTCGAGCGAGCCGTTGCGCCGCACCAGCGGCTGGCGAATGCGTTGCGGGTTCGAGGTGAAGTCGAACGCGAAGCGCCCCTTGGCGCACAAAAATTCGCCGTTCACGCCGGAATGATCGCGATTATTGGCGCGCAGAATTTCGTTGTTGCGCACGCTCAGCGTGGTCTTGCAGCCATTCGAGCAATGCGTGCAAGGATTGCCGACGTACGTCATTTCCCACGGACGCGTCTGATACCGATATGTGCCGCTGGTCAGCGCGCCTACGGGGCAAATATCGATGCACATGCCGCATTCTTCGCATTCCAGTGCGCCGGAAGCGTTGGGAAGAATCACGGAGTGGACGCCGCGCGAGCCCACGCCGAGAGCTTTCACATCCATGCCCTCATCGCACACGCGCACGCAGCGATAGCAGAGAATACAGCGGGGCGCGTCGTAATAAACGAGCGGCGACCATTTTTCTTCGGGCGTGTGGAGCTTTTCCTCGACGAAGCGGGTCTTGTCCAACCCGTAGCGGAAGGTCATGTCCTGCAACTCGCACTCGCCGCCTTTGTCGCAAACGGGGCAATCGAGAGGGTGATTGGAAAGCAAAAACTCAATCATGTCCTTGCGGGCTTTGTGAACGACCGGAGTGGCTGTCTTCACCACCATGCCGTCCGTCGCCACCAGCGTGCAGGCGGTCTGCAGCTTGGGCATTTTTTCCACTTCCACGAGGCACATGCGGCAAGCAGCCTGCAGCGTCAGCCCAGGGTAGTAGCAAAAGGACGGAACTTCGATCCCTTGCTGCTTGGCCGCTTCGATCACGAGCGTACCGGGCTTGGTGGTGACCTGCTGCCCATCCAGCGTAAATGTGATTTGTTTTTCTGCCAGTTTCTCTTCAGCCATGCGAATCCTAATGAGCTCCGACGATTTCTTCGGCCGGAGCGTACGGGCACTTGCCCTGCAAATGATCTTCAAACTCACTGCGCCACTTATTCACGATGCTGATCGTCGGCAGCGCCGCGGCATCGCCGAGCGCGCAGAAGGTGCGACCGAGCATGTTTTTCGAAAGCTCGTCGATCATCGGAATATCTTCCGGCGTGCCGGCGCCTTCGTGGAAGCGGTCGAGCATCTTGCGCAGCCAGGCCGTGCCTTCGCGGCAGGGAATGCACCAGCCGCAGGACTCGTGCGCGTAGAAATGCATGATGCGGCGCGCGAAGTCGACCATGCAGGTGTCTTCGTCGAGCACCACGGTGCCGCCCGAACCGAGCATCGAACCGATTTTCGCCACCGAGTCGTAATCCATGGCAACGTCAATTTCGTCGGCGGAAAGCAGCGGGCAGGAACTTCCGCCCGGAACCACGGCTTTGAGTTTTTTGCCGCCGCGAATGCCACCAGCGACTTCTTCGATCAGCCGCCGCAGCGGAAATCCCAAGGGCAGTTCGTAAATTCCGGGGCGGTTGACATGCCCTGAAATCGAGTAGAGGCGCGTGCCTCCATTTTTCGGCGTGCCCAGCGCGGCGTACGCCTCGCCGCCCATGCGGATGATCGCCGGCACGGTGCTGAGCGTTTCCGCATTGTTGATCACCGTGGGGCAGCCGTAGAGGCCGACCACCGCGGGAAAAGGAGGCTTGATGCGCGGATAGCCTCGCTTGCCTTCGAGCGATTCCATTAGCGCCGATTCTTCGCCGCATTCATACGCGCCCGCGCCCGTGTGCGTGCACAGCTCGAAATCGAAGCCGGTGCCGAGAATGTTTTTGCCCAGGTAGCCGTGGTCGTAGGCTTCCTTGATCGCCGGGTCCAGTATGTCGATGATGTAGCGATATTCACCGCGCACGTAGATGTATCCCTGATGCGAATCAATCGCGCGGCCCGCAATCACCATGCCTTCAATCAGCTGGTGCGGATCCATTTCCATCAGCGGGCGGTCTTTGCAGGTTCCCGGCTCGCTTTCGTCCGCGTTGCACAAAAGATATTTTGGCTTGGGCGAATTCTTGGGAACGAAGCTCCACTTCAGGCCGGTCGGGAAGCCCGCGCCGCCACGGCCGCGCAGCGCTGATTTCTTCAGTTCGTCGATGATCTGATCGGGCGTCATCTGCTTCAGCGCGGTTTCGATTGCTTGATAGCCTTCGTGCTGCTTGTAGACGTCGAGCTTGCGCGAATCGCGAATACCGAAGCGCTTGCTAATGATCGGCACTTCGGCCGGCAACCGCTCGTGGATCGATCCGGACGTGACCGGCACCGGAGCCGGCCGTTTGCCTTCCTGAAGTTGCTCCAGGAGCGCATCGACCTTGTCGGCATCGAGATTCTCGTGGTAATCGTAGTTCACTTGGATCGCTGGCGCGCCCGTGCAAGCGCCGATGCACTCGACTTCTTCGAGCGAGAACGTGCCACTGGGCGAAACTTCCTTATTGCCGATGCCAAGGCGCTTCTGCACGTGCTGATAGAGTTCGTTGCCGCCTCGCAACATGCAGGAAATGTTGGTGCAGACCTGGATATGGTGGCGCCCGGCGGGCTTGCGGCGCAGCATCGAGTAATACGCGAGTGTTTCGGTGACTTGCAGGATATTCAGGTCGAGCCGCTTGGCGATTTCGTCCAAAACTTCGTCGCTCAGGTAGCCGAACTGGTCCTGCGCGTACATCATCATGGGGATCAGCGCCGAGCGCTTCACCGGATACCGGCTGACCAGGTCGTTAAATTTTTCGTGCAGCTCTGGTGGAAGTTGCATATTTTGTTGACGTTAGCGGTCTACTTCTCCCAGGACGATGTCGGTCGTGCCGATGCACGCTACCACGTCCGCAATCAGCTTGCCCACGCACATCTTGGGCAGTGTCTGCAGGTTCACGAATGACGGCGCGCGGAAATGCACGCGGGAGGGCTTCGGCGACCCGTCGCTCACCATAAACACACCCAACTCGCCGCGAGGCGACTCTATCGCTTGATAGACCTCGCCCGGAGGCGGCGCAAATCCCTCGGTGAAAATCTTGAAATGATAAATCAATCCCTCGATGGACGTTTTCATTTCCTCGCGCGAAGGAGGAATGATCCCGGGCGCTTCGGCGCGGAACGGCCCGCTGGGCGGGATTTTTTCCATCGCCTGGCGAATGATTTTCAAGCTTTCGCGCATTTCGGCCACGCGCACCTGATACCGCGCGAAGCAGTCGCCGGCAGTTTGCGTCGGTATGTTGAACTCGAACTCATCGTAGCTCGAATAGGGGAACGCTTTGCGAGTGTCATACGCTACACCGCTGCCGCGTAGCATCGGTCCCGAGGCGCCCAGCGCGATCGCATCGGCGGCGCTTAGAATGCCTACCCCCTGCGTACGCGCCATCCAAATGCGGTTTTTCGTCAGCAAATCCTCGTATTCGTCGATGTGCCCTGGCATGGCATCGATCACGCGGCGCACGCGATCCAGCCAATCGGGAGGCGGCTCGATCGCCAGCCCGCCGATGCGGAAATAGCTGGTCATCATCCGTTGGCCGGAGACGCACTCGTAAATCTTCATGATCTCTTCGCGCTCGCGGAAGCTGTAGAGGAACACGGACATCGCGCCGAGATCGATTGCGTGCGTTCCAAGCCAAACCAGATGCGAACTGATGCGCGTCAGCTCCGTCAAAAGCACACGAATGTATTGCGCGCGCTTGGGAACTTCCAGGCCGATCAGCTTTTCAGCAGCCAGGCAGTAGCACAAATTGTTCGAAAGAGGCGCGAGATAGTCGATGCGGTCGGTCAGCGTGATGGCTTGCGAATAGGTCTTCGATTCGCACGATTTCTCGATTCCGGTGTGCAGATAGCCGATCACCGGTTTGGCAGAAAGCACGATTTCGCCGTCGAGCTCCAGCACTACGCGCAACACTCCGTGCGTGGACGGGTGCTGCGGCCCCATGTTCAGGACCATCGGTTCGGCTGGGCCGGATTGCGTCTCTAGTGTTGGCATTGCGTCACCACTTCATTCCTTCGAACCGTCAGCGATACCCCTCGACTGGATAATCCTTGCGCAATGGGTAGCCCTCCCAGTCGTCCGGCATCAAAATCCTGCGGAGATCGGGGTGGCCTTCGAATCGAATGCCAAAAAGATCAAAAATCTCGCGCTCGTGCCAGTCGGCGGTGGGCCATATGCCGATCACTGACGGCAGCACCGCGTCCGATCCCGAGAGGCGCACTTTGATGCGCACGCGCTCGCGCCGCTGCATCGATAGCAGTTGATAGTTCACTTCGAAGCGCGGCTCCATCGGGAAGCGGTCCACGGCGGAAATATCGGAAAGGAACGTGAAGGAGAGAGTAGGGTCCTGCGCCAGGAATTCGCAGATGCGCATCAGGTCTCGCCTGGCCAGCACGACGGTGGTTTCTCCCCTGGATTCAATCACTTCCGCGATTGTCTGGGGCTCCCGCTCGCGCAGCTTTTGTACAGCTAGACTTTTCTCGTTTTCTTGCGATTCCACGTTGTACCTGATTCCCGGCGGGCGGTTACTGCCAGTCCAGCGCGCCCTTCTTCCAAAGGTAAATGTAGCCAACAAGCAGGATGGCAATATAGAGCACCATCTCGACGAATCCAAATACTTTTAGATCGCCGTAGATCAGCGCCCACGGATAAAGAAAAATTGCTTCGATATCGAACAATACAAAGATCAGGCCGACCATGTAGAAATGCACGGAAATCGGCGCGCGCGCATCGCCCACCGGCGCCACGCCGCATTCGTATGGCTGATCTTTTTCGCGCGTGCGCTTGTGCCGTCCCACCACAGCGGACGCGGTTACCAGCGCACCAGCCAGCCCGGCCGCTAGTATAAACATCAGCAAAAGCGCGCCGTAATTGTCGAGGTAGTTGCCGTTCATTTATGTCTACGCTGCTATAATAACGTCCGTCTTTTGATCGGTCAATTGAACTCCCTAGAATTTTTTGCGAGCCCGGTCCTTTGGGGGGAGAATCGCGATCGATGAGCTCCGGATTCAACACCGACGTGCGCGTCGGCGAGCAGATTTTCCACGTTCAGACAGAAGACCGCGGGCCCAGTCACCCCGTAATCGATACGGCGGTGTATCAAAACGGGCGCGTGGTGCACCGGCGCTCGTCAAATTACAAGGAATTTTCGGCTTCCACTGATTTTAGCACCGCAGGCGTGCGCGAGCGGGTGGAAGAGCAGCACCGAGCCATCATTCAGGAGCTTCGTTCAGGCGCACTGGAAACATCGGCGCCAACGGCGCCGAATTCACCGCCCCTGCCTGAAAAGCCGAAGGCGGCCGCCGGCGGCATCGGCGGGATACAAGTGCAGCTGCTCAATCCTCAATCGTGGCTATCGGCGGGAAGAGTGTCGCTCGATTTGGAAATTCAGCGCCGCGCGGACCGGCAGCCTTGGCCCGGCGCGGCGATTGAAGCGGCCATCGAAGGATCGGCATCGAGCGACCGGCATACCGGCACCAGCGACGAGCAGGGCCGCGCGCGCATTCAGTTTCCGCTGCCGCCCCTCGGCAAGGGCGATTTGACGTTGGTGATCCTGGCCAGCGCTGATGGCGATCGCGACGAAGTGCGCTTCGCCATGCGCTCGCGCGACAAATCGAAGCCGAATGGCACCGCCTCATCGGCTTAAGCAGCTCGTCCGTGGGACGCCGACGCGACTCAGCTGTTTTTCGCAACGCGCTTTCCGCCTGAGCAGATTGATGCAGCGTTGTACAGCCCGGGCCTTCAGCCTGAACAGCTGGACGGAGCGCGGTTGTGAGTTGCGCCGGCGTCTCGCCGGCGAATTTTGCAGAGTGGCAGGTACCGACGGCGCGGCCCACCGCGGTAACGTTGTCATCCGGAGCGAGGCCGCTTTTCGGCCGACGCGTGCAGTTTGCGTCCCGGCGTAGTTGGCCGGAAAGGGATCTGCTTTGTTCCTGGGCGCCGCACCTGGCTAGCGATTTGTCATTCCGAAGCGAAGCGAGGAATCTGCTTTTCGTTCGCATGCGAGGAAAAAGCAGATTCCTCGGGCAAACGCCGCCCTTCGGAATGACAATCGAATGCTGTTTCTTGCCAGATTCGCAGGATCGCAGAACGAATTCGCATGGAAATTATCGTCAATGGAGACCACCGCGAAGTCCCCGACGCCCTGACCGTCGACGCGCTGCTCGAATTTTTGCAAATGCGCCCGAACCGCGTGGCCATCGAACGCAACCGCGACATTCTCCCGCGCGCCCAATGGCAAGCCACGCAAGTCCAGCCCAACGACAGCTTCGAAATCGTCCAATTCGTCGGCGGCGGAGAGTGTGCATGGTCAGATTTCTGATTAGCACTGTAGGTCTGTCTCTGTTTACGTTCGCGTTCGTTCCTGTTTGCTTTGCGGCGCCCGCCCACCGCACTGCCTCCCCTTTGACCCTCCCGGAGGCCGAAATCCTTTTGTACACGATGCCTCAGAGCGTACGGGTACGGAACGATGGAAAAGACGTGGTGTGGGAACGAATAACCAGCAATGCTTTCGACCAGGAAGATTACTTTGTTTTTCTACTTTCCAGCACTGCGCCGGCTCGGATCGTGCCGGTAGTGGGAAGCTTTGCTGTGAACAAGCACACTGCCGACGTGCTCGACATAACCGCCGAGTATCAGTTCGTGACGTCAAAACAACTCTTAGACTTGCAGAAAATATTGCGACGCGAGCACTGCATCACGCGGGAGTTCGTCGAGAAATTTCGAAATATCAACCCGGACACCGGAGGGGCAAGACTAAGTCCGCGTGGCACGCGATAGGCGGATTCGGAACCGCCGTGGCGCTCGCACCTTGCTCACAGGCTCCCGAGCAAATGCCCCATCTTCTTTTTTTTGGTTTGCAAATACGCGCGGGAATGCTTGCTGGCAGGCGGCTGGCAGGGGACGCGCTCAACCACGCGGACGCCGTTTTTTTCGAGCTGGCTGACTTTTTCAGGATTATTCGATAGCAGGCGCACCGAATTCGCGCCAAGCGCCTTCAGCGCCGCCGCAGCGAAATCGTAATCGCGGGAATCGGCGGCAAACCCGAGCTCGCGATTGGCTTCCACGGTATCGAGTCCGCGATCCTGCAGCTCGTAGGCGCGCAACTTGTTAATGAGCCCGATTCCGCGGCCTTCCTGCGCGAGGTACAGCACAACTCCCGAAGGCGCTTTGGCAATGCGCCGCAACGAAAATTCCAGTTGCGCGCGGCAATCGCAGCGTTCCGAGCCGAAGACGTCTCCCGTGAGGCATTGCGAATGAATGCGCACCAGCACCGGCTTGCGAGGCGCGAGCTTGCCATGCTGGATGGCTACGGCCTCATCAGCCGGTCCTACTCCTTTGATGCCGTGGATGGTGAAGCGCCCGAAGCGCGTAGGAAACTTCGCCGTCGCGACGATTCGCGCCTCCCCTGCGCCTATTCCGGCGCGCCCAGCAGTCCGTAGTCGCTTATTTTTCGTCATGGCAATCGGCCATTATAGCAGGCTTCTCCGAATGTCCCGGCGGACACGCCCAGCGGCGCCTCTCTTTACATCTCGCTCGCCATTGGCTAACGTAACTTCCAGAATCAGCCAAGCGCGACGCGGAGACCGATGAACCACGTTTTCGAAGGCCGGGACTTGCTGTTTGCATTGGTCCTGAAAGTGGGCTGGGCGGCGTCGTTTGCGGCGTTGTTGGTTCGCTTCAAATCCTTCCGCAAGCTGGTATTCAACGAAAATCGCGACCCGAATGAAAAGGTGAAACTGCTGCTGTTCCTGGTTCCTCCATTGGCGGTAGGAATCATGCTGCGGCTGATCGGTCATTACGCGTTCTTCGACCTGGCCATGGAAGGTTCCTTCGTCATGGGTCTGATCGGCGGGCGCATCGTCGGCCTTTTTGGCGGCTCGCTGATCAGCCTGCTTCCTTTCGGATTCCACGAATGGCTTTGCCCTCCGATGGCCGCGCTAACCGGCCTGTTCGCTGGAGTGATCCGCGAAACGATGCCGGAAAAAGAGGACATCTGGCATTTCGGTCCGTTTCTTTTTCTGAATATTCCGCAATGGATCTGGAAGCTGCTGCGCTTCGGCAAAAGCAACTGGGCCATGCTGCCGCTCTTCGCCTGCGCGACATTCGAGTTCGGCTGGATCGAGCTGACAAGCTTCCTCCAGTTACGACACCACGCGGGCTGGCTTTTCGCCGTGAATCCAGGGAATTTCGGCTACTCGTTGCTAGTGGTTCTTTCCTCAGTCATGTCTGTGGCCATGATCGTGAAAATATGGAACAACACGCGCATCGAAATGAACCTGGAGCAGAATCAGCAGCTGCTGCTGAAAGCGCGCATGGACGCGCTCACCAGCCAGATCAATCCTCATTTCCTGTTCAACACGCTCAATACTGTTTCGTCTTTGATCCGCTTCGATCCAGATATGGCGCGCGGCGTGGTGCTGAAACTTTCCAATATCCTGCGACGCCTGCTGCGCAAGCACGAGACGTTCGTCCCGCTACGCGAAGAGCTCGATTTTATCGACGACTATCTGGGCATCGAAGTGATCCGCTTCGGGCGCGATAAACTGCAAATATTCAAGGAAATTGACGCGGAGACGCTCGACGCCTTCGTCCCCAGCATGTTGTTGCAACCCATCGTGGAAAACGCCATCAAACACGGCTTGGCGCCGCGCCTGGCCGGCGGAGAAATCCACCTTCGCACCCTGCGCCGCGATGGGCGCCTGACCATCGAAATCGAGGACAACGGCATGGGCATGCCGCAAGAGCGTTTGCTCGAGGTTTACGCGGGCGGAATCGGCATCAGCAATGTCCACGAACGTTTGCGGCTGCTTTACGGCGATCAGTTCGACATGCGCATTCGCAGCCGCGAAGGGGAAGGCACGCAGATTCGCATCGAGATTCCCGAGCTAGCGGTTGCGGAGCCCGCCGCGCGGTGACCGATTCGCGCGTCTTCACATTAACGGCGCAAAGTGGCTCGATGTATGCTGCTGTTCCCCGATCAATGTTATTGACCCGCCACGTTCGGGCCGCCGGCTTGATTCGCGACATCGCACCTAAATCGAGGGCGGATTCGCTGGGCATGGAGGCATCCCACTGAAGTTTCCCGTAATGAGCTGGTCCGATACCTGGTCGTTCGCGATGGACGCTCTGCGCGCGAATAAGCTGCGGTCGATCCTTACCGTGTTGGGAGTGGCTATCGGCAGCGGCTGCTTTGTGCTGGTGGTGACGGTCGCGCTTTCCGGCAGAAAGTACATCATCCATGAGATTGAGGCGGTGGGCTCGAACATCGTCTACGCGCAGCTCGCGCAATCGAACCCCATGCAGGCGATGGTTCTGTCCGACCAGATCACCATGGGCGATCTTCGGGCGGTGCGCGAAAGCATCCCGCAAGTTTTGCGCGCGGCGGGCACCAGCGACCGGCAGATGAGCGTTGTGGCCGCTGGAAAAGCCTGGCCCGTCGCCATGGTCGGCGTTACCCAAGGATTCGAGCAAATTCGCCGCTTGATCGTCACGCGCGGCCGCTATTTCGATGATGCCGATTTCACCATGGTCAGCAAAGTATGCCTCTTATCGCAGCATCTCGCGGAGACGGTGTTTCCAGGACAAGACCCGGTCGGCCAGAACATTCACGTCGGTGAGCTGGCGTTCAACGTCGTGGGAGTTTTCCGCGAGCGCATGGACACCTTTGGACAGTCGGAAATTCGCACCGATTCCGTGCTCGTGCCATTCCCTCTGATTCAGTATTACACCGGCAGTTCGTTCATCGTGACGCTCTACGCCCAGGCGGATCGCCCGCAGGACGTTCCGCTGGTCACCGAAGACGTGGCGCGCATTCTGAAAAACCGGCACCGGCCCGAAGCGGAGTACAACGTTCAAAACCTCAGCTCGATCCTGGAAACCACCCGCCGCATCTCGGTAGCTATGATGCTCGTGCTGCTCCTGATCGCCATTCTGGCGCTGGTGATCAGCGGGATCGGCATCATGAATATCATGCTCGTGAGCGTCACGGAACGAACCCGCGAAATTGGCATCCGTAAAGCCATCGGCGCGCGCGGCATGGAGATTCGCTACCAATTTCTGTTGGAGGCGGTGCTGATCAGCGTCATCGGGGCGGTGATCGGCATTAGCGCGGCCGTGGGCATCCCATTTTTCATCGAGAGCCTGCTGCGCCTGCTGCCAGTTCCTCCCGGCATCACCATCCCGACGTCGTGGCCATCGGTGGCCGTTTCGTTCATCTTCTCGTGCGCCATCGGCGTGATCTTCGGGTATCTGCCGGCGAAGACCGCGGCGGCGCTTCCGCCTGTCGAATCCCTGCGCTACGAGTGAATTTTTCGTGGGCGAGGCGCACTACAGGCGCAAGAATTCTGCCGCACACTTCGAGCATCTGGTATCTTAGGGCTTAGGTTCGGCCTTCCAGGCATCTAAGCGCCACGCACAAGCAACAAAGTCTCTGGAAGTCTTCGAGGGAAAGCTCAAAAAGTGTGCGGAATCGCAGGCTTCACCCATAGTGGCTGGTCTCCCGGTCCGGGGCGGATCGAGAGCGCCGTCGCTACGCTCACTCACAGGGGCCCGGATCAGCAGGGAAGTTTCGCATCTACCGTTTGCTCGCTGGGCGCCACGCGCCTGAAAATTCTCGATCTTGAATCGGGCGATCAGCCCATCCGTACGGATGACGGTCAGACAGTCATCGCCTTCAACGGCGAAATCTACAACCACCTCGAACTTCGCGCTGAGCTCGAATCCAAAGGCCACCGCTTTCGGACTCGCACCGACACGGAAACGCTTCTGCACGCTTTTCTCGAATGGGATATCCGGTGTTTCGCGCGGCTGCGCGGCATGTTCGGCGTAGCCCTCTGGCACGCGCCCGATAAGCGCCTGGTGCTGGCTCGCGACCGCATGGGCATCAAGCCGGTTTACACCGCTCGGCTTGGCCGCGACATTCTCTTCGGCTCCGAACTCAAGGCGATCTTCGTCCACCCCGAATTTGACCGCCGTTTAAGCCTTCACGGCCTCGATTGTTACCTGTCGCTGAATTACGTTCCATGCCCTTGGACATTGGCCGAGGGCGTTGAAAAGCTTCCGCCGGGGCATTGGCTGGAGTGGCGCGACGGCCGCGTACATTCCGAGGCGTATTGGCAGCTTCCATTCGGCGTCGCGAACAACCGCACCGTTGATTCGGCGACCGTCGATTCAGTAAAAGAAGAACTGGATGATCTTCTGCAGCAATCCGTGCGCGAGCATTTGCTATCCGATGTCCCGCTGGGCGTGTGGCTTAGCGGCGGTATCGATTCATCCACCGTTCTGCACTACGCCGCGAAGGCCTCGCCATCGCGATTGAAAACCCTCTCGATCTCTTTCGCTGGTCGCACTTTTGACGAGACCTCCTACATTCGCCAAGTCGTCCAGCGCTACGGGACGGACCATCGCGAGTTCGACCTGAATCCGGCGGAAAATCTTCCCAGCGTCATCGAAGAGTTCTCCTACTACAACGACGAGCCCGACGCCGACGCCGGTGCTTTGCCGCTCTGGTATCTCTCGAAAATGACCAAGAGCGAAGTCACCGTCGCGCTCAGCGGCGAAGGCGGAGACGAGCTCTTCGGTGGCTATTTAACCTATCGGGCGAACCGACTGGCGCGCCATTTGCGCCGTTTTCCCGCCGGCTCGCGGCGATTCGCCCTCGCGTGTCTGCGCCGCTGGCCCGTTTCCGACGACAAAATCAGCCTCGAATACATGGCAAAGCGCTTCGTGGAAGGTTCGCTTCTGCCTCCCGAGCAGGCGCACGTCTACTGGAACGGCACGTTTTCATCGGCGCAGAAGGCGAACCTGTTATCGCGCACGCCGCCCGCCGCCCTCGATTCCATCCTCGGCGAATTGCGCCAAAAGCTTTCAGCGGACGATGACCTGGCCCCCTACCTCTGGTTCGACCAAAAATATTTCCTGCCGGACGACATTTTGATGAAAGTCGACCGCATGAGCATGGCTCATGCCGTGGAGGCGCGTCCCGTTCTGCTCGATCATCGCATCGTTGAATTCGCGGCGTCACTCCCCGCCTCGTTCAAGATTCGTGGCTCGCGGCAAAAGTGGATTTTGAAAGAGCTAATGAAGGATCGGCTGCCTGCATCGGTGCTGAGCCGCAAAAAAGTCGGCTTGGATATTCCCGCGCACGAATGGCTCCGCGGGCCTTTGCGTCCTCTTCTATCCGATGCGCTCCGGGATGCTGCTTCCCAGTACTCGGATCTGTTTCGTTTTACCGAGATCGAAACCTGCGTGCGCCGCCACATGGAGCGCCAGGAAAACCTCGGGTACCACCTGTGGGGATTGATGATTCTGTTTCTCTGGATGAGGCGATGGCGGATTCAATTGGGACGCTGCCCCGAACCGAACCGGCTCGGGCAACGCGTTCTTACGTCTACTATTTGATCGTAGCGCTCGTCGCGAGTGCCGTCTATTTAGGCTGTATCGTTTCACCGCCATCTTTGATGGACGATGTGGACGCTGTGCAGGCGCAGATTGCCCGCAACATGCTCACGTCTGGCGACTGGGTCACTGCCCACATCGACCGCATCGCCTATATGGAAAAACCGCCCCTGGTCTATTGGGTGATGGCGGCGTCCTACAAAATCTTCGGCGTGCACGATTGGTCGGCGCGGCTGCCCATCGCTGTTTCCGCCGTCGCGCTGTGCCTGATTACCGCCGGGTTTGGAATTTGGGCCTTCGGCAAACGTGGCGGATTCTACGCCGGCCTATGCATGGCCACCTGCGT
This sequence comes from Candidatus Dormiibacterota bacterium, assembly GCA_035534415.1. Taxonomy (GTDB): domain Bacteria; phylum Acidobacteriota; class Terriglobia; order Acidiferrales; family UBA7541; genus Palsa-295. Next base: position 18,858 of record DATLSB010000096.1, on the reverse strand, counting down.
CGGTCTGTTTCTATTCACGCGGATTTTGATTCCAGACGTAATGCTGACCGTCAATATCGCCCTCGCCATGTGGGGATTTCTGCGCGCGATTGACGAAGAAGAACGCCACCCGCTCGTATGGTCGATCGTCATTGCCGTCAATTTAGGCCTGGGATTGTTGCTGAAAAGCCTGATTGCCGTTGTTTTTCCGGTCGGCGCCGCGTTGCTCTACCTGCTTTTTACGCACCAGCTTTTTTCGGCAAAAGTCTGGCGCAGGCTCCATCCGTTTCTCGGCACCGTCATTGTTCTCGCCATCGCCGCGCCCTGGCATATCCTGGCGACGCTGCGCAATCCGCCTACTTTTGCGTTTACGCTGCATAGCGGCCCCGGCGATTACCACGGCTTCCTCTGGTTCTTTTTCATCAACGAACAGCTTTTGCGCTTTCTGAACATGCGCTACCCGCGCGACTACAACACCGTCCCGCGCGCCTACTTTTGGCTCTTCCATCTGATTTGGTTGTTTCCGTGGAGCGTTTACCTCCCGGCGATTGTGAAGCAGTCGTTTAAGCCTACGGATCGCGCCGGGCGAGCGCGCCTGCTGGCGCTATGCTGGATCGGGTTCGTGCTCGTATTCTTCACGTTTTCTACCACGCAGGAATACTACTCGATGCCCTGCTACCCGGCGTTTGCGCTGCTGATCGGCTCGGCCATGGCAGCGGGAGGGGACTGGGTCCGTCGCGGCACTCGCGTGCTCGCTGTCGTGACGGCCTGTTGCGCCATTGCGGCATTTGCGTTGCTGGTTGCCGTGCGGCACGTGCCCACTCCGGGCGACATTTCCATGGCTCTGGGCCACCATCCCAAGGCTTATTCGCTTTCGCTTGGGCACATGGAAGACCTGACCGTCCACTCGTTCGCATATCTGCGCCAGCCGTTGTTTTTGGCTGGCGTCGCGTTTCTACTCGGCGCATTGGGGACAGTTCGCTGGCTAGGGCAACGTGCTTATTTTGCCGCGGCTCTTATGATGGTGTTGTTCTTTCACGCCGCGCGCATGGCGATGGTGACGTTCGATCCTTATCTTTCTTCTCGTCCTTTGGCCACGGCCCTCAATCACTCGCCCCAAGGCACATTAATCGCCCAGGGCCACTACTACGCCTTTTCTTCGGTGTTTTTCTACACCGATCGGACGAGTCTGCTTGTTACCGATCGGCGCGTGAATCTCGCGTATGGCGCTCAGGCGCCCGGTGCTCCACACATGTTCATTAGCGACGCTGAATTTAAGAGTTTGTGGGCCGCGCCGGGCAGGTGCTATTTCCTTACGCATGATGTTAATCTATCGAAATTCCAGGCCATGGTCGGCGCGCCCATGGATACGGTCGCCAGCAGCGGCGGCAAGCTTTTGTTGACCAATCATCCAATTCCTGCCGCCGAAACCGGGCCGGGACCCGCAGGCGTTATTCCCCGCCGGAATGCTATACTGCATTCTCACTTGGATCCTCAGCACGCGCGTTTTGCGCGCTGGGGCGGAAACTCATGAGCCTCGAACAACATAGCGAACTAGCTTATTCGATAGTGGTGCCGCTATTTAACGAGCAGGAAAACGTCCCGCAGCTCTACGTCAAGATCATCGACGTAATGGACGGTATCGGCGAATCCTACGAAATCATTTTCGTCGACGATGGCAGCAAGGACGGCACCTTCCGGCTTCTCTCCGAAATCGCCGCCGACGATGCGCGCGTGGTCGTAGTGCGCCTGCGCCGCAATTTCGGACAAACCGCCGCGCTGAAAGCCGGTTTCGACCATTCACGCGGCGAAATCATCATTTCCATGGACGGCGACCTGCAGCACGATCCTGCTGAAATCCCGCGCTTCATTGAAAAAATTCAGGAAGGCTACGACCTTGTCAGCGGATGGCGTGTCGAACGCACAGACCACTGGCTGATGCGGCAACTTCCGAGTCGCGTGGCCAATTGGATCATGGCGAAACTCTCGCGGGTGGAGTTGCACGACTTCGGGACGACGTTCAAGGCCTACCGCCGGGAAATCTTGTCGGAAATTCACTTGTATGGGGAATTGCACCGCTTCATTCCCGCGCTCGCTAGCTGGGCCGGCGCATCCGTCGCGGAAGTCCCGATCACCAATATTCGCCGCAAGAATGGTAAGTCCAATTACGGCATCTCCCGCACCATTCGCGTGCTCCTCGATCTTCTGAGCGTTAAGTTTTTGCTCGACTATTCAACCAGGCCGCTGCAACTCTTCGGCATCCCGGGGCTCATCTGCTTGGCGAGCGGCACCGGAATCGGACTGTGGATCTTCGCACGCAAGGCGCTGTTCGACGAAGGCTTGCTTGCAAACCACGGGCCTCTGATCATTTTGGGCGTCGCGCTGGTGATGGGCGGCATTATGTTCATCGCCATCGGCCTGATCGGCGAACTTTTGGCCCGCACGTACTACGAATCTCAGAACAAGCCGGTCTACACCGTACGAGAATTCGTCGGCCGGCGCGGCACTCTGTCGGGTCGCTCCGACCGCACCGCCGGAGCGGGCCGCTGAGCCGCAGAGCACCTCACGGGCGCTGGCCAGCCACGATTCAGCATAAACCAACGTATCGCGTTTGTTCGCGCAGGCAAAAAGTTGCTTGCAGGCGGTAGGCTGTCTGAGTGAAGATTTATCGGCGTTTTTCTTTTAGGCGGCGTGTTTCAAATTGCGGAGCGGCTACTGATGGTGACGCCGCGACGCGCATCGACGTACATCATAGACCCGTACAAGGAGCTCAGATGCGAATTGCCGTGCTAGGTGGGGATGGTTACTGCGGTTGGGCGACGGCCCTGTACCTCTCGAAGCAGGGCCATTCGATCGCCATCGTCGATAATTTTGTGCGCCGCCAGTGGGATTTTGAGCTCGGCGCGCAGACGCTGACTCCTATCCGCCCGCTTCCCGTGCGCCTCGACACCTGGCAGAAGCGCACCGGCAAAACCATCCAATCCTTCGTCGGAGATGTGACCGACTACGAGTTCCTGGCTTCATTCATTCGCGAATTCGAACCCGACGCGGTGATCCATTTCGCCGAGCAGCGCTCCGCACCCTATTCCATGATCGACCGCAAGCACGCCGTGGGCACGCAGGTGAACAATGTCGTCGGAACGCTCAATCTGCTCTTCGCGCTGCGCGAATTTCGACCCGATTGCCACCTGATCAAGCTCGGCACCATGGGTGAATATGGCACGCCGAATATCGATATCGAAGAAGGCTACATCGAAATCGAGCACAACGGCCGCAAAGATGTGATGCCGTACCCGAAGCAGCCCGGCTCGTTCTACCACCTCTCCAAAGTTCACGATAGCCACAACATCCTGTTCGCATGCCGCATCTGGAAATTGCGCGCCACCGACCTAAACCAGGGCGTCGTCTACGGCACTCTCACCGATGAAACGGCGCTCGACGAAGCGCTCATCAATCGCTTCGATTACGACGAAGTTTTCGGCACCGTGCTGAACCGCTATTGCGCGCAAGCCGCCGTCGGCCATCCGCTCACCGTTTACGGCAAGGGCGGGCAAACCCGCGGCTTCCTCGATATCCGCGATACCGTCCGCTGCCTCGAAATCGCCTGTTTGAATCCAGCGGCGCCGGGCGAATGCCGCGTCTACAACCAGTTCACCGAGCAGTTTTCCGTGCTGGAGCTGGCGCAGATGGTGAAAGCTGCCGGCAAAAAGTTGGGCATGCAAATCGAAATCGACCACTTGCCCGATCCGCGCGTCGAAGCGGAAACGCATTACTACAACGCCAAGCATTCCAAGCTGGTCGATCTCGGACTCAAGCCCCACTTGCTCTCCGAGTCGCTGCTCGATTCGTTGATGAATATCGCCGTCGAGTATCGCGACCGCATCGATCAGTCGCTCTTCCTGCCGCGCGTGAATTGGCGCAACGCCACCAACGACCGCCGCCGCCAAACCGCCACAGCCGCCGGCGCCACCGTCCCCGGCGCCTGATTCCGCGCGACACGCGGCGCAGAATTCTGCCGCAGCGCCCAGTGCCAGATAGCGTCGCGCGCGTATAGCATTTGATCTTCAGGTTGCCGCACTCTTCGCGCTTTCCGCGAAGGGTGCGGACTTATGCTTTTGGGGGCACAGATGCGCCACAACGCCTCTCGTCTACTAACGCCGCCAGTCCTAAAGTAGCGCTGGCCTTCAGGCCAGCAGCCTTTTCCGTTGCGTCAGAGTCCTGCGCCGATGTAGGGAAGGGTGCGGACTTTCCGGCCTTGCGATTGCCGGCGCCAGAAAATTCCGCAATTCGCCAACGGATTGAGATCTGTCATCCCGAACCGTCCCGCGCAACGCGCGGGTCGGGAGGGATCTGCTTTTTGCTTTCGTGGTTGGTGCGCCTACGCCCCCGCGGCCTTCTCCGTGTCGATCGAGCCGTCCTTCGTTCCCGCCGGCGTAGCCGAAACGAATTTCCCCTCGCGCATCAGATAATCCACTCCGCGCCAACGAATCGTCTTGCGCGTAAAGCTGCCCAGCCAAATCGCGAATGCCAGCGCATCCCACAGCGGGATCAGCGGAATCTTTTTCCAAAGCCCGCGCTGCTTCATGCCCCATCCGCCGATCGTCAACGCAATCGCCAACCGGCACGCCGCATAGCCCCCGAAATAAATCGCAGCAACCGTCGAACTCGGGTGACTCGCCACCGCCACAATGGCCCACGGCAATCCGAACGTAAAAATCAGCCCCATGTGTCCCCATGGACGCATCAACCGCTGCACCGTGGCCCACCGCAACCGCTTGTGCACCAGCTCTAGGAACGATCCGAAGTCCGCCACCGATTCCACCACGTACGGCAGCAGCTTCACCTCGTAGCCCTGTTCCGCGGCCAGTTTTCCCGCGTACAAATCATCCGCGGGACGATCCTCCACCAGCGGATACCCACCCCAGCTCTGCACCACTTTTCGTGTGGTCGCAATCGTTTGCCCGAATGTGAAAGTGACCCCATCGAGCTTCCACGCCACCATCACGCTGGCAAAGAAATCGGAAGTCATCCCGATCGATTGCAGACGCTCCGCCAAGCTGCGTTCTTTCGCCGATACGTAGAGACACGTCGCCGCTCCCACGCGCTCATCTCGAAACGGCGCCACTACGTTGCGCAAATAATCCGGGCGCACGCGCACGTCGCTATCGGTAATCACAAACAGGTCGTACTTCGCCTCGTTCGTTAGCCGCACCAGACGCGCCACTTTGTCGTTGATGGCGTGGCGTCCCGAACCAATCAGCACGCGAATCGAGCGCTCCGGAAAATCGCGTTTCACCTTTTCGATCGCCGGTAGCGAAGGATCGTCCGCATCCACGCAAAAGACGATCTCGTACTCGGGATAATCCAGCCTGCAGAAGCTCGCGTAATTTTCGTACGCGTCGATGTCGAGCCCCTTCACCGGCTTCAGCAAGCTCACGCCCGGATTGAAATCCGCGTCCACGCGAGTCTCCCGCCGCGCCGTGCGGAAATAATCCGCGGTGCAGAACAAAACCAGCAGGTAGTAAATGAAGGGAATCGCTGCAACACTGAGCACAGCGTATTCTGCTATCGCCAAGTGTTTCTGCCTCTCGTGGAGCCGGTTATATCGATAGATTCAGGGCCCGATGAAGCTGCCGGCGCAAGCTCTCCGGCTCCGGGCGGACCGGCACTGCTGGATGCGGACTGAAGCCGCTGCTAACCCTAAAAAGTGTAGCATGGAAAATCTGCCCGGCCCCCGCGCCGCCGGTCCGCAAGTATTTTTGGCCAAACGCTTTCGCTTCCCTGCCCAGAACGAGTAGGATATCCGCGATGCTTTTGCGTTCTTTTTTAGCCGTCGTTGTGTTTTTGCTTGGGATTCCCGCAGCCGCTTTTGCCTGCACGTGCTCGCAATCCGCTCCTGGGAAGTGCGCCGGTCTGCAATCCGGCAGCGTGGTTTTCCTCGGCAAGGTCACCGGAGCCTACGCCGTGGCGGCGCCCGCGCCCACAACGGATGGCGCGTCTGCCAGCGGTGTTCCCGCTGCCGACGATACGGAAGAGGGCGGATCTTCCGCGCCTGTCACTCGCTACCATTTTGAAGTCGAAGAGCGCTTCTCCGGTCCGAAAGCCTCTACCACCGATATTTTTTCCGGCGGTGACGACGGTGATTGCGGTTACCGCTTCAAAACCGGCGCCGAATATCTCGTTTACACTCACGAAGGTGCCGACGGTCGCCTCTACTCCACCATCTGCGACGGCACCCGCCCCGCCGCCGATGCCCGCGCGCTGATTCCGCAGTTGCGCGCCATGCGTGACGGCCAGCGTGTCGCGTCCGTGTTCGGCATCGTGCGCCGCGTCGATCCGCCATTCCTTGATCCGCCCAACGCGCCTGATCCTCCCGTCGCCCGTGTGACCATCCATCTCCGCTCCCGCTGGGATCGCTTCGAAACCGCCACCGACGGAACCGGCGTCTATTCGCTTTACGACGTCCATGCCGGCGTTTACAACTTCTCCGCGCATCTTCCCGCCCGCATGGTTCTTACCGAACACAATCTGGCCAGCGGCCTGCATCCTTTTGAACTTCCCGCCGGCGCCTGTTTCGAATACGACGTAGACGCGTTGCCCACCGGCGAAATTCGCGGGAGCATCCTGAACCCGGAGGGGAAGCCCCTGCCGCTCGCGGCCATCGAACTCTATCGCGAAGGAAGCTATTCGGAAGATCATCCCGGCCTTTGGGGTTTTCAAGGCTCAAAGGGCGTTTTCGATTTTGACCACGTTGGCCCCGGCCGCTACATCCTCGTCTTCAACCGCAGGAATAGCTTGGATCCCAATTCGCCCTTTCCGCGCGCTTTCTATCCGGGCGTATCCGATCTTAGCGATGCTAAACCCATCGTGCTCAAAGGTGGCGAGCGTCTGCTTGACCTGAAAATGAAGCTTTCGCAAGGTATCCCCACGCGCCACCTGCGAGTTCGCATCCGCTTCCTTGGACCGCGTCCGCTCGGCACCGTCACCGTGACGGCGCAGGCTGACCACGGCGATAATCCCGCGACGCAAAGGATCGGCCCTGATCTGTACGAATTCGCCCTGCTCGATTCCGCGAGCTACACTGTTTCTGCATGGCAGGATTTGATTCCGCAGCACATCCCCACGCGCCGCGGCGCTCCAGCCTGCGTGGTGCCGGCGCGCATCAATGCGCCGCCCGTTAGTATCCCGGCCGCGAACGCGCCTCTTGAGCAGATCACGCTGGCATTTCCGGCTCTTGCTTGCAGCAACGTGGCGCCCTAAAGCATCTGATTCCGTGCCAACAATCTGCGGCCGCCATCCGGTTCATATGTTCTGCTCATGAAGGGAGTTCGCGAATGCAAGGCAATCTCACAGTAGCGGCACTGGCCCTTTTACTCTTTTCGGGTCCGGCCGCGCGAGCGGTCGCTCAATAAAACCCAGCCGATTCGAATTCGCAGGCCGCAACTGTGAAAACGGGTAAAGGGAAAGCGGCCGAATCAAAGGCCTCGAACGCATCCGACGGCAAGCCGCAGTCGTCCGTCACCATCGGCTATTACGACGGCCGCTATAATTCACCGACGTACGATCTGCTCGAAGAAAACGCCCAATCGGAACCTTCCTACAGCGCCATCGTCGGCGCCTTCACCGCTGCATTTAATACCTACGTTCGCGATGAGCTGAAATTCGGCGATGACATGACCTATCAGGTTCTTCCCACCGCGCCCAGCGCGCATTGGAACTGGAAATCAGCCACCAACGCAGGCGAGGGTTGGCCAACCGCTCCGAACGTCGAACCCGATCTGATTAGCGAGTTGCTCGACAACGCCAATCTGCAAGTGCAAGTTGAGAACGGCTATTTCGACCTCTCCACTCCGTTCTACGCCACCAAATTCACCATGGACCATCTGCTGCTTCCCAAATCGGCCGAAGACCGCATCCATTTCGAACATAACGACGCCGGCCACATGATGTATCTCCGCGAAAGCGCGCTGCAGAAACTCTCCGCCAACGTCCGCGCGTTCATCACCCAAGTCTCCACGCACTAGCTGGGCCGGTTCGATCAATGGAAGATGCGCCCAAGGTCGACGTGTGCTATCGTGCGCGCGGCAACCGCGCGTTCGCCGCGCCCGATTGCGGTGATCTGCATGATCGTCAGAACTGTAAAGGTCGTGGTGTTCGCGTTCCTGGCGGCGCTCCTGTCTTTGGCTGGCCCCTATAGCATTGGACTGCGGCAACAACACCGTGCTCGGAAATTTTTGCGAGACGTCACGAAACTGAAGTTGGGGGCAGCGACCTTCGCGGATGCCGAGAGGCTGGCTGACCGCTACGGAGGGGAGCCGTGGAACGCGATTCCGAGCCTCGCCATGTGCACGAGCAGTCAGTGCTATCTCATTTTTAAGTTTCCAAATCCTCGCAATTACTTGCCGTTCTTTTCGAAGGTTCTCTTCGGCGGCCTCGTTCACGTAAAAGACGGGACGGTTGTCTCTGTCGAGATCTCCTATGAGTGCGACTCTCGGCTCGGTTGGGCCGCGTACGATGTAACGGAGACTCCGGGTGGTAACTTTCCGGATGACCGAGTTCACCATTGGCAATACTTCGGATATGAATGGAAGTCGCCGGCCTATGGCGTCAGACCTCTCCATGTGGACGGAAATGGGGTTCCGTGGGTTCTTCAGGTGCTACTCGGCAAGAATGCGAACGCTGGAGAACGCTCAGATGCCCTCGCGTTCGATCTGTCGTGTCTCGCGAAGCTCTACGACTGCCGTACTCCGTCTTCAATCTATCCCGCAAAAATGTTACGGCTGGCCGTCAACGAATCTTGGCCTACGCCGAACGCGCCGCTCGTGCGGAAGTAGGATCATCCTCTGCTCAGCGTGGGGCTCGCGGGCTTTTCGGCTCCGCGTTGGCGCCGGAATTGCACTTTTTTGCGATGCGCAGGTACAGGATTGTCCAACCTGTACCTAATCTGTACTTCCGGCCAGTAGCGTTTTTCTTAGGCAATCTGTTAACGTGAGTTCGCCATGTTGTATGGAGACAAAATTCTCGCCGCCGAATCGGCTGGCTCCAGCCGGACGCGGAAGTCTGCCTCGCGAAGCTCCGCGAATTCCCGTCGAACGCCTCACGTAGCTGCAAGCCGCCCAGCCACATCCCAGGCGCCTCAACGAGCGCAAAATCGTTCGCTCGGCAGATCGATACATGTTCGGGTGAAACGCAGCCTAAGTGCCTGCCAAACCAATAACTTAATTTTTGCAGATCGATACACTCTCGTTGCACGTTCTAGCATCAAAGTCGAAGCTTCCAATTCGCGCACTCTAGGCCGAAAGTGACCACTCCGTCGCCGAAATCAGCCACGCCGTTCGCGCTCAGGCCCCACCCGCATCTCTACGAAATCAACACCTGGGCGTGGCTCGAATCTCTTTCCGCGCGATTCGGTCGAACCGTCAAGCTCGGGGATGTTCCGAACTCAGAGTGGGACGCACTCGCGCAGCGCGGCTTCGATATCGTTTGGCTGATGGGCTTGTGGCAGCGCAGCCCCGAAGCGCGCCGCCTTGCGCTCGCCAATCCTGATTACCCTCCGCTATACGATCGCGCACTGCCCGGTTGGAAACCCGAGGACGTAATCGCATCGCCCTATTCCGTCGCCGCGTATGTTCCCGACCCGCGCATCGGAACTTGGCAGGACGTAGATGCCGTCCGCAAGAAGCTGCACGCGCGCGGCATAGCCCTGTTTTTCGATTTCGTCGGCAATCACACGGCGCTCGACCATGCTTGGACGCGCGAACATCCCGACTTCTACGTTCAGGCCACGCAAGAGCAATTCACCAAAGACCCGAACTCTTTCCGCGCCATTGACTCGCCGACTGGGACGCATTTCATCGCGCTGGGCCGCGATCCGTATTTCCCGCCGTGGACCGATTGCGCGCAGCTCAATCATTTCAATCCGGCGATGCGCGCCGCGCAAATCGCCGAGCTGCGGACGATCGCTTCTCACTGCGACGGTGTTCGCTGCGATATGGCCATGCTGCACCTGAGCGATATCTTCGAAAAAATCTGGGCGCCGTATCTTGGAGGCGCGAAACCGATGGCCCACGAATTCTGGGCCGACGTTCATGTTCAGGTACCCAATCTGATCCTGCTCGCGGAAGCATATTGGGGCACCGAACAGCGTCTGCTCGATCTCGGATTTTCGTTTGTCTACGATAAGAATTTTTACGATTCCGTTCGCGACATGGACGCGCCGCAAATTCGCGGCGCGCTTTCCGCGCCGCTCGATTATCAGAAGTGCATGGCGCGGTTTCTCGAAAATCACGACGAGCATCGCGCCATCGAAGTCTTCGGTAAAGATCGCATGGCATCCGTCGCCACGTTAATGAGCACCGTGCCGGGCATGCGCTTCTACCATCAGGGCGAACTCGAAGGGCTCTCCATTTATTTGCCGATCACGCTTCGAATGGCCGCGCCGCGCCCCGCCGATCCAGCGATATACGAGCTTTTCGAAAAAATTCTGCGCGTCACCAACGAAGACGTCTTCCATCACGGCTCGTGGAATCTGCTTCCCGTGACCCGCGATTGCGACGATTCCTGCGGCAACCTGATCGCCTACGAATGGCGCGCGGACAAGGCGTGGAAAGTCATTGCCGTGAATCTCGCGGGACGTCCTTCGCAGGGACGCATTCAGTTCACCGCAAGCCAGCTTTCCGCGCCAGAATACATCTTTTACGATGAACTCAACGAAGTGCGTTATTTGCGAACAGGCGACGAACTGCGCGCGCAGGGTCTTTTCGTCCGGCGCGACGGCTTCGGCGCGCACCTATTCGACGTTTCTCCCGCGCGCTGACCGGATGAACCCGACGCGCGGTTTTCTTGATTCGGCTGGCCGCTTATCGTTGCGCGTCGAAGCAATCTCAGCCGCCGCCTCGCACGAAAAAATTTCTGCTATCCTTTGGGAAGTGCGTAAATCTCTTTTGCCGTTGATTTTTCTCGTTGCGGCGGCCGCCTGCTCGCTCGCGCCGCTGCACGCTGCACAACCATCGTCGCGCGCACGGGCTGAAGCATTTCCTGCGGCATCTCCCGCCCAGCAGGCGCCCACACCCGCTCCGGCTCCCGCATCGAACAAGCCACAATTGCCCGCAGCGGCTTCTCACCTCAATGACGCGCCGTCGCCGCTCGTCCCACCGCCGGTGATCATTCTCGACCCGGCTCATGGCGGCACGAATACCGGCGCGCGCGGCGAGAGTGGTCTCGTCGAAAAAGATGTGGTGCTGCAAATCGCGCGCACGCTGCAGGCACAGCTTGAGAACCACGGCTATCGCGTGTTGATGACGCGCACGGATGATTCCAATCCTTCTTATGATGACCGTGCAGCCATCGCCAATGCCTACCGCAACGCGATTTTCATCACGCTGCACGTGGGCTCAACCGGAAAGATCGGAACGGTGCGCACCTATTACGATGAATTCTGGACTCCGAATGCCTCGATGCCGTCATCCGCGCAAGCGCCGACGCCAAAGACAACGCTGAAGCCGAATGCCCAACCGACCGTGCCGGCGATCGCCAAACTTCCCGCGAACACGCTGATCTCCTGGCAGCAGGCGCAGAGGCCGTACGTCGATGCCAGTCATCGTCTGGCCGATCTATTGCAGCTTCAGTTCGCGCAAACGTTCCCCGGCTCGCCACTGGTTTCGTCAGCGGTGCCGCTCCGCGATCTGCGTTCGGTGGCCAACCCCGCAGTAGCGATCGAAATCGCGAATGTCTCCGCTCCCAGCGCAGACACGATTTTGGCTCTCTCCGGACCGTTATCGGCTGATATCGAGCAAGCGATCGCGACATTCCGGCAAGCGCCTGTTTCGGAGACGCCCTGATGCCGCGCAACCTTAAAATTGTCATTGGCATTCTGGCCGTTGCGGTCATCATCGGACTGATCAGCCTGGGCAGCCTGCGCAATCACATGAAAGGACTCGATGTAACGCAGTCGACCGAGGAGCAGGCGCGCCGGGCCGTACTCGAACCTCCCATTTCCACGCCCACGGACCAGCCGGTGGAGGCGAAGATTTTCTGGGCCGCGGGCGCCGGAAAAGTCGCGCCGGTGGAAATCGAATTGCCGCTTTCCGCCGATCCGGTGGAGCGCTCGGAACAATTGCTGCAAGCGCTGATCGCCAATCCGTCCACCGCGGATCAACGGACGCTGCCCGCGAGCACCACTTTGCTGGGCTTTTACATTCTTCCGGACGGAACCGCGGTTGCGGACTTTTCGGATTCGCTGGCGTCCGAATTACCATCCGGAATTTTGAGCGAATCGATGGCCGTGGATTCGATCGTGCGCACGCTCGCCGCCAACATGCCGCAGCTGCGGCGGCTGAAGATCCTGATCCACGGCCAGGAAGTGGACACGCTTGCGGGCCACGTGGATTTGACCGGATTCTTCGATCTGAATCCAGCGCCAGCACAACAGACCTCGACCGCATCGGCAGTGGGCGAACCAGCAGCTAACAGTGAGATGAACGTTACGGCTCCATCCGGCGCATCGCCGCCCGCGCTGGCCTCGGCATCGCAGACGAAACCTTCGCATTAAGCGACCGCGCCGCGCATTGCGCCTTCAATTGTTCGTGCTTTCGGTTGACACCTTCGGCATCAGTCGGCAAACTGGCCCGACGACAAAAATTCCGCAGGAAAGAAAGGAATCTGCATTTTGCGAACCGACGGACGCGCGCCGCACGATTTGCGGCCTATTAAAATGACTGCCGATTTTATTCCCAGCGCCGAGGGCAGCGTGCTAATCGAGTTGGGCCACACGCGCGTGATCGTCACGGCCACAGTGGACGATGGTGTGCCGCAATTCCTGAAGGGCACCGGCAAAGGCTGGGTGACCGGCGAATACGGAATGTTGCCGCGCTCGACTGAGGAGCGCACCCCGCGCGAGTCGGTGCGTGGCCGGCAGTCCGGACGCACGCTCGAAATTCAGCGCATGATCGGTCGCACGCTGCGAGCCGCCGTTGATCTGAAGGCTCTCGGCGAGCGCACCGTGTGGCTCGATTGCGACGTGATTCAGGCGGACGGTGGCACGCGCACCGCGTCCGTGACCGGTGCGTTCGTGGCGCTCGCGCTGGCGATGCAGCGCATGGTTTCGGCGGGAATGCTTCGCACCATTCCGATTATCGATTCGGTGGCCGCCACGAGTGTGGGAATCGTGGGCGACGAGTTGCTGCTCGATCTTGCATACGAAGAAGATTCGCGCGCTGAAGTGGACATGAACGTGGTGATGACCGGCGGCGGAAATTTCGTGGAAGTGCAAGCGTCGGCAGAGGGGCGTTCGTATACCACCGATGAACTGGCGCGACTGCTCGATCTGGCGGGCGATGGAATCAAGCGGCTGGCGCGCGCGCAACACGAACTTTTGGGCATGGATTTCCGCGGGCGAGGGCGATAGCGGCGACCGGACATGTTGACTCGCGTCCTGCTCGCTTCATCAAACCTTGGAAAATTGCGCGAATATCGAGAGCTTGCCGCTGGCACCGGAGTCGAACTCGACCTGCTGCCAAATTTTCAGACTCACCCGCCATTCGATGAAAGCGCGCTGACCTTCGCGGAAATCGGCGCCGCCAAGGCTCTGCATTACAGCCGCTTTACAAGCGAGATGGTGCTCGCCGACGATTCGGGACTCGTCGTGCCAGCGCTTGGCGGCGCGCCGGGAGTGCGGTCCGCACGCTACGCGGGCCCGAACGCCACCGATGAAGAAAACAATCGCAAGCTGTTGCGCGAGATGCAAGGGCGTGAACGCGACCAGCGACGAGCGCGATTCGTCTGCGTAACAGCTCTGGCGCGGAGTGGACGCGCGCTAGCGATAGTTTCGGATTCGGCGCAAGGCAGTATCGTTCAACAGCCCAGGGGAACGGGCGGGTTCGGCTACGATCCTCTGTTTTATTCTCCCGAGCTGGGATGTACGTTCGCGGAAGCGCCTGCCCCGCAAAAGAACCGTCGCAGCCATCGCGGCAAGGCATTTGCCAAGATCCTGGCCCTTCTGGCCGCGCACAATTTTTGATCCCTTCTTACCGCCTGCCGCATCCAATCGGAAGCTTGCATAAACTTCTTGCTCCGGGCGCGTGGCCTGGAGTAGAAGTGGGACTCCTTCCCTCTGAGGTGCCTCAATGGCCGCATCGCAAGTTGCCCTGAAGTCACAATCGGACTTGCTAGCGCGATTAGAGGAAGCACGCGCGCGAACCGATGCGATCTACGATTCGCTTCCGCCCAACTCCTATTACGAAAGGCCGATCCCCCAACGCCACCGGCTGATTTTCTATCTCGGCCATCTGGAAGCGTTCGATTGGAATTTGCTCAGCGGACCGCTGGGTCTTGTGACGGACGACGCCGCGTTCGACAATTTATTCGCGTTTGGAATTGACCCTGTGGACTGCGGGCTGCCGAAGGATACTGCGAAGGATTGGCCCAGCATCGTGCGCGTTGAAACTTATAACGCGAACATTCGTCGGCGACTGGATGAAGCGCTGCGGAAATCTGCGGATTCCGGCACTACGCCCCAGGGGCTGACCGACGGCACATTTCTTCACGTAGCCATCGAACACCGGCTGATGCACGCGGAAACACTGGCCTATTTGCTTCACAATTTGCCGATTGAGAAGAAATCGCTGCGGGTTCGTCCGCGAGCGGAAGTGCAGCCTTCACCGAATTCGCGGCAGGTGGAAATTCTGGCAGGCGTCGCAACGCTTGGATTGCGCGCCACGCCGCCGCGCGCGTTTGGATGGGATAACGAGTTTGGGGAGCAGCAAATTCGAGTCCCGGGCTTCTCGGTTAACGTTTTCCCAGTTACGAATGGCGAGTATCTGAAATTCGTTCAAGTCGGCGGGTATGGGGACGCCAGCTACTGGAAGCCAGAAGATTGGGCATGGAAGCAGAGCGCAGGAATCAAGCATCCGCATTTCTGGTCGCTGAAATCAGGCGCGAGTGCCGACGATCCAAAAGCGGCCTGGGAATTTCGGACGATGTTCGGCGCGATTCCGCTGCCCGCAGCTTGGCCGGTTTATGTTAGCCACGCGGAGGCTTCCGCCTACGCGAAATGGGCGGGGAAAAAGCTGCCAACCGAAGCGCAATGGCATCGCGCGGCGTACGGCACGCCGGAAGGAATCGAACGGCCGTATCCCTGGGGCCGCAGCGCACCCGAACCGAGGCACGGGAATTTTCATCATCAGCGCTGGGACGCGACGGCCGTGGACGCTCATCCCGATGGCCAGAGCGCCTTCGGCGTCTTCGACCTGCTCGGCAACGGGTGGGAATGGACGTCGACTGCGTTCGGTCCGTTGCCCGGATTCGAGCCATTTTCGTTTTATCCCGGCTATTCCGCGAATTTTTTCGACGGCAAACATTTCGTAATGAAGGGCGGTTCCGCGCGTACGGACGCGTGCATGCTCCGGCGATCGTTCCGCAATTGGTTCCAACCCCACTACCCATACATCTACAGCAAATTCCGTTGCGTGGAGGATTGAGATGTCTTCATCGCCGCAGATGCAAATGGCCGCAGCGAGCGCGGCCACTCAAGAACTGTCGGAATTTTGTTCCGATGTGGTTACCGGACTCAGCCACACGGGACAAAAAGAGCTGCCCTCGAAATATCTCTATGACGCGCTAGGGTCGTCGCTCTTCGACGCGATTTGTCTGCTTCCGGAATACGGCTTGAGCCGCGCGGGCATGCGCTTGCTGCAGCGGCACGCCGGCGAAATCGTGGACCGCGTGCCAGGGCCGGTGGTGGTTGCGGAACTCGGCAGCGGCAACGGCCAAAAGACGCGGTATCTGCTGGAAGCCCTGGCGCGGCGCCAACGCGTCAACTACTACCCGATCGATATTTCGGGAAGCGCGCTGTTTCGCTGTCGCCAGGAATTGGGGCAACTTGAAATGGTCAGCCTGGTCGGCTTCGAGAGCGCATATCTCGATGGACTGCACAAAGTGGCGGCTCGGAGGCGCGACGGCGAGCACCTGCTAGTGCTTTTTCTCGGCAGCACAATTGGAAATTTCGATCGTTCAGCGGGCGAACAGTTTTTGCGCGACGTGCGCTCCGTTTTGCAGGATGGCGATTCTCTGCTGATGGCCACCGATTTGGAGAAACCGATTCCCGCGTTGAAGCTGGCTTACGACGATCCGCCGGGTGTCACCGCTGCGTTCAATAAAAATTTGCTGGCGCGGATCAACAGGGAACTCGACGGCGACTTTGACCTGAACCAATTCGAGCACGAAGTTCGCTACGACCGAAGCGAGCGCCGCGTGGAAATGCACCTGCGATCGAAAATCTGGCAGGGCGTGACGATTCGCCGCGCTGGATTTCGTTTTTATTTGCGCAAGGACGAGACGATCTGGACGGAAAGCTCGCATAAGTACGACGCCAAAGAAGTAAAAGAAATGGGCGGGCGAGCGGGATTCGAATGCGCGCAGCAATGGATTGACGAGGAGTGGCCGTTCGCGCAGAGCCTGTTTTTCGCGGTGTAGCGCAGTCGAACGGCGGGGGGAGGAGGAATATGGCCAAGGCTACGTGGAACGGTGTGGTGCTGGCGGAAAGCGACAAGACCGTGGTGGTGGAAGGGAATCAATACTTCCCAAAGGAGTCTGTGCATAGCGAATTTCTGCGCCCCAGCGCGACGCATTCTATCTGCGGATGGAAAGGCAAGGCGAGCTACTACGATCTCGAAGTGAACGGCGAGCGCAATACGGACGCCGCATGGTATTACCCCGAGCCGAAACCGGATGCCGAAAAGATCAAGGATTACGTCGCGTTTTGGAAGGGCGTGCGCGTGGAAGCGTAGTTTTTCCCGCCTGTGATATAGTTTTTGGCCACATGGCCAATCGGAAGAAAAAACTAGCGAAGAAGCAAGTTGTTCCGGCGAAGAAGCTCACCAAAGCGCGCGGAGCGAAGCCAGCCCAGAAGAAGGCGCTTGCGGCAGCAAACGGGCGCGCAAAGGGCACCGATCCGGCGCGCGTGCGCGCAATTTTGCAGAAGCTTGATGCGGCCTATCCCGCCGCCACCTGCGCGCTGACTCACAAGAATGCTTTTCAATTACTCGTCTCTACAATTCTATCCGCGCAATGCACCGACGAGCGCGTCAATCAGGTGACGCCCAAGCTATTCGAAAAATACCCCAAGCCCTCCGATTTGGCGTACGCCAATCCCGCGGAGCTGGAGCAGGAAATCCGTCCCACAGGCTTTTTCCGCAACAAGACGAAATCGATCATGGGCGCCAGCAAGAAGATCGTCGAGGAGTTTCACGGCGAAGTCCCCAAAACCATGGAAGAAATCCTGACGTTGCCGGGAGTGGCGCGCAAGACCGGCAACGTGGTGCTAGGAACGGCGTTTGGGATCGCGTCAGGAATTGTGGTCGATACCCACGTACAACGGCTGGCTGGCCGGCTGGACCTGACGAAAAATACCGATCCGAAAAAGATCGAACAGGACCTTGTGCAGGTAGTCCCGCACGATAAGTGGATCCTCTTTGCGCATCAACTTATCTGGCATGGCCGCCGGGTCTGCCAGGCGCGCAAACCGCGATGCATCGAGTGCAATCTGGAGCGGATCTGCTATTCCAACGACAAAACGGTCTGAGCGACGCGGACACAGCAATTGGCTTCAGCGAATCTCCTCGACGCGTCTAGTTTCCGACTCCGCGTTGAATCATCGCAATCAACCGTTGCGGCTTGATCGGTTTCGGCACGATTTCGAATTCGTGGCCGTGCACAAAACCCATTCCGTACACGCGATACCTGAGATCTTTCCGGGGGGAACCGCCGTACTGTACGGTCATGTCGCCTTCATCCACGTTTCCGCCGCCGGCTCGCACTGTCTCGCCCTGCGTATCCGTACTGGATTTGGTGATGATCTTGATAACGCCGTCCACGGCGTTCGGCCCCCAAATCGTGCCGCCGGGGCCGCGGATCACTTCAATGCACAGGACGACCGGCGACTTCACTGTCGCATCGTTTTTGCGCTCGGAAGTGGCCATGTTCAAAATCCTAGCTCGCTAGAGATTTTTTCTCCCGGTAGGAACGGTCTCGCGCCACCGCAGACATTGGGAAAGTGACGCACACCTTGGTGCCGGATTCGTCGGATTCGATTCTTAATTCGCCCTGAAACAGCCGCACGCGCTCGCGCATACCGCGGATACCTACACCCGAGCCGTGCGATTGAATCAACTTCAATTTCTCCGGCGGAATTCCCGAGCCCCAGTCCTGAATTTCCGCGCAGATCTGGTTTTCGTCTTGGGTCACGCGTATGACCGCCATTTCACTGCGCGAGTGGCGGTGAATATTGGTCAAGGCTTCCTGCACGATGCGGAAAACCACCAGTTCCGCATCCGACGCCAGCCTCTCAAAATCGGAGGAAATTTCCAGGTCGATATCGATGTCGCTGCGCTGCCGCAGGCCGGCTACGTACCAGCGCAGCGCCTCCGCCAATCCGCTCTCGTCCAGCAGCGGTGGGTGCAGCAGGTACGACATGGTGCGAATTTCGCGGTTCAGCTGATCGAGCAGGCGCTCGCTTTGTTCCACCGTTTGCGCCACGTCCGGAGCGAGGGCGGGAGAATGCATCGCGAGCGAGGCGACATTTATGCCGAGGACGGTAAGGATTTGGCCGACGCTATCGTGGAGCTCTCGGGCGATGCGGCGCCGCTCGTCATCCTGCGCCTTCAAAAGGCGCGCCGAAAGATCGCGAAGCTGCTCCGACTGCTCGTACACTTCGGCGCTGCGGATCTCCAGTTCAGCAGTGCGGGCGCGGACCTCCGCGTCTAGATTTTCGGCCATGGCCCGCAGGCGTTCATCGCTTTTGATCAGCGCCTCTTCCGTCTTGCAGCGGCGGATAAAATCAGCCGCTTGGCGCGCGTAAAGGTCCAGGCGGCGCATCTCCTGCGC
>DATLSB010000095.1:0-7477 GCA_035534415.1 Candidatus Dormiibacterota bacterium | reverse complement strand
CACCCAAGGACCGAGGCTCAGGATGAAGTTTCGCAACTCCGTGGTTCCCCGTACCCGCATCGTGAGGACCGTCGTGCCATCGCGCCGCCGATGAAATCTCTGCGTCGGATGAATCATCCGGTGTCGCAGGTACGCCTCGGTGTTCTCCAGCAACAGAAGTTCGACCTTTGTCTCGGGGCCGTCGAGTAGTCCGAAGGTTCCGTCCAGATGCTTTGCGGGATGGTAGCCCTTCGGGTAGGCGAAGCGGACTTTATTCTTGTCACGATCGAGGATGAATTCCACCTTCCGGATGCGTTCGACAGCCAGGTAAATGATCTTCCTATACCGGCGACTCAGGCCGAGGACGTAAAGGCCGCCGCGATATGCGACGAGCGTGTACGGCTCGAAATCGTGCTGCTTCCCTTCACCGGAAAGCCCCGCATAATCCACGCGTAGCGTGTTCTGGCCGATGAGGGCGCGGAGAATCACATCCAGTTGGTCGTCGTAGTCGTGATAGTCCTTCGGCGCGTATGGAACCGTGTAAAACTTGCGGTCAAAATCCTTGAGCCGTTCTTGCTCGTGGGACGGCAAATTCTTGAAGCTTCGATCCCAGAGATCCTCGACGCTTTCTTTCATCACGGTGTCTTCGAGGAACCTCAGCAGTGTCAGCGTGAAGTACAGGGAGGCGGCGCGATACGGATTTGAGTCCGGCGAGCCCGAGGAGGAACTTAGTCGCAGCCAACGGCGTGAGCCGCGCTGAACGACTTCGATCATCGGCCGGTTAGTCCAGTCGCGCAGCCCATTTCGACAGGCGCTTACGTAACGCAGCAACGTTCGCTCGGTGATTCCGAGTTCGCGCTGAATGGCGTCAAAGCTCCAGCCGTAGGGCCGTGCTCCGAGTTCGATTGCGATTCGCGCGAGCCTGAGCGCCGCCGGATATGTGGGCCGTCTCCCTTGCGTAAGCACAGGTTCCCTTTGTACTCGCGGTCGGCGACAACCGTTGACATTAGCTCGGTTCTGGAATTTGAGCAAAACCGCCGAACAGCTTAATTGAATGAAGGAGAGACACGGTTATCCAGCCGCGGGAATCATCGACAGACGCGCGAGGCAGGGGGAGTGATCGCGGCGCTCGCACGTACCGAGCACGTTGACCGAGGAGCGTGCTTGCGGTACAAATAAACCCGTAGGGAGAAGTGTATCTGCCTCCGGGAGCTGTCTCATGATCCTAGCTGATCGTGGCAAAATCCTACGGGAAGGAGGAAGTATGCTGCTAGACAGAATGGACACCACGTAAGATCTATTTGCTGGAATTGTCGGGATAATTGGGTCCGCCCGCACAGTAGGTGTGGGCGTTTTCGTTTCTACTTTTTTGTGGACATCGAGCTCTATACGGGAGGACTGACGATCATGACGTGAACACTAACCGCTAACTATTCGCATTCGTGAGACATGAGAAAGGAGTTGAGCCTGCAGGCCCAACTCCTTTTCTGTTCAAGAGACAAAAGCAAACGTTCTCGGCCGAACACAAGAGGAGAAAGACAATGCCTCTTTTCAACATCGAAGAGCGCCGGATGTCGACGGTTCACCAGGACACCTTGGCCAACTTACGGGCCTCACTGTCCGCCGCTCGAATCCAGCGCATCACTGCGGCGCTCGATAGTGTCATAGATCGGGAGCTGAGCCGTCACAACGAGACACCACTCGGTGGAAGCACAACTCACTTCATCGACTCTCACCTTCCGAAGCGACCTTTCAGGAGCATCTATCATATTGCAGCTAAGCGCGATGAACTGCTCGCAGGTAAAATGTTTGGGCTTCTGATCTGGGAAGGATTCCGCAGGCGTCGCGAGAGATGGTTATTCGTCCGTCCACCGAAAGATAGCCCTTATCGAGATCACCCTATGGGGCTGACCTACTTTCGTCCATTCAAGGAGGGCGAGCGGATTGCTATCGAGTTCACCGTTGGACCGCCCGTCGTCGACATTTATGAGCGCAGGGACTCGGAATACATGACCCTGCGCAAGCGCGGTCAGGTCCGCGTAGCTGCAATGAAGCGCTATTGGCATCCTCTTCGAACAAGTCGCTAGCCGTCAGGGGCGGGTTGAGGAGGACTTCGGTTCAACTTTACTCGGCCAACACTTCCGGATCCGTGGGTGCTGCCGTTTCTCTGATTCTCAAGGTTCCTTTATTCGGCCCGAAGTCAACCGTTGACACGGGCGCGATGTAGAATGCAAGCCGGAACAATTGAGGAGGTAATTGATGGACGAAACCCTCGGATACCCGCCCGCAGCCACGCGATGGAACATCGAGGGCGAAAATCATGATTACGCGGCGACGGCGTTCCATTCGATGCTCGCGGCACGCGGCTTCGGCGTTCTCATGAACAATGACCTGAGGGGCAAGCGCCAGGGATTGCGGCCTGACTCGATAGCAGGGCGGTCAATCCTGTGGTCCGAACACGATAGTCGGCGGACTCACTTGTTGAGCTGGTCCGGCGGCGATGCGATTACGCTCATCCATCAGGACGAAGAGGGAGGGATCGACGTCTCAGTGGCGAGCAACGACCTCGAACTGGCGCGAAAGATCATCGCGGAGATCGACAAACTCCTGCCGCGCGAGGCGGAGAGCGGCGACAGAGTTCTGCCGATGGCGTTCTGGCATCAAGGCGACAACTCGCCGGAGCTTACCGAACGCCGGATCGAAGTCGTGCGCTGGACGGACATTGCTGCGAACTACGCGGGAGTGACGAAGACTCGGCTGGCCGCTCTGATGGAGCACTTCAAGCCGGCGAAGAACGGCGGGCGGCTCCTGCTCTGGCATGGCGAACCGGGGACGGGAAAGACCCTCGCGATTCGCGCGCTCGCGTCGGCATGGCGCGAATGGTGCCGGTTCGAATACGTGATTGATCCGGAGCAACTGTTCGGCAGTGGAAGTTACCTGACGGACGTTGTGCTTGACAGGTTCGAGGGGCACTACCTGTTCGAAGACAACACCAGCAAGGAGAAGTGGAGGCTGCTGATTATCGAGGACAGCGGCGAACTGATGGCGATGGACGCCAAGAACGAGGTCGGCCAAGGCCTGTCGCGCCTGCTCAACTTGTCGGACGGAATTCTCGGGCAGGGCACGAAAATCTTAATCCTGGTCACGACCAACGAGGAGTTGGGCAAGCTGAATCCAGCGGTCCGCCGCCACGGGCGCTGCCTCTCGGAGATAGAATTCCGCTGCTTCCACAGCGACGAGGCAGCGGCGTGGCTCCGCCGGGCCGGGTGCAATTTCTCGCCGGGCGGCCCGCAGACACTTTCGGAGCTCTACGCGATTCGTGAGGGGCAGAATCCAATCGAAGGAACGAGAAAGATCGGGTTTCGCGCAGCAGACCTTTCGCTCGCCCGCAGCGCGATAGACGCAGGCACGAGGTTCTCGGCCAAGGGCGGTGCGAGAGGACTGCGATGACGCAAACCCGAAGTAGAGATGATTTGAGCGAGCTTGAGGACTTCGCGGCTGCGCTCAAACAAGGCGATTGGTATGGAGTCAGCGCGGCCTCGCTGGATCGCGCCTCCCGGCTGGGCTGAGACGCAAAGGCGCAGAGTTGGGCGCTGGTCGAGATAGGCCCGCGTTCGACCGGCGGCCTAATTCACGGCATGCGTTTGCGTTATACCCATCTGAGAGGAAGGCGAGGCAACGAGGAGGGCGAGATCGAATCGGAGCTCTATTTGTTCGTGTACGGAATTTTAGCACGCGACGCCGACAGGCTCGCGCGGCGCGATCGGCAGGACGCTTACCGATACTCGGGAGTGGAAACCGACTGGAGCGTTCATCAGGTTGACCTCAAGAATGGCCGAACGATCGACCTTGGCAGGTTCCATTCCAGGACCACAGGCAAGAGCTGGTCGGAAACACACGGTTGGCCGAACCATGCATTCGTTTTCGACAAGTGGAGCGTCGTGGACGGAACACATATAAACGTCCTGTTGGCAAGAGTTCGGAGCTCTTCTGGAGCCTGAGATGAAGGCGCCCATCGCGTCCTCGCGCCAGATATGGCTTGGAGCTACCAAGGAAGTCTCAAAAATGACTGACACGCTTGGGAAGCCGGTCGACAGCTTGATACGGCCAACGGTCATTGCGCTCAGGGTGTTGGGCTTTCGCACGACCGGATCGTGCCAAGGGCACCTGAGCCACGGGTTAAAAGCGCCGTGGGTGGACATAGGTACTCCGCCCTTTGCACTCCTGCGAGCAATCAAAGCAGCCAAAAAAGGGTCGGCAGAAGGGGAAAAGCTCAACTCAGAATTGAAACTGCTAGTAGATGAAAATTTACACATGCAGGAGCGACTTGTTGGCCACTTGGACGGTTTCTATCGAGTCCGTATTTCGCCGGTGGCGAGGCGACTGATCCTCGTACCGGAACCCTACGGAGCAGTTCGACTGACTAATCAGGGTGCGGAAATACAAGATATGCGCTCATCTCGGGTCGCGCGGAGAGAGCTGCTTTCGTATCGTGAGGAAATCGTGGAGTTTGCAGAATTTCTGGCGGGTGAGTTCAGTAGAACCTCGCTGCGCGATTTAGTCGTGCCTGCGCGGGACAGGAAGGCGCTGAAATGTACTGTGATCGAGCGATCGGTCGATAAAGCGTCTGCAACGTTTCGGTCCGCCGAATCTCCCGGCGGACGACGGGAATGAACTTATTGGATTTACGCCGAACGGTATCGTGGGAGAGCCCGGAATGACGCATGGTGTCGTTCTCGCGAGGTTGTCGAAGTCCGGATTCATGGCTGGAATGCAGTGCCACAAGCGGCTCTACCTGGCAACGTATCGGTCTGAACTCGCTGAGGCGGCGGACGAATCCGACGAGGCGATTTTCGAAGCCGGCCATGCGGTGGGCGCGTTGGCGCGTAATCGGTATTCAGGCGGGGCGCTGATTGGCGAAGGACTCGATTGGGCTGAGGCGGACCGCGCGGCTCGAGCCGCGCTGCGAGATCCGGCAGTTCCGGCGATCTTCGAAGGAGCGCTTCGCTTCGATCGCGTACGAATCCGGGCCGACATTCTGACGAGAACGAGAGATCGGCGATTCGATCTCTTTGAAGTGAAGTCCACGCTGGATGTGAAGCCGGAACATGAATGGGATCTTGCCGTTCAGCATTACGTGCTCAGTGGTGCTGGTGTTCCGATCAGATGGGCTCGCCTGATGCATCTGAACCGCGACTACGTTTATCCGGGCGGCGACTACGATCTGAAACGGCTGTTCACTTTCACGAATCTGACGGGGCTGGTACGCAAAAAAAGACGAGAGGTTGTGGCCGCACTTAAGGAGATGCGAAGGACGCTGGCGGCGAAATCCCCGCCTCCAATTTCCATCGGGCCGCAATGCAGCGTGCCGTACGCGTGCCCGTTCTACGATCACTGCCATGAGGGCGAGCCCGAACATTCAATCAAGCAGCTTCCCCGGCTCCGGATGAGGCTGCGTGAGAAGCTCGCTGAGATGGGCGTCATCGAGATCGCAAATGTGCCGCACGATTTCGACGGCCTGTCCACGCTTCAGGCCAGAGTCGTAGAAGCAGTTCAGACCGAGACTCGGTTTCTTGACCCCTCCATTTCGCGAAAGCTCCGCAAGCTCAGGTTTCCGATCCATTTTCTCGACTTTGAAACCTTCTCGCCCGCCCTGCCACTTTATGCTGGTACTAGGCCGTACGAGATGATTCCATTTCAGTGGTCGGATCACATTCAAAGCGCCGACGGAGCGGTCACGCACCTGGAATTTCTTCATAGCGATCGAACCGATCCTCGACGACCTTTCGCCGAAAAACTGCTCAACGCACTTGGCAGCAAAGGCTCCATCGTCGTTTACAGTTCCTTCGAAGCAACGCGGCTCCGCGAACTCGGCGAGTATTTCGAGGACTTGGCGCCGGCTTTGGCACGGATCAGAAAGCGGATCGTTGATCTGCTGCCGTTAATTAGGGACCACGTTTACGATCCACAGTTCCATGGTTCGTTTTCACTCAAGTCGGTGTTGCCGGCTCTGGTGCCCAAGCTGGGGTATGACGACCTTGCGATCGCCGATGGAGGCCATGCATCGCTCGCATATGCTGAGCTGCAAGCGCCTCAAACCGCGCTGAAACGGATCGGCAAACTGCGTACTGCGCTGCTTGCATACTGCTCGCGAGATACGCAGGCAATTCTTGAGCTTTTTCGCCTTCTGCTATAGGAGAGACAGGGCTACGCCACATGCATGTGGTTCAATTCGGCCTGAGGGCCAAGGTGCCAAAGAACACAAATGAGGCACAACGGTGCTAGAGCTGTGCAGTCCGATTTCGACAGGTTCATAACCAGACTTCGACCGACGCTCGATGATCGCGCGCGCGGTGCGCGAAATCTTGCCCCAGACTTCTCCCTACTGCAGTGGCTTGGCCTCGAAAGGGCAGAGTGGGCGCATTCTAAAATAATCAAGAACCTTCTCGATCCTCACGGCACTCACGGTCAAGGAACGTGGTTTGTCGAGTCGTTCGTCCGTCACTGTCGCGGATTGGAAAACTTTCCGATTGTGCTCGATAAGAAGAGGCTTTCGGATCGACGCGTGTATGTGGACGCTGAAGTTGGAAGCGCACTGGGAAGACCAGATATCCGAGTGGTCTCAAGCGCTCCGGATTTTGCTCTGATTATTGAAAACAAGATCGACCAACAGGATCAAACGTCGCAGCTAGCGCGGTATTGGGAGATAATCCGCAGCGACTATCGTCGGATGGGCAGGAACGTCGCGCTCGTGTATTTGACACCAGGTGGATATGAGGCGCGCGATTCGAAAGCCAAAGCGGTTCCATACGCTCGAATGTCATACCGGACCCATTTAAGCCAGTGGCTACGCGATGCGGCAGGACAAATCAAGCCGGTCTCTTTGAAAGCGTTTCTCACGGAATACGTGGCCCTGGTAGCGATGCTAACCGAAGCACCGGTAGAGGAAGACAATGGGGAAGGTTAATCTCATCCACAAAATCTTAGATGAGAGGAATATCGAAATTGCTCTCGCTGTCTGGAAAGAGCTGAACGAAGCGCGACCGCACTATCAACAGCGGTTTTGGGCGAGAATCGAAAAGCACCTTCGCCGTAAAATTACACATGGTTGGAAAATTGACCCTAAGGAAGCATCGATGTCAGCAAGTTGGTATCACCTCGATCTGACGCCGCCATCAACTGGAGATTTATATTCGTGTATCAGGATCCAGCAAACTACTGAAAACGAAGGCTGGCGGCTTCAGTGGAGTGTGGGGCTCTCGACCGCTAGCCATAAGAAGCCAAAGCCGCCGTTACGTGGCTTGGCTGCCGTACGACTGGAGAACCTGAGGCAAATCCTCAGAAAACACAATTTTCAACCTAGCAGGGTGTTGAGGAAGTGGTGTGATTAGTCAGTGTGATCGCCATTGCAGTGATAGAAGGGCTGGATTCAGTCGCTGGGCTTGGCGGTTTTGGCTGGCCGAGGGGAGCGCGGGTGTGTGGTGGAGTCGTAGTTCAT
>DATLSB010000094.1:0-12058 GCA_035534415.1 Candidatus Dormiibacterota bacterium | reverse complement strand
GCCGGATTGGACGAGACGATCCTAGCCATCGGAACCTGCCTGATCATCATCGCCGCGGCTCACACGCAATGGCGCAGCCCGCGCGCATTCGTCCCTGCGTTGCTGCTCGGGCAGCGCAGCTATGAGGTCTACCTCACCCACATGTTCGTCGTGTTCGCGTTTTTCAACTGGTTCGTCCGGCTCGGCAAACCGATGCCTCTGGTTCCTGTCCTGTTCGTCGTCTCGATTGTCGTCGCATCTTTGCTCGGCGACTTAGTGGCCAGGCTGTATTCCGAGCCGATGAACCGCCTGCTCCGCAAGAAAATGGGCGACGTATACGACCGGTTGGGTTCCGTGGTGACACCCGACGCGCCGCTCCCGGCCAAAGCCGAAGTTGCAGCCAACTAACTCGCGCGCGTAGCAGCGTAAGGTTCGAGTAGCGCCGGCGGCTCGCCGGCATACTTTCTTCACATCGCATAGCGCAAGCCATATGCTCACAGGCAGGCAGTGAAACTGAGGCGCGCTCCCATCCTAGTGCCCAAGGTCTCATTGATAGCAAGCCGCTGCAGGAAAGTTATGCCCGCCAAAAGCCGCAAGTCATATCATGGAAATATGGCGATGAGGTTGGACGTGCGCGGGCTCAGCGTGGAGCTGCCCACCCCGAATGGTTGGGTGCGGCCGGTGAACTCCGTTTCATTCGCGCTAGCCGAAGGCGAAACCCTCGGAATCGTCGGTGAGTCCGGCTCGGGCAAGACGATGCTCTCGCTCGCGCTCATGGGCTTGCTGCCGCCAGGCGCGCGAGCCCGTGGCGAGGCATGGCTGCACTCCCCCGCCAGTACCGAAAACGGCAGCAACGCAAACGGCGGTGGCGAAAACCTGCTGGCGGAAAGTTCGTCCGAAATGCGCGCGGCGCGCGGCCGGCGCATCGCCATGATTTTCCAGGAGCCCATGACAGCTCTCAATCCCGTGATGCGCGTGGGCGCCCAGATCGCCGAAGCGATTCGCGCGCACGAGCCCGGGCTCAGCGCAAAAGAAATCAATCGCCGCGTATTGGAAGCGCTCGAACGCGCCTCCGTCCCGGAACCCAAGCGCCGCGCGCGCCAATACGCGCACGAACTTTCAGGCGGTTTGCGCCAGCGCGTGACAATCGCCATGGCGCTGGCCGCCAGTCCCAGCGTACTGATCGCCGACGAGCCAACCACCGCGCTCGATGTAACAGTCCAGAAGCAAATATTAGACCTGCTCGAAAATCTTCGCCGCGAACTCCGCCTCTCGATGCTCTTCATCACCCACGATCTGGGCGTAGTCGCGCAAGTGGCCGATCGCGTGGCGGTCATGTACGCGGGCCGCATCGTCGAGGAAGGCCCCACTGAGGAAGTGCTGCGGCGTCCCGCGCACCCGTACACCATCGGGCTGCTCCGCGCTGCGCCGCGCCTGGTGCGCGAAAAAATCGTGGCGATTCCCGGCACGGTGCCGCCGTTGGGATCGCTTCCGCCGGGATGCTCATTTGGCCCGCGCTGCGACCGCCACATTCCCGAATGCGACGCATCCGCGCCGAAATTGGCAAACGCAATCGCAAGCAGCGAAACGCATCGCGCGCGCTGCATTCGCATAGGCGCCCACAGCGAATCATGAGCGCGGAAATCATTCTCGACGTGCGCGATCTGCGCAAATCGTACTCCGCGGCGACCGGCGCGTTCGAGCGCGGCGGCACCGACTCGAAGCGCCGCACCATGGCTGTCGATGGCGTCACCTTCTCCGTCGAACGCGGCGAAACCCTCGGAATCGTCGGTGAATCCGGCTGCGGCAAAACGACCCTCGCGCGCATTCTGCTGCGCCTGATCGAGCCCGATTCCGGCGAGATGCACTTTCGCGGGCAGGACTGGCGCCGCGTTCACGGAGCCGACCTGCGAGCGCTGCGCCGCCGCATGCAGATGGTTTTTCAGGATCCCGTCGCGTCATTGAATCCGCGCATGCGCGTCGGCGCAGTTGTAGGCGAGCCGCTGGCCATCCATGAGCCGCAACTTTCGCGCTCCCAGCGCCGCGAACGCGCCGCCGAAATGCTGGAAGACGTCGGCCTCGGTGCCGGCGTGCTCGACCGCTACCCGCACGAATTTTCCGGAGGCCAGCGCCAGCGCATCGGCATCGCCCGCGCCCTGATTTTGCGCCCGGACCTGCTGATGGCCGACGAGCCAGTCTCCGCCCTCGACGTTTCCGTGGGCGCGCAAATTTTAGAATTGCTCGACCGCCTCCGCAGGGAATTCTCGCTCACGCTCATCATCATTTCGCACAGCTTGCCGGTCGTCGCGCAGCTAGCCTCGCGCGTCGCGGTGATGCAGGCGGGACAGTTTGTCGAATGCGGCCCGGCGGAGCAGGTATTGTACGCGCCCCAGAATCCCTACACCCAAGCGTTAATTGCAGCGGTGCCGGAAATTCCATCCTAACCGGCTGCCTCGATCCTCAGATCCGCCGCTCGATATTCGGAAAATCCAGCCAGACTTTCACGCCGCAGAAATGCGATCCCTCGGTGCAAATGGGCGTGGAAATTCCCGCGCGCAGATAGCACGGCGGCCCGATATACCGCCCAAGCTCGGGCAGCGCTTTGCGAACCTGCTGCACCTCTTCAATCGACGCCTGATAAATTTCTTCCTGCGCGTTGAAGCATGTGCGCATGGTCCACTTGTGCAGCAAGTGCAGCAGCGATCCCGATTCCACCAGCCGGATCGATTTCGCATTGGGCAGCAGATACAGCGCGAATTCCGGCGCTACGCCGCGGTCAAGCAGTTCGTTCTTCGCCGCCCAAGCTTCTTCCATCGCGCGCTGATAGATTTCTAGTGCGCGCGGATTATCGCGCACCAGCATGGGCGTGACGTAATCGGGCGACCGCGTGTCCGCCAGCGTCAGCAGCGGACGCGCCGCCGGGACCATCCGGTGCCGCTGGTCCTGGCTATCGGCCGTGTGGCTGATTTTTTTCGCGAACGTGAAATGCGCGTGTTCCAGCGCCCGCATCATCGGCGCATGCACGCCCACATTCAAAGTTTCGCGGCGATACGGATTGCGCGCCGGATTCAGCACCCGGTCAATCGCCTCCGCGTCCGGACATTCCGCGGAGGTTAAGCTAACGACAGCGCGGTACGCATCAGCAATCGCGGGAACCGCCCCCGGCGAATAATCGATCAGCCGCGAAGTCAGCCCGCCAAGCCGCGCATCAAACTCACGAGCAAAAGGCTCGCCGTCGCGAACCGGCTGTTGCCATTCTGGAGGATCTTCCAGCGGTTCATTATCAAACCGATCGAAAAATTGCGCGTCGATTTCCCGCACCCGCGCAACCATCTCCCCAATCACCGCGCGCGCCTCCGTCGGCGTGTCGTTCACCGCGCTCATGCGCCACAAACGGTGCAGCACGATCCCCGAAATCGTGTGCACCATCGTAGTGAACGCCGCCACGGGCAGCACGTACCGCGCCACTTCAATCGCGCGCTTATCCGACTGCCTCTCCACTTTCTGAATTCGCTTCTCGTGCGACGCCGGCCCTACGTGCCAGATGTCTCCCAGAATCTCGCGCGCCGTCGGCTCCAGCACGGCAGCCAATTCGTGGTAGTAATCCCACGCGTGCGCCACCGCTTTCTCATAAATGGCGCGCTCGACAGCGCCGAAATGCGCGGCGCTCTCCGGCGGGACAAACGCCTGCGCGCGGTCCAGCCGCACGTATCGCTGGCTCTGCTGCTCGGAGTTGTAGAAAGGATGCGCGTGCAGAAACGACCACACGAATTGCCGGCTGATGTTTTCGAGCCCAAACTCGAAATGCGCGTGCTGGTAGACGGTGTGATGCCCGCCGAAATACGTCCCCGCGCCAATATTCACGCGCTGTTTTTCAGTCACCTCGCCCGGATCGATCAGCCGCGGCGAGTAGCACGTGCGCGCCGCCGCAATCGCCGAATCGAAAGGATGCGCAAAAGAATTGCGCAGCGTCACGCGCCGCACTGCGGTTTCCACCAGCTCGGTCGATGAGCTTGAATTGGGATCTGGCACGGAAGAAAATTGGGTCGCCATCTGCTCCGCCCCAACGCGCGCAAATCACCGCGTTAGGGCTCGGATACCCGGCATTGTACACCGAGCGGAGTTTCGATTCACTTTGCGGATAAGCGAGCTATGAAAGCCCGTGCGACGGTCGATGCGACGTAGCCTCGATTTGTGGGTCGCACCTTTAGGTGCGACATACCCGCTGCGAGCGCGAGGGGCTTTAGCCCCTGAAGTTCCCACAAGCCGTCTTTCCGCGAACCGCTCAGCCGTCAAGCTGGAGTTTGCAGTTCAGACACGTCTCGACGGACGCGCGGACAAAGCTACTTACTTTTCGCGATCGCAGCAGCTTTATTCGCGTATTTCTTCTGGAAGCGCTCCACGCGCCCCGCCGTATCCACCAGCTTCTGCTTGCCGGTGAAAAACGGGTGGCACTGCGAGCAAATTTCCACGCGGATCAGATTGCCCTTATGCGTGGATCGAGTCTCGAACGTGCTGCCGCAGGCGCAGTGCACCGTCACGGCATGATAATCTGGATGAATTCCTTCTTTCATGGGAAGCTCCTGTCCGCCGGCCGTTCTGCGCGACTCCCCAACCGAATGTTCGGCAGGGCGCACTGTCGCGTCGCTAGGCCAGCATGGAACGTTCAATTATACTCGAAATACACCGGAGCGGCCATAGATGCCGAAAACAACCCTTTCGATTCGGCCTGCGACACGTGAAGATGTTCGCTTCCTCGCTTGGGCGGTCGTGATCGCGACCCGGTCGCATTTGCCCAAAGGCTGGTTCGACGTTGCACTGGATCGCCCGGAACCATACTTGCTCGACTTCATCGGTCGGCTAACCCTCTCACAAGAGCGCTCTTTCTGGCATTACTCGTATTTTTTCGTCGCGGAGGCGGAGGGAAAGTCAGTCGCGGCACTGTCTGTCTTCCCGGCGCGCGAGGGCTATACGCGTTCGTCGGACGCGATGATTGAAACGATGACAAAAGTAGGTCTGAGCGACGCGGAACAGCAGGCAGTCTGGAAGCGCGCAGACTATCTCTGGAGTTGCGTGCTTCCGTCCGAAAACGATCCCGATCTCTGGGCGATTGAGAATGTGGCCATCCTACCAGAGTATCGAGGTGATGGCCTCGCCGGGCCGGTGCTGGAACACGCGATCGCGGAAGCACGGAGCAAGGGCGCGAGCCAAGTGCAGATTACATTTTATATTGGAAACGACGCGGCGGAACGGGCGTATGCGAAAGCCGGATTCAAATTCAAAGATGAAAAACGCCATTCGGATTTCGAAGCGGCGTGCGGTAGCGCCGGGTTGCGGCGATTCGCGCGCCTGGTTTGAGCGGTTCAGCTCTAATCTCGCCGGCAGCGTTCTGCATCATTGAGCTAGCTGGGTTGACTTTCGCCCCGAGCGAAAGCTCGCCAGAAATTCAAGCGAACACCCGCTCGCTAAGGATCACTCGACGAATGTTATAATCTGCAGCCTAGTCATGAGCCGAACCGCACAAGACACGTCGCCAGTAACTCCCGAAGTGATGGCCCGCTATGAAGCCGTCATCGGCCTCGAGGTCCACGCCCAGCTGGACACCGTCACCAAGGCGTTCTGCGGCTGCTCCACCAATTTCGGCGACGCGCCCAATTCCAACACCTGCCCCGTCTGCCTGGGGTTGCCCGGTGCGCTGCCGGTCCTAAATAGACGTGCGCTGGATCTGGCCATGAGCGCCTCGCTCGCCATTAACTGCAAAATTCAGCAGCGCTCGCGTTTTGCGCGCAAAAATTATTTCTATCCCGACCTGCCCAAGGGCTACCAAATTTCCATGTACGAGCTGCCGCTAGCCACCGAAGGCTGGCTCGACATCGAAGTCGAGGGTGAGAAGAAGCGCATCGGCATCACCCGTCTGCACATGGAAGACGATGCCGGCAAAAGTTTGCATGAAGGTTTTGCCGACTCCGACCGCTGGAGCTACATCGATTTCAACCGCTGCGGCGTGCCGCTCATCGAAATCGTCTCCGAGCCCGATTTGCGCGCGCCCGCCGAGGCGTACGCCTATCTCAACACGCTAAAGCAGATCCTCGAATACACCGAAGTGAGTGATTGCAACATGGAGGAAGGTTCGCTTCGCTGCGATGCCAACGTGAGCGTGCGTCTGCGCGGCGCGCCAAAATTCGGCACCAAAGCCGAAGTAAAAAACCTGAACTCGTTCCGCTATCTTTCGCACGCACTGGAATACGAAATCGAGCGGCAAATCGGCGTGATCGAGTCCGGCGGCACGATCGTGCAGGAAACGCGCCTGTGGAACGTGGCCGCGGGACGCACTGAGCCGATGCGCTCCAAAGAATTCGCCCACGATTACCGCTATTTCCCCGATCCGGATTTGTTGCCGGTGATGGTTTCTTCGGCGGAAATCGACCAAGTCCGGAAGTCGATGCCGGAGCTGCCAGCCGCCAAGACCGAGCGATTCCTGCGCGATTACGGCATCACCCCTTACGACGCGGGAGTGCTGACATCGAGCACCGCGCTGGCGGATTACTTCGAGGCCGTGGTTCACGCCGGCGCTCCCGCGAAGTCTGCCTCGAACTGGATTTCCGGAGAATTGCTTCGTCGTCTCAACGACGCCGGGAAAACCATTTCGGAAAGCCCGTTAAAGCCCGAGCCGCTCGCGGAACTGATCGCCAAAGTGGAAAAAGGCGAAATCACCGCTGCCAGCGGCAAAAAAGTTTTCGCCAAAATGTGCGACACGGGAAAATCTGCGGCGGAAGTGATCGCCGCCGAGGGCCTGTCGCAAATCTCCGACGCGGGCGCCATCGAGCGCGTCGCTCGCGAAGTCCTCAAGAAAAATCCGGACAACGTGGCCAAATACAAATCCGGCAACGAAGGCGTATTCAAGTTTTTTGTCGGCCAGGTCATGCGCGAAA
This sequence comes from Candidatus Dormiibacterota bacterium, assembly GCA_035534415.1. Taxonomy (GTDB): domain Bacteria; phylum Acidobacteriota; class Terriglobia; order Acidiferrales; family UBA7541; genus Palsa-295. The sequence goes on along the minus strand of DATLSB010000094.1, from coordinate 5,147 downwards.
CGCGCGGACAAGCCAATCCGCAACTCGTAAACGAAATGGTGAAACGCATCCTGAGCGAATAACCCCGGCCAGAAAGTGGTCTCAGACGGAGAATTGGCTCCAGCCATGAAGGAGAGACGAACGTGCTGAAAGAAGGCGACGCAGCTCCCGGCTTCCGGGTGACGGCCGATGACGGCCGCACCATTTCGCTGGCCGACTACCGCGGCAAAAACCTCATCCTCTATTTCTACCCCAAAGCGAATACCTCCGGCTGCACCAACGAGTCCATTCAATTTCGCGACGCGCTTGAAAAATTCAAGGCCGTGAACGCGGAAATCGTGGGCTGCAGCGGAGACACCGTCGAAGCGCAAACCAAATTCAAGCAGAAGTACGGCCTGAATTTCCCCCTGCTGGCGGACACGGAATTCGCCGTCGTCGAAGCCTATGGCGCTCGCCGCATGAAAAGCTTCTACGGCAAATCGTTCCTGGGAATCGTCCGCAGCACATTCTGGGTCGGCCCCGACGGCAAAATTCGCAAAATCTGGCCCAAGGTCAAAGTCGAGGGCCATGCCGCCGAAGTCCTCGCCGCCATCAAAGCCGCCACCCAACCAGCCCGCGAAGCCGCCCACGGCTAGCCCCGCCTTCCGCCGGAGCCTCCCGCATCTGCGTCCTCCGCGTTGTGCGGCGCATTTCGCTTTGCTTCATGGCAACCTGACGCTATTTTCCGCAAGCTGTTGAGCACGCGCACTACAACGTGACCCTCACCAAGTCACCTTCTGGCTCGATCAGCGCATTATCAATCAATCGAGTGCTGCCCGCGCGCGCGGCGATTAGCGCATAGCACGGTATCCGCACGGCAGTCACAGGCTCGAATGAATCCGCGTCCACAATTTCCGCGTAGTCAAGCTGCACGCCCGGCTGAGCCTGAATCACGCCTCGGATTACGCCGAGCAATCGCGCCGCATCGCGTTCGCCCGCTTCAATTTCGAGCCGCGTCGCATCCAGCGCGCGATAAAGCGCCGTGGCCGCGCGACGGTCGTCTCCCTTCAGGTACGCGTTGCGCGACGAAAGCGCCAGCCCATCCGTCTCGCGCATAATGGGACAGATAACCAATTGTGTGTCCAGATTCAGATCGCTCGCCATCTGACGCAGGATGCGCGCCTGCTGCGCGTCTTTGCGCCCGAAAAACGCAAAATTCGGCTGCACGATCTCAAAAAGCTTCAGCACCACGGTGGCCACGCCGCGAAAATGCCCAGGACGCGATTTTCCTTCCAGCCGCTCGCTCAGCCCGTCAACATTCACAGCGGTGCGAAAAACCGCCGGATATATTTCCTCGGCCTCGGGCGCAAACAAATAATCGACTCCCAAATTTTCGAGCGCCTTGCGGTCGGCTTCGAACGTGCGCGGATATTTCGAAAGATCCTCGCCGGGGCCAAACTGCGTCGGGTTTACGAAAATCGAAACCACCACCGGCGCGCACTGCTTCTTCGCTTCGCGAATCAGCGAAAAATGTCCTTCGTGCAGCGCGCCCATCGTCGGAACCAGGCCCAGCACGCGCTCCTGCTGGCGGAGATTCCGCGCAGTCTGCTTCATCCACGAAATTGTGCGGATGATTTCCATTCGGCGCAGGGTCAGCAGCGGGACCAGCGGGATTGTTCGTGCGAAGCGCCACCCATCCAGTTCATGCCGTGGCCTTTGCCGTTCGTTCCCGATAAAAGCCGATCAGGTCCGTGCCGGTGGGTTTGAATCCGAGCTGGCGAAGCAGGGTGGCAACCTGTCCTCGATGATAACTTCCGTGATTGGCAAGGTGCTGCAGCATCTGCCACAGCGGCGAAGCGAAAACCCCACCCGAGCTCGTCTTCACCGAAATCACGCGCTGCAGATCGTCCGCATTCAGCGAAGCCGCATAGTCCACCAGATTGCGGTCGATCTCCGTGAACCGTCGCGACACCGTCTCGAAATCGGGAAAATCAGCAGCCGATGGAAGTCCGGACGGCGTGCGCCCATGCCAGCGTTCCAGCCAAATCCATTCCGCGCCGTAGATGTGCGCCAAAGTATCCCGCACCGATTTGAAGCTCGAGCCCAGGTCGCGCGTGAACTGCTCGGCCGAAAGCGCTGCGCAAGAATTCAGCGTGCGATCGTTCGCCCACGCGTTGAAGTCGTACAGTTGCCGCACATCATCAAGATTCATCGCTGCACTCCTTCGGCGAGAAAGTCTACCCGCGACGCGTCAGCACCGCAACGCGAGGATGACCGCTGTTCTCATAGTGGAAGCCCCCGACTTTCAGTCGGGGGAGGCAGGGCGATCTGAGCCCTGCCGCATAAACGCGCGCGACGCGCGTTTCCTTTCGCGCTGTTTCATCCGCGCGAAGTACTCGATTCCTCGACATAAGCTTCGCACATCCACCACGCGCCTGAGCGTCTGAAGCTCCCATCTGCTCGCATCAGCGCCGCCAACCTCTCCCCGCTTCTACGTTCGCGCCGGAGCCGGAATCTTTTCGCGCACTTCGGCGGTCGAATGATACGACTCCGCGTCCGACGGGAACCTCCCGTTGCGAACGTCGTTGCAAAACTCCGAAGCCGCCTTGGTAATCTCCGCCGAAAGTTGCGCGTATCGCCGCACGAACTTCGGCACGTGCCCATCGGTGAGCCCCACCAAATCGTGGAACACCAGCACCTGTCCGTCGCAATCGGGCCCGGCGCCGATGCCAATGGTGGGGATTCGCAGCTGCTGCGTCACATGCGCGGCAACTTCGCGCGGCACCGACTCCAGCACCACAGAAAACGCACCAGCAGCTTCCACCGCGCGCGCGTCGCGCTCCACTTGCCGCGCCGCATCACGCGTTTTGCCGCGAACGTGAAATCCGCCCAGAGCGTTGATCGATTGCGGCGTCAGTCCCACGTGGCCCATCACCGGAATTTCCGCTTCCACCAGACGCGCGATCAGCTCGATGCGCCGCTCGCCGCCTTCCACTTTCACGGCCTCGGCGCCGCCTTCCTTCACCAGCCGCACTGCGTTGCGCACCGATTCGTCGAGCGACACGTGAAAGCTGCCGTACGGCATATCCGCCACCAGCAGCGCCCGGCGCGTCCCGCGTCGAACGGCCCGGACGTGGTGCACCATTTCGTCCAGCGTCACCGGCAGCGTGCTGTCGTACCCAAGCACGACCATCCCCACCGAATCGCCCACCAGCAGGATGTCCACGCCGGCATCGTCCAGCAGCCGCGCCGTTGGATAGTCGTACGCCGTAATACAGGTAATCTTTTGCTTCGGCTGATTCGATTCGGAAAAAGTAGAACTGCTCAGGGGACTCGGCTTGCGGGAAAGAATGTCGGGCACGGTAATTTTGCCGCTGCCCGCACGAGGTGCAACGCTCATTTTTGCCTCCGGTGCCGCTCCCTACTTCGGGATACAGCCCTGCAATACGCCCATCCTAGCAGATTGTCCCTTTTCCCTGCAAAAGGATTACAATCCCCGGCGCGTTCAGGTCAACTGACAAGGAACGTCGATGAACATCCAAGCAGCCGTATCGCGCGAGGGCGCGCGCTTCCCGCAACTTGAATCTCTCGATATCGAAGACCCGCGCGCCGGCGAAATCCTCGTCCGCATCGTGGCCAGCGGCATTTGCCACACGGACATTGGCGTCCATGGCCGGCCGGGTCCGCGGCCGTTCGTGCTGGGCCACGAAGGCGCTGGAATCGTCGAGCGCGTCGGCGCGGGCGTGACGCAACTCGCGCCCGGCGACCGCGTGGTGCTCAGCGTCAACTTTTGCGGCGAATGCCCCAGCTGCCGGCGCAACGCCCACAGCTACTGCTACGAAGTTCTACCGCGCAATTTCGGCGGCCTGCGCCCGGACGGCTCGAGCCCTCTATCGCAAAATGGCGCTCGCGTCTTCGCGCGCTTCTTCGGCCAATCCTCGTTCGCCACCTATTCCCTTGCCGACGCGCGCTGCGCCATCAAAGTGCTCGACGACATCCCGCTGGAAATCCTCGCGCCGCTCGGCTGCGGCGTCCAAACCGGCGCGGGCGCGATCGTCCATTCGCTAAAAGTCGGCGCGGGCGATTCGGTCGCAATTTTCGGCACCGGCTCGGTGGGACTTAGCGCCGTGATGGCCGCGCGCATCGTGGGCGCGGAACGCATCATCGCCGTCGATCCAATCCCGTCGCGCCTCGCGATGGCCAAGGAACTCGGCGCCACCGATACCATCGACGCGTCCAGCGGCGACGCCGCCAAAACCATTCGCGAACTCACCCGCTACGGCGTCAGCCATTCCTTCAACACCGCCAACGCGCCCAGTTCGTACACGCAGTCGCTCCAGTGCCTCGCGCCGCGCGGAGTGGCCGCCTTCGTCGCGCCGCCTCGCGGCGAGTGGGCGCCCGACATGTTTCACCTGCTCAGCGGCGGCCGCGCCCTGCGCGGAATTCTCGGCGGCGATACCACGCCCAGCCTGTTCATTCCCATGCTCATCGACTACTACCGCCAGGGCCGCTTCCCTTTCGACCGCCTGATCAAATTCTATCCATTCGACCAAATCGCCCAGGCCTTCGAGGATTCCGACACCGGCAAAACCATCAAGCCCGTCCTGCGCATGCCCAATTGACCGTGGCCGCGAGGCGGAAAAACGCAAAATCAAAAACTGAAAACCGAAAAGCAGATCCCTCGTCGGCCAAAATGCGGCCTCGCTCGGGATGACACGCGCGCGATACGAAGGCTCGCGTTCTGCTGCACCCGCATTTTCGCCGCGAGGCCCGTTCCGATTTCGCACGGCACTCCATACCAAGCTTGTCATCCCGAGCGAGGCCCGGTGCGCGTAGCGCGCTTACCGGGACGACGAGGGATCTGCTTTTGGCCTTCTTCGTCTCGCTCTCGTCGCGCCACCACGTTCACTCCTATCGCGCGGGCATGCCCGGCACCGCGCGCGCCACGCGCGGGCCCATGGACTTCGCGCGATCCTCGCCCTCCCACATCACGGTGTTGCGGTCCGTCCACGCGTTGATGGTCTCCTCCTGGAACACCCATTTGCCGTTGCGCTTCACGCACAAGTTGTCCCAAGTCCCGATGCCGAAGACGAAATTGGTGCGGTAGTCCACGTTGTATTGCAGGATGGAGAAAAACGCCTTCACCCGCGCGCCTTCTCCTTCGCGCGTGATCAAAAAATGATTCGCCA
>DATLSB010000093.1:0-19737 GCA_035534415.1 Candidatus Dormiibacterota bacterium | reverse complement strand
GCGCCGGTATCACTTGGCATCGTCAAGCGCCTCCGCCGGAGCGCCAACCGGCCGCGAGCGCTTCGTCTGCAGGCGCCAGAGCGCGTACACCGGAACACCCAGCAGTACGATAATCAGCCCCGGCCAAGTGTATTGCGGTTTATACCGCAACAATTGAATTTCGAGAAACACCGCCATTACCAAATAGAGTGCCGGCAGGACGGGATAACCGACCGCGCGATATGGACGCGGCATGTCTGGGCGCTTCCAGCGAAGAACGAAGAGTCCCGTGAGCGTGAGGATGTAGAAGATCACCACGGCGAATATCAGAAAGTCTAGCAGTTGGCTATAGGTGCCGGAAAGGCAAAGAAGCGAGGCCCACACGCATTGAACGATGAGAGCGATGGCTGGGACGTGGCGTTTGTTGAGGCTCGCGACGGAGCGGAAGAAAACTCCGTCCTTGGACATGGCGTAGTAGATGCGCGCGCCGGAAAGGATCAGACCGTTGTTGCAACCGAAGCATGAAATCAAGATCGCCAGAGCCATCACGATCGCGCCGGCGGGGCCGAAGATTACTTGCGCCGTGGCTGTGGCGACGCGTTGGTCAGCGGCAAACTCAATACCGCGAGCCAGCGCGGTTGCGCCGTGCGGCGTGCCGGTCAGCGGCAAGACGCGCAGATAGGCGATGTTGGCCAGCACATACAGCGAAATCACCATGCCCGTCCCCATCGCCAGCGCCAGCGGCAAGTTTCGATGCGGACTTTTTACCTCGGCGGCGGTGAAGGTGATGTTGTTCCAGGCGTCCATGGAAAAAAGCGAACCGACCATGGCGACGCCTATGAGCGTGAGAGTGCCGACCATGCGCGAAGGCGAATCGGGCGGATACGGATGCATCGCGGCCCAACCGGCGTGGCGCCAAAAACCGGTGAAATTCGTGGAGCGCGCCACGGCAGTGGTGAACCAGAATCCGAGTAGCACGAGCACGGCGAGCGAGCCAGTCTTCGTGACGGTGAAGACGTTCTGCACGATTTTTCCCAGGCGCAGGCCGCGCGTATTCACCCAGGTGAGCAGTACAATCGAAAGAATCGCCAGCAGGTTTTGGCGGTTCAGTCCCACGTGGTAAGGACCGAGCGAGCCAAACCAGAATTGCCAGGGTCCGAACGTGCCTGCTTTTCCAATCCAAGCGGTGGCGGAAAACCAGGGGAAAATTACGGCGGTGAATTTCGCGAAGGCGATGGCCACGGCGGCGATGGTGGCAGTCTGGATGACCAGCAGCATCGTCCAGCCGTAAAGAAAACCCCAAATCTGGCCAAGCGATTCGCGCAAATAGACGTACTGCCCGCCCGCGTATGGCATCGCCGCTGCGAGTTCGCCATAGCTGAGCGCGGCGATGATGGTCATGAGCCCAGAGGCGAGCCAAACGAGGATCAGCAATCCGGGGCTTTGAACCTGATGGGCAATATCGGCGGAGACGATGAAAATGCCGGAGCCAATCATCGACCCGGCCACAAGCATCGTGGAATCGAAAAGGCCAAGGCCTTTGACGAATTCGCCGCTGGGCCGAGTTTGGGTTGGAGCGCTCACGGTTGTTTGCTTAGCCATTGAACCACACAGCTTTCTTGATTCTTCAAGACCGCGCGCGTTCAGCGGCGGCAAAGTACTGGCGAGCGCGCGCTGCGCGATCATCCGCTGCAATCAGGTCGCGAATTACAGCCACTGAATCGGCGCCGGCGCGGTAGACCTGCTCGGCGGTATCAGCGCTGATTCCGCCGATAGCCACCAGCGGCTTGCGCGTGATGCGGCGCGCCGCGCGCACAAACTCCACGCCCACTACTGGATCTGGATTGCCCTTTGTGGCCGTAGGAAAGATCGGCCCCACGGCAATATAATCCGCCGAAGTGCGGTCCGCCTCGCGCAATTGATCGAGATTGTGTGTCGAAACGCCCACCCATCGCGCAGGCCCGCAGATTTCGCGCGCGGCTTCCACCGGGAGATCGTACTGGCCGACGTGTACGCCCGCCGCGCCGGTGATCGCTGCAATGTCCGGCCGGTCGTTGATGATGAGGCGAACTTCTGGCGACGCGATGCTCGCGAGCAGAGACACAGTTTCCGTGCAGATTGCAGCTGGCGTTGAAGTCTTGTGGCGGAGTTGGAACAGTGTCACGCCCGCGCCGGAAAGCGCGCGCACGAACACAATGGCTCGATCTCCTGAAAGTGTGGAGTCAATGATGGCATACAGGGGTGGAAACAAACGCGCCTCACGGTACGGATATTCTCTCACGCCACCCACGGGCGGCGCGCCGCTTGGCCTGGGTTTTCGGGCTACGCGCCGGGCGGCTAGCATACTGGCGCGAAATAGTGCCAAAGGCTACTTCAAATCGGCCGCAAACATGCGTTCCAGCGAATGAGTGTCGAAGTTCCCCTCTAAGAACTCAGGGAAGGCGAGAATGCGCTTGTGCAGAGGAATGGTGGTTTTAATTCCTTCGACGACGAACTCGTCAAGGGCGCGACGCATGCGAGCGATGGCCTCGGTTCGGTCGTCGCCATAGGCGATGAGCTTAGCGACCAATGAATCGTAGTAGGGTGGCACGATGGCGTCGGAGTAGGCGGCGGTGTCGACGCGAATACCAGGGCCACCCGGAACGCGAAACGCGGTGATGCGTCCCGGCGACGGAGTGAACTTCTCCGGGTCTTCCGCGTTGATGCGGCACTCGATGGCGTGCCCTCGAAATGTCACCGGGCCGACGACTTCTTCCATGCTCTCGCCGGCCGCGAGTCGGATTTGCGATTTCACCAGGTCAACTCCGGTGACCATTTCGGTGACCGGATGTTCAACCTGAATACGCGCGTTCATCTCGATGAAGTAGAGCTCGCCGGTTGAATCGCGCAGAAACTCGACCGTCCCGGCGCTGGTGTAGCCGACTTTGCGCAGCGCATCGATGACTTGCTTCCCCAGTCGGTTGCGCGTGGCGTCGTCGATCACCGTCGAGGGAGATTCCTCGACCACCTTTTGATGGCGGCGCTGCAGAGAGCATTCGCGCTCGCCGAGGTGAATCACATTACCGTGGCGGTCGCCAAGAACCTGAAATTCGATGTGGCGGGGATTCTCGATCAATTTTTCGATGTACACGTTGGGACTGCCGAAGGCTTGCTCGGCTTCGGCGCGCGCGGTGTGAAATGCGGGCAGCAGCTCTTTCTTGTTGCGGACGACCCGCATGCCGCGTCCCCCGCCACCTTCAGCCGCTTTGATCATCAGCGGAAAGCCGACCTCGGAAGCGACATCAGCAGCGGCCTCTTCATCAGGAACGATTCCGTCGCTTCCTGGAATCACGGGCAGGCCGGCGGCGGCCATTTCCACGCGCGCCTGGTCCTTTTCGCCCATCATGCGAATCACGGCGGGCGACGGACCTATGAAGGTGATATGCGAAGCTTCGCAGACCTCGGCGAAGTTGGCGTTCTCGGAAAGAAAGCCGTAGCCGGGATGGATGGCGTCCACATTGGCGATTTCGGCGGCGCTGATTACCTGCGGAATATTCAGGTAGCTATCGGAGCTGCGCGGAGGCCCGATGCAAATGGCCTCGTCAGCAAAGCGCACGTGCAGGGCATGTTTATCAGCTTCCGAATAGACAGCGACCGTGCGAATGCCCAATTCCTTGCACGCGCACAGAACACGCAGCGCAATCTCGCCTCGATTTGCGATCAGAATTTTTTTGAACATGCGTTCACGGCACAGCTGGAATTATGCAAAGGCCGCCTGGAGCCTGCCACTCGAAATATCGGCGCGCTATTTTTTGGCCGGAGAGTTGGTCCGAATATCGAAAAGGGGCGCTCCATACTCAACCGGCTTTCCGTTTTCGACGTGAATGCGCACCACTTCGCCAGCCACGTCGGATTCAATTTCGTTCATCAGTTTCATTGCTTCGATGATGCACAAGACCTGTCCCGCGTCTACGCGCGCGCCGGTGGTGACGAATGGGTCGGATTCCGGACTGGGAGAGGCGTAGAACGTCCCGACGATCGGCGACTTGATGGTGTGGACGTTCTCGGCTTCCGCCCGCGCGCCTGCGCTGGGCGCCGGAGGCGGGGCGGCCGGCGCGCTTGCCTGCTGCACAGCCTGCTGATGTTCCACTGTGCTCGGGCGCGCGAACGATGCCGGAACGGCCGAAGCTTTTTTTAAGCGTACGTGCAAATCGCCGCGTTGGTATTCGAGTTCTGCGAGTGCGTGGGACTGCATGAACGTCAACAGGCGTTCGATTTCATCCAAGTTCACGCCAGAGGATTCCGATGCCGCCCCAACTTCTGACTTCGCTTTTTTTGCCATTTAGAGTTCGATTAAATCCCGCGGAGCTGTAGTCAATTCTTGAGCGCCGTGCGCCGTTACCACGATGTCGTCCTCAATGCGGATGCCACCCAAACCTTCGATGTAAACGCCCGGCTCCACGGTGATGACCATTCCCTCCGTGAGAACCGTCTGATCTCCCTTGCCCAGGCGGGGAGATTCGTGGATTTCCAAGCCAACGCCGTGGCCCGTGCTGTGTGTAAAGTAGCGCGCCAAACCGGCCCTGCGAAGCACGCTCCTGGCAGCCGCGTCCACGTCCTGCGCCTTGGCCCCAGGCCGAGCCGCTGCCTTACCTGCTTCCAGCGCGTCCTGCACGGCTTTGTAGAGACTTTTAACCCTGCGTGATGCCTTGCCTAGAAACACCGTACGGGTCATATCGCTACAGTAACCGCGGAGTATAGCACCCTGATCCAGGACGACCAATTCGTTTTTCGCGATCAGCTTGGCAGTGGGATGCGCATGAGGCCACGCGGAACGTTCGCCAGAGGCGACGATGGTTTCGAACGAAGGCCCCTCGGCGCCCTGGCGTTTGAAATCGCGCTCGATTTCGGCGGCCAGATTCAGCTCCGACATTCCCGCGTGCAAAATTCGCCGCGTGCGCTGGAAGGTGCGGCTCACCAGTTCGGCGGCTTCGCGGATGATTGCGATTTCGCCCGCATCTTTAACGGCGCGGAGCTTTTCGATCGCGCCGCCGTCACTGACCCACCGGACTTTTCGAGAGCTGGCGGCATCGAGCGCCTGCTTCTGCGCCACGGTGACCTGCGCGGGCGAGAACGCCACGCGCCGCACCGATCGGCGCGCGCGGAGCAATTCCCCACCGGCGCGCAAAGGCGCCTGCTTGACGATGCGCACGCGCGCGCCGACTACCTCGTATTGTGACTGGATCGCGTAGCGGCTATCGGTGAAAAATGTCGCCTGGGAATTGTCTACTACGAGCAGCCCGGCCGACCCGGAAAAACCGCATAAATAGCGGATGTTCGGAAGGTGCGAGACCACGATCGCGTCCGCGGGGATTTGCGCCATTGCAAGCCGAAGCCGCTCCATTCGCGAATGGTAGCGGCTTCGGCTGTTGTCATCCTGGCCCTGTTGAACCACTGCTTGCGATAGCTTTCTCCGTAATCTCCCGCCTTAGCTCGGCAGAATCCGAGGAGTCAGGAAGAACAGCAACTCAGCAGAGGTGGAGCTCACGGTCGTGTGCTTGAACAAATTGCCCAGTATCGGGATGCTGCCAACCAGCGGCACCTGGTCTACGGATGTATGTTGCGTCGTGACAATAATACCTCCGATTACGACGGTTTGACCATCCTCGACGGTTACTTTGGTTTCGGCAGACTGTGTGTCGATAGCCGGGATTCCCTGCACCCGTGGAATCGCCTGGTCGATCTGGTCGTTTTCCACGGTAACGTCCATGTACACGGTTCCGTCAGCAGTGATTTGCGGCGTGACGTCGAGTTCCAGCACCGCGTCCACGAACTGCACGGAAACAGTGTTGTTCACGATCGTCTGCACCGGAATTTTGGTTCCTTGCTTCACTGTGGCTTTCTCGTTGTTCTGGGTAATGATCTTCGGTTGCGAGAGCAACTTGCCCACGCCCCTGCTTTCGGCCGCGGTGATGATCATGTCCAGCGCGAAATTGGTCGAAGAAAACGAGTAAGCGATGCCGCTGGTGGGCGAAGACGCACCCAAGTTTGTCATGAGCGGGATCGAACCACTAGTTGCGGCTGTCCCGCCGGTGCCCACGATAACAGGCGGGACCGGCAACGGCGGAAAGTTTCGGACGATCGGACTGGTCCCGGTCTCTGTTGTGCCGCTAAAAATGTTGTTGCCGCTGGGAGTGCCGGCCGAAATACCGAACTGCGTGCCGATTTCGCGGGCGAAGGAACGATTGGCCTCCACCACGCGGGCTTCGATCTCGACCTGTTGCGAGCGGCGGTCGAGTTCGCGGATTAAATTGTCGATCACCGGGAAGGTGCTGGGAATGTCGCGGATGATCAATGTGTTGGAACGATCGTCGGCGATGATGTCCCCGCGCGGCGAGAGGAACTTCTTCAGCGTAGCGGCCAGAGTGGTTGCTTTCGCATAGCTTAGGACGCGAGTGGTGGTAACAACTGGAACCGACTCTTCCTGCGCCAGCGCCAAATCGCGTGTTTCGTCAGCTTCTTTTCGCAGGGTTGCCTGAGTGGCGATGCGCAGGACGTTTCCATCGAGCTGCTTTTCCAGGTCGTTGTTCTTCAGTACGATATCGAGAGCCTGGTCCCACGGCACGTCGTCCAACACAATCGTCAGACTGCCTTTCACATTGGGATCGACCACCACGTTTAAGCCGCTGATTTCGTGAATCAGGCGGAAGAAATCCCGGAGGTCGACATCCTTCAAGTTCACCGAAATCGGCTCGCCGGTGTATTTCACTGCTCCGGTGGAGGAAGGCGCGGCCTGGGGCGCTGCCGGTATGTCGAGGGCGTGGGGTTGCCCAGCGGGAGCGGCAAACGCGCCGGCTGGCTGTGTGAGGCTGACCGGCAACACTTCGGCTGGCGCTGGAATTGGTGCACGCTCCTGCGCGGTTTGCTGGCGGATCGCCGGCTTGGAAGCCTGCACAGCGGCTTTCGTCGTCAACAATTTCTCGCTGCCAGCGTTTGCATTCGAATTCCCCGTGTCGCTGGCGGCGCCGTTGGATGCGAACGTAACCGTCAATGCGTCACCCTTTGCGGCGACGTTGTAGGTCACGCCCGGTCCGCGAAGGTCGATTACCACGCGGGTAACGTCTGGCCGGAACTGGGCCATGCGAATCTCGCGCACCGGATCGAGCTTGCTCAATATCCGGTCGGTCGAGGTACGGAGGCGCGAGCCGTCGAAATCCAGAACCAGTCGCTCAGGATTGTGCAGCCGCATCGAGTGATAGGCCAATCTTCCGGACGCGGCGACATTCACCTTCGTGGCGCCATCGGTTTGGGTCAGGTTTACCTGCCGAATCGCGCCGACACCTGCAAGAGCGGAGTCGCTGACGGACGTATCGCTCGCAGGCAACAGCGCGGCCTGATCGTGGCGCAAAAGGTTTTGCAGATTCGCGGAGGTGGCGGCCGGAGAGACGACAAGAGCCAGATCGCGCGCATCCGGCCGCTGAACGTCCACGCTGGCGCCAGGCGCTAGCCGAATTTCGAGACGCACGTTCGGAGTGTCGCCCGTGGAGTAGCTCAGGATGCGGTACCCCTTGACGAGCCCTGAGTTCAGTTGGCGCACGCCAGCCGCTTCAGCGGCGGAGACACCGCTCAACTCGAGCACGTAGAGACTTCCGCTCGGGCGATAGGTGGAATACTCGAACGCGCCGGTCGCCTGAGCGTCGAGACGCGTCGCGCCGCCCGCGGTGACCACCTTTACGTGCACGACGGGCGCTTCGTTGGCTCGCAGCGCTCCGTTCGATAGCAATAAGCCAGCCGCCACTAGCGCGCCCAGCCCCCACGCCCTCCACATAATCCTCATTGCTGATCTCCTGCGCTCGGATAGATTCGCTTCACTACGGTTCGCTCGATCGGTTTCCCGAAGGCGTCTTTCGTGTCTTGCTGAAAAGTGACAGAGTCCAAACTGATCTTCTCAACCTGGCCGTCGTAGAGGCGGTCGCCTTCCCGCACGAAGTAAACTCTCTCGTCCGGGTTGGCGATGACCGCGAACATTCCATTGGCGCCCTGCACGGTGCCCTGCACTGTCAAAGTCCCGATCACCAAGCCGGCTTTTCCGGGCGGCAGATGCTGGCCAGCGGGCTTCGCCGTGTTTACGAGCGCGACGAAGGGATCGCGTTTGCCGACCAAATCAAGGCTTTGATCGTTGCCCGGTCCGTTGCTTGGTGCGGCGGCCGGCGCGGCTGCGGGCGTGGCGCGCGGCGAAGCTCCTACTGCTGCCGTTACGCGCTTCGGCACGTGCGCCGGTTTCCTTTTGGCGGTGCGATGAGCGGGGCGGCCGACCAACTTGGACGAAGCCGCTGGACGCGCACTTCTTGCCTGCTTTTTTACTGGTGTAGCTTGCGCCCACACCGTGGTGCCGAAGATCAGCACGATGACCAGGGTGGCCACGGAGTTGACGCATTCTCTCGCGAGTCTCGTCATGTTCCCCTACCGTCTCGTCTTTGCGGCTACCGGTTTTTCAGTGGCTTGCTGCTGCGCCGAACTTGTGAAAAAGGTCGTGATGGTGAACGACCCCTCGACCGAAGTTCCGGGCGCCAAATGAAACTTGGCGTTGTGACCGGTAGCAATCTCGTCGAGCTTAAGATCCCCTACGTTGATGATCCGCGAAAGGCGCCCCATCCTTGAGAAGAAGTCCATCACCGAGTAGTAGGGACCATCCGCTTGAATCGCGAACGGCATCTCGAAGTAGTACGGCTTTTGGCTGATCGGCTGCGCGGTCAGGGCGCGAATCGTGACACCTGAACTGTTTGCCGCGCGATCCACCATCAAAATGAACTGATCGGTCTGCTTCTCTTCAGGAACGATGGTCTGGAGGGTGGCCAGTTGCTTTTGGAGCGCGTCCATATCCGCCTGCAATTCGGCACGCCGCTGCTTGTAAACGCGCAAGCTTTCGACGTCCGCCTGAAGCGGTTTCAATTCCGATTGTGCGCTCTGAAGATCGGAGCGGACGCTCGCCAGTGGCGAGCCAGGCACGTACAAGCCCACCACCACTAAAGCCACGGCAAGGGCCGCATAAAAGAGGGCCTGAAGGGGCCAGGGCCAGTCTCGAAACGATGTCGCCATTGCTAGCTCCTTCCCCTGGCCGGAGGTCGCGGAGGTTGGGTGCTTCCAGCGGGCTGGGCGCCCGGGCTGCTTCCTCCGGCGACTGAGGCGGTCATTAGGAACTGAAACGTTTCAACGGATGGCAGGATGTCGGTTTCCTTCGCTTCTTTCAGTTCAATCTGGTCGAAATAGCCGGACCGTTTCATCTCGGTCAAGAAGTTGGCGACGGAGTCGATGGAACCGGCCTCGCCCTGGATGGTCAACGAATCGCCGCTGCGGGTCAGCGAGGTCAGCCAGAGAGAGTCGACACGCACAACCGTATTGGCCACCATTTGGAGCAGTTCCTGGGCGCCGGTGCGGTTCTTCTGGAGAGTCTCGATCACGTCGATGCGCTGCTGCAGCACGGCCTTCTCGCTTTGGAAGCGGTCCACGTCGACTTTGATCTGCTGCAGGCTTTGCTTTTCGGCGCGCAAGGCCAGGATTTTTTTGCTGGTGTTATCCAGCTCGCGTTTCTGCTGGAAATAGGTAACGCCCAAGATCACCGCCGCGAGCGCCACGGCTACCGTGAGAAACAGAATCTGCACCGTAGCTTCGAGCGGCACCGCCTGCTTGGCGGCCTTGGGGCGCGCTTGTCCGAGAAGGTTTATGCGAATCATGGGGTATCGAAGCTCCTCAGCGCCAAGCCAACCGCGATCGCCAGGCGCGGCGCCCACTCGCGAAGCTCTTCTTCGTTGTGGCGCCCGGGGTTCACTGCAATCTTGCGAAACGGATACAGTTCCTCCACCGGCATGGCAAATTCTTCTTTGAGGAAGTCAAGAAGGCCGGGAACTCGTGCTGTGCCGCCGGCGACCACGATCCGGCGGATGTTTTCGCCGCTGGCGGTGGCCCGAAAGAAGTCGAAGGTCTTCTGAATTTCGAGGATCAGGATGTCGGATACAGAGCGCAGAATCGCGGCGCGTTGCTCGTCGCTGACGCCCGCATGCGTGCCGCCCATTTTCAGTTTCTCGGCATCTTCGAAGCTTAGATCGAGTTCTTTTTGCAAGGCGTCGGTGTACTGATTGCCGCCCACGGAAACGTCGCGAGTGAAGAGCGGCGTCCAACCGCGGACGATGTTGATGTTCATGACGCTCGCGCCGATATTCAGAAGCGCCACCACCTGCGAAGGATCAAGGTCGTAATTCACTTCGTAGCAGTTCTGCAGAGCGAACGCGTCGATGTCCACGACCATGGGTGTCTTGCCGGCCTGCGCCAGCACGTTGGTGTGGTTCAGAATTTTGTCTTTCTTGACCGCGACCAGCAGCACGTCCATCTGGTTTTCGGTGGCTTCCAGCAGCTGATAGCTGAGGTTCACGTCGGCGATGTCGAAGGGAATATGCTGGCTGGCCTCTGCCTGCACGCGATCGTAGAGTTCTTCCTCGGTCATCAGCGGCATGCTGACTCGCTTTACGATCACCGAGTGACCGGAAACCGAGGTGGCCACTTCCTTGGTCTTGATCTTCTGACCGTCGAAAATGGCGATGATCTTCTCGGCCACGGAAGGCGCATCCATGATCGCGCCGTCCACGACAGTGTCCTGAGCGAGCGGCTCAAGGCCGTAACTCACCAATTCGAATCCGTCCTTGGCTCGTTTCAGCTCAACCGCCTTGACGGAGCTCGAACCAATGTCCAATCCAATTAGTGACTTCGATTTACCCAGGTTGAACATCGCGCGACCTCTCACTCCCATGCAGCCGATGGCGCAGGCTGCTTTCCTGAGTCTGGTGTCCTTACGCAGGACCCTCGTGCTATTCGGTTCTAATTCGCCCTACCCCAGGGCGACTTAAGGTACGCAGGCGGCAGTACTATTAGCACTGGTACCTTCCCCGTGCTTCGTTTATTACATTCGCGCCGAAGACTGTCAATCGACTTGTTCGCTTGGTGTGCTGTTGGTTAAACCCCGAAGGCCGCTGCAAGTCTTCAGGAGTTATTATCGGCGGAACTGATTCACTGAATCGCTGAGGATTTAGGAGGCGTGTTGTGGACGACAATATTCGGTACGTGGCGGGTGCTGCGCGTTTACTTTCGCTTGTCTTGAATCTTGAGCTGTTGCCAGATCGAATCGATTCGTTGTTTGGTTGCAGAGTCCATGCGAATTTCGTCGGGCCATCGGCCGGTATAGCCCTCTTCAGGCCATTTGCGAGTGGCATCGATTCCCATTTTTGAGCCGAAGTCCTGGCGGCGCGCGGCGTGATCGAGAGTGTCGACTGGGCCGAGCACGAATTGAATGTCGCGTTCGGGGTCGATCGCGCACAGAGCTTTCCAAACGACCTCTTTCGAGTCCTGCACGTTCACGTCATGATCGACCACCACGATCACTTTCGTAAACATCGCCTGGCCCAGCGACCAGATCGCATTCATCGTTTTGCGCGCGTGACCCGGATAGCTCTTTCGAATGGCGACGATCATCAGGTTCTGGAAAATTCCTTCGGCGGGCATGGCAACGTCGACGATCTCCGGATGCTGAAGTTTCATCACCGGAAGAAACACTCGCTCGATGGCATGCCCGATAAAGTAATCTTCCTGCGGCGGCGGGCCAACAATAGTTGTCAAGTACAGGGGTTCTTTACGGTGAGTAATGCACGTGACGTGAAATACGGGGTATTGCCCTTCCAACGAATAGAATCCGGTGTGATCGCCGAACGGACCCTCGGTGCGCATTTCGCCGAGATCGACGTGTCCCTCTAGCACGATCTCGGCATTTGCAGGAACTTCCAAATCGACGGTCTTACAGGCCACTAATTCCACCGGGTCGCGCCTCAGAAAGCCGGAGAACATGAACTCGTCCATATCAGGCGGGACGGGTAAAATCCCGGCGAGGCAGGTAGCCGGATCGGCGCCGATCGCCACGGCAACTTCGAGTTTCCCTGCTTTATTTTTCGAGCGCGCGCTTCGGTAATGTTCCGCGCCGTGCTTTTGCGTCTGCCAGTGCATCCCGGTGGTGCGTTCGTCGAACACCTGCATCCGATAGCAGCCAACGTTGCGCTTGCCGGTCTCGGGATTTTTCGTGATGACCATCGGCCAGGTAATGTAGCGGCCGCCGTCTTGAGGCCAGCACTGTAGGATCGGCAGATCGAAGAGCGAGAAATTCTCGGTGCGGACAACTTCCTGACAGGCGCCGTTGCGAACCGTTTTTGGAAATACCGAGCCGAGCTCGGCCAGCTTCGGCAGTATCTTCACTTTGTCGAGCAGCCCTTGCGGCGACTGGATGTCCAGCACCGACGATATACGCCCGGCGATCTCATCCAGGGATTCGGCTTCCAGAGCAAGCTCCATGCGGCGCTCGGTGCCTACCAGATTCGTCACCACTGGAATGCGCGCGCCGCGTGGTTTTTCGAATAACAGTGCCGGTCCGCCAGCCTTAACGGCTCGGTCGGTGACCTCAGTGATCTCCAAGATCGGGTCCAATTCCTGCGAGATTCGCTTGAGTTCGCCTTCTTTTTCGAGCTTGCTGATGAACTGCCGCAGGTCCCGATATGCCACGCTTCCCCCAGACGCCGCCCGGACGATGGAGCCGAACTGGCCGCGATCACTTTAGCACGGACCATGTTATAATCACGGTAGTTAGTGGCCTTGCCGGCCTTCGCGATACGGTTCACCTTGTTTTTGCCTGTTCTGTTTCCGGACGTAACCCAACTCACTGGCAGTGCGTCTATGCGGTTAGTGGGAGCCACACTGGGTTAGGCGAAGAGGTTTTGAGGCTGGGGCCCGTCGTCGAGGACGCATCCCGCACATCGGAGATCCATGTCGCTACGAGATTCGTATAACAACCACAAGAAGACCTATCTGATAGTAGGTTGCCTGGTTGTATTGCTGGGTGTTTGGTTGTACTTCCGGGGGCGTACAACTGCACCGAAGTACACCACGGCGGTTGTGAAGCGCGGGAGCATTACCTCGGCGGTACAGGCTACCGGGACTATCAACCCGCTGACCACGATTCCCGTGGGTTCTTATGTTTCCGGCACAGTGAAGTATATCTTCGCGGATTTCAATACGCGGGTGAAGAACGGGCAGGTTCTGGCGCAGCTCGATCCTGCCATTTACGAAGCGCAGGTGACCGAGTCGCGGGGAAACCTTCAAAATGCTGAAGCGAACCTGCTTACCCTGCAGGCCAACGTGCAGGCTTCCGAAGCGAATTTGGCCAAGTCCCAAGCCAATGCGCAGTACGAGACTGCCACGGCAAAGCGCTCGCAGGATCTATACCAATCTGGCGTGGTATCCACCGACTCGAATGAACAGATTCAATCCACGTTGAGCCAAGCCCAGGCGGAAGTAAAGTCCTCACAAGCGGCAGTCGAACAAGCAAAAGCGCAATTGGCACAGGCAAAGACTCAAATTACTTCGATGCAAGGCGCGCTCGACGCCGCTGAAACGAACTTGAAGTACACGACCATTACTTCGCCGATTGATGGCACGGTGGTCGCGCGCAACATCGACGTCGGCCAATCCGTAGCAGCTACCCTGCAGGCACCCAACGTGTTCCAGGTGGCGCAGGACCTGACGCGCATGCAAGTGTATGCGGCAACCGACGAATCGGACACCGGCAACATTCGCAACGGCATTCCCGTAACTTTTCAGGTGGACGCTTTCCCGAACGATGTGTTCCATGGCCGGGTCAGCAACATTCGCCTGAATCCCACGACGGTTCAGAATGTGGTCACCTACAACACCATCATCGACTTCGCTAATCCCGATGAAAAGCTATTGCCCGGCGAAACCGCTTACGTGACGATTCCGACTGGGCACGCGCAGGACACGGTGGAGATTCCCAATCCGGCTTTGACGTTCAAGCCCGCGAACATGACGCCGAAAGCCCTGCAGCAGCTCTATAAGCAGTACAACATCTCCCAGCAGGCTTCCACTACGCACATCGGCGGCTGGCAAACGGTATGGAAACTTGGTCCGCAGAAGCAGCTCATACCAGTAGCCGTTCAGGCCGGCATCACCGACTACAACAACACGCAATTGCTTCAAGGAGATCTCCACGTGGGAGACGTCCTGGTAACCTCCGAGCAGGCCACGCCCGGGTCAACCAGCGGACGCTCGCCATTGTTTGGCGGCGGTCGCGGTCCACGCTGATGATTTCGCGCAGCGTACGTAGCAGCGTAAGTAGAGGTGCAGCATGAATCTGAGGGAAGTGATCCGCGTCGCGCTGCGGGCCTTAGCGCGAAACAAAATGCGCACGATCCTGACCATGCTGGGCATCATCATCGGCGTGGGCGCGGTGATTTGCACCGTCGCGATTGGCGAAGGAGCCAGTTCCCAGGTTCAGCAGCAGATTCAGTCTCTCGGCACCAACATGATCATGATCTTCGCCGGCAGCGTGAATTCAAACGGCGTTCGCATGGGCAGCGAAGCCAACAAGACCCTCACTGCTGACGACGCCGAAGCGATTCTCGCGCACGTGCCGAACGTGGTGGCGGTTTCACCGATCGCGTTTGCGTCCGTCCAGGTCGTGAACGGAAACCAGAACTGGTTCACCCGCGCGTTTGGCGCGTCGCCACAGTACACGGAGATTCGCAACTGGCCGGTGGTGCAAGGAAGTTCCTTTTCGCAGCGCGACGTTGATTCATCCGCGGACGTATGCGTGATCGGCCACACGATCGTCACCGAGCTTTTTGGTGATTCCGATCCGGTGGGGAAAACCATCCGCGTGAAGAGTTTGCCATTCCGCGTGCTCGGTGTGCTGGAAACCAAAGGCCAGTCCCCTACCGGTGAGGATCAGGACGACGTGATGATCATGCCGTACACCACGGTGCAAAAAAAGATCTCTGGCATCAGCTGGGTGCAGCTGATCATGGTGTCCGCCACGTCACAAGATGCCATGCCGCTCGTGGAGCAGCAAATCACGTCGCTACTACGTCAGCGCCACCACCTGCGAGCGGACGCAGACAACGACTTCATCATCCGCAGTCCCAACGAGTTCGCGCAGGCGGCGGCGGCCAGTTCCATGGTCATGACCATCTTGCTGGGGGCGATCGCATCGATTTCCCTTTTGGTTGGCGGCATCGGCATCATGAACATCATGCTGGTGTCGGTCACCGAGCGCACACGCGAGATCGGCGTGCGCATGGCCGTGGGCGCAACCGAAGAGGACGTGCAACGCCAATTCTTGAGTGAAGCGGTGGTACTGAGCTCACTCGGCGGGCTTGCTGGAATTACTCTGGGCGTGATCGGCTCCGCGATTATTTCGAGAATCCTGGGCTGGTCCACGTTCGTTTCGCCCTCGTCCGTGGTGATTGCGGCGCTGTTTTCCGCCGGCGTTGGTATCTTTTTTGGCTACTATCCCGCGCGCAAAGCCGCGCGACTTGATCCTATCGAGGCCCTCCGATATGAATAAGATTCTTCGATCGTTTTCTTTGGAATGTGTTTTTGCTTTGGCGGTGGCACTGGGTGTCCCCGGCATCGCGTTGGCGCAGAATCATCCTGCCGGAATGCATCCGCCGCAGCGCCCAATGCCAATCATGCCTATGGGACGCACGCTCACTACTCCGCCACGGCCGGTCGTTTCTCCTTCGAAGGGAATAGTGAAGAACGCTTCGGGCGAACAGTTTTTCATCGTCGCTTCCATCGATCAGCAGAACAATCAATTACTGCTGAAGCGGCCCACGGAAGTAACCGTGCTTGTGAAGATCGACGCCAAGACCAAATATTTCAACGATGAGGGCAAACCGATACCGATCTCCAGCTTTCGCGCGGGAGATACGGTGTGGGCGAAGGTCACGGACTCGGCAACCGATCCGAGCGTCATTGAAATGCGCGAGGGCGAAATGACGTTAGCCGACCTGCACAAGTACTATCTCGATTACCCAATCATCAAGTAAAAGCTACGCTGCGAGAGGACGTGCGCGTTGATCTAAGCCCCGGCATTGGCGAGGGGTTGCGCGGATCCGGCCGCTGCATTTGCGCCCGCGAGTAGCCACGATGCCAACTCGCGATAGCGCGCCAGCAGCGCGTTGTTGGTGCTGCCTACCAGGGGCGTGCCCATAGCGACCGCTTCCGTCACCTGTCGATAGTCGTTTGGCAAGCGCGTGAGCACCGTGCGCTGGTAAGTTTTCTCGAACGCAGCCACCGCGTCTCCATCATTTTGCCGCCATCGATCGATCACCACGTGGATGCGGTCGCAATCGACTCCCGCTGGTCCCGCCGCCGCGATGTGACGCTTGATCATGGCCCAGCGCCAGCGCGCTCGGCTCCGCTACCAGCAGAATGGTGCTGGCAGCGCACAGCACGGGCGCCCACTCCGCGGCGTTCACCACTCCCATGTCGATAATCACGCAGTCGAACGCGCGGCTGGAAATTTCCACTAGGCACATCAGCGCCGCGAGCGTAACGCTCTGCCGCTGATCCGGCTTCATCGGCTCGTGCAGAGGCCCGGCGAGAATCTCGATGCCGGCTTTGTGGCGCATGGCCAAGCCGGCGAGGCCCGCTTCGTCGAGGCGCTCGATTCGATCGAGCGCGTCGAGGATGGTAAAGCGAGGCTCCAGATCCAGCATCATCGAGATTTGGCCAAAGGGCCGCGCCAGATCGAGCAGCGCCACTCGTTTTCGGGATTGGCTGGCAACTTGTGCGCCGAGGTTCAGCGCGACGGTGGTGGTTCCAACGCCGCCCTTCGATCCCGTGACGATGGTGATGTTTTCAGCGGTGATATTTTCAGCCATGAATCAGTCCACCCTGTGACTACCTCGGAATGAATATCTGCAGAGTGCGAATTCCACGTTCGTGCGGACGGCGGAGCGCACCGGACTCAAAAGCGCACGTAGCTGCGGGATCAGGGCACACGATCACGCCACGCTCGAATCTAGCATGTAGAGTGCCATCACGAACTGGTTTGCATTAAATCGCGTGGTGAATTGCCTCCTACGGGGAAAACTAAAGGTTCTTTGGTTCCAGTCGAAACTTTGAGCGTAGGGCGATTTTCCCCGCCCCGTGTTCAGGGACGAAAAAGGAGCTTTTCGCGAATGGTACAGCCAATTAACAACGCAACGACAACCGCTGCCGTCAACGCAAGCCAACCGGCTGCGTCGCGTCAGACGGCCCCGTCGAAAGCCGCCCCCGCGGCCAGCAATACGAAAACGGACACCGTCACCATCAGCAACGCCGCACAAACAGCTATGCAGGAAGCTACAGAGACTCAAAATCAGACGGTTCAAGAGGCACGCGCAGGCGACCGTCAGGCACAGCATTTGCTCGCCAAAGAAACTGCCGCGAAACAGGTCGGGCAGCCAGCTACTCCGGCCGCAGGAAAGTAAACGCCAGGCCGTGCGGCGCCGACGAATGCCCGTTCCAAGGCGCCGCAATGCGGCTACTCCCCGGTGGCGTAACGCTCGCCCCCGGCGTCGGACTTGACAGCGGACACGTCCTCTATCCCTTATCCCCGCCGTTGCTCTTTGGCTTTTCCTTTGGGCGCGCTGAGACGCAGGCCTGCCGGCGAAGAAATTCCTTTTGCCGCCAACCGCGCGTGGCTATACTCCGCACAAATTCACATTGGCGGAGGTAACCTCTCGTGGAAACGGCCTCTCACGTAAAGCTTGAGATCGGCACCAAGGTCCGCATCCTCAACCCGGTCCTGGTGGGCACAGTCACCGAAGTTGCGGACAAGCCGAGTTGGTTCGGCGAGTTTTGGCACACCATTCAAACCAAGCACGGCAAGTTCAAGCACCTGGGCTGCTGCCTGGAAAAGATGGACTAGCCGGGTTCGCTGGTCTGGAGTTCCCTCCTTACCGGCGTTGCTGGCGCCCCAACTGCACGCGTCGTTGAACCGTGTCCCGGAGTCACACGCGGCTGCGCTCTTCCCGTTGCTCCCGAGTCCACCGAATGCTATTCTTCGCCTAGCTGAGCCGAGCGGGCGTAGTTCAATGGCAGAATAGAAGCTTCCCAAGCTTCGGACGTGGGTTCGATTCCCATCGCCCGCTCCAGCTATCCTACTGAAGGTACTGGCCTTCACTCCCCGAATTGGGCGCATTTGGGCGCAACAACTCCGCAACTTTCTCTACCGCAACTCGCTGCGAATCCCCGATCACGTGTGAATAGATTGCGAGCGTCACGCGCGGATCGGAGTGTCGCAACTGCTGCTGCACGACTTTCAGCGTAGCGCCGCTGTCCAACAGCAAACTGGCGTGCGTGTGGCGGAAAGCGTGAAGTCCGCAGTGCGGGATTTTCAAGGCGTCCAGCACCGGCCACAGCCCGTAGGCCACAACCTTGTTGGATGAGGGCGGCCTGTTGTTCCGCGTCACAAACAAAAATCCGAGCGGGTTCGGTCGCCATCGTTCCTTGTAGGTCCGCAGAGTCGCAGACAAAATCTCCGGCAGAGGCACCGGAGCCGTGCTGCTTTTGCTCTTCGTGGTCTGAATGTTTCCGTACCACGCTGAGCGGCGGATGTGAATGCAGCCCTTTAGGAAGTCGATATCGACCCACTGCAAGCCGAGCATTTCACCGGCGCGCATCCCGGTCATCGCAAGAATCGTGAACATGATCTTGTATGGCTCGGGAGCCGCCGCGATGATCTGCTGCACCTGCTTCGCGGTGAAAAATCGAGGCTCCGGCTGGACCGCATCCTCTGCAAACTCCAAGTCCCTGAAATCCACCTTCTCGCAGACGTATCCCCACTGCTTCGCCTTCCGCAACATCGCGGAAAGCGTGTCCATCACGTTGCGAGCGGTCTTGCGAGAAACAGTGCGCGAAAGCCGCGTCAGAAACACCTGCTGCGCTTCCTTGCCGAGCGCGTCCAAGCGCGCCGCCCCGAACTGCGGCAAGATGTGGCACCGCAGATGCGATTGAGCGGCCTTCTGACTACTCGGCTTGTGTTGCGAGAGCACCGTTTCTTTCCACCTCTCAGCAAACTCAGCCAAGGTTGTGATACGCCCTGGCCGATAGTCCGGCGCGTTGATTTTGTGAAGAAAAACTTCCAATCGCCGGAGTGCGAGTTTCCCAGTTGGAATTTCGGACTTTGGGCCGAGGATTTCGGAACGTTCGATGCGCCGCGTCACTCCATCGGCGCCGATCACGTCCTCGCGCCACCGTCCGATCCAAACCGGATTCGCTTTGCCACGTAAAAATACTCTGCCTCGCTGATACCGTTTTCGAGCCAATGACTCTCCTGGCCCGTCGAACGGCTGCCCTTCGCGCGCGATCATAGGCGCGCTTGCAGTCAGGTGCAAGGGCTTCCCAATCGGATTGGTCATCGCCTTCACCGATGCCAGCGCCGCAATCCCAGTCGAAAAAACGTTCTCTCAACGTCGGCAGAGGGTACAACCACTCCGTGAGTGCGGCTTGGCGCGGAGCTGGCCGCAAACGAATCATCCCAAACTCGCCGCCCGCTCTGGCGCACCACCCGGCTCAGCTCCACACCCGCGAGGGTTCCTCCGAAGTGAATTTTGCCGAGAGCCTTCGCCGCATATTTCGAGGCGTAGAACGCGCCCGCACGCGCGGAATCGAATGGCTCAATGCGCGTGCGGCCAAAGCGCCGGAAAGCCTCCGCCCACCAGAACCGGCGATCTAGCGGTGATACTCCGCAAACTAGTCCGTGCGCGTGCCAGCGGCCTCCCAGAGCGCCGAATTCCTCCGCGATGACCCACCCGACCTCAGCGGCTCCCGCGTGCGCTTGAATGTCTGCCAACCATTCCGTGATGCCTTTCATCGCGGCGTCCGAACACGGCGCATCTC
>DATLSB010000092.1:0-38719 GCA_035534415.1 Candidatus Dormiibacterota bacterium | reverse complement strand
CGCTCGGAACGACACCTTCGGGTTGTTCTTGCTGAGCACCTTCGTGATCGCCGCCGTCAAAGTCGTCTTGCCGTGGTCGATGTGCCCAATCGTCCCCACGTTTACGTGCGGCTTGCTCCGCTCAAATTTCTCCTTCGCCATCTCGCTTTACCCTCGCGTCCGAACTCCGCAGCAGGCGCCGCGGTCAGTTCCTTCCACACTCGACAGCCTGAACTCTTCGCTTCCCGCCCACTCAGCAGCGATGGAGCGGGGGACGGGATTCGAACCCGCGACCATCTGCTTGGAAGGCAGAGACTCTACCACTGAGTTACCCCCGCTTATTCCGTACTGCCCCAACCGCTTCAAGCTGGAGCCTGGGACCGGGATTGAACCGGTGACCTCGTCCTTACCAAGGACGCGCTCTACCAACTGAGCTACCCAGGCCCGAACCGGCCCATCGTACTCCCGCGTGCTAGCGCCAATCATCCGCTACACGGCGCCGGAACATTCACTTCTAAATGACTCAAATCGCGACTGCCGATAACTCACCGCGCCCAAATCTCTTCGGGACGCTGGTGGACGGGGGAGGATTCGAACCTCCGTAGCCCGCAAGGAGCGGCAGATTTACAGTCTGCTGGTTTTAGCCACTCACCCACCCGTCCCGGAATTCGTGCGGCACACAAACATCGTGTCCTTCCAACCTTACCAAAACCGATCCGGACTTCATTTGGGGCGCGCTGTAACGCAGATAGAGCTGGTGTCTAAAGACACCAGCCCGAACGTTTAATTTGCGAGGAATCCGTCCCTAATACCTGCCAATAAAAATCCGATCCCTCAAAACTCAGCTGGCGGAGGGATTTGAACCCCCGACCCTCTGATTACAAATCAGATGCTCTACCAACTGAGCTACGCCAGCCCGGCGCAAACCGGACGAAATTATCACACCGGCAATCAAATTGCAAGAGGCTCCAGAAACGGCGCAATAGCATTGCCAGTGGATGGATTATTATTTCTGCGTGTTCTCTCGCCGGAACAACTTAAATTATACAACTAAGAAGCGAATTTGACTACTCGATGTTTTCGAGCCAAATTTTGAACGGGCTCGCGCCTAAAAAACGAGAAACAAGCCACTAGGAATGCGGAGCGGCGCGCCCGCATCACCTCCGATGCGACGTGACCGGATCCGGATTCCTCGCTTTTTCAGGTGTGCAATACCCCTAACAAGCCATTAAACTGATCTCCGCGGCATTTCGAGACTACGTGGCGCTCACGTCTAAAACCCGCGCACTTATCTCAGTAGCCGCACTTCTCTGCATGGCCGCCATCGCCATAGCGTGGTACTTGCACGGGGGCAATAAACCTGCCGCCCCTGCGCCAGCGCCGCATCCGGGCACTCCGCCCAGCATATTCAGTGACTTGCCCCCGGCAGCGCCGGTGATTGGCTACGCTGATGTCGCTGATCTGCGCACGCTGCAAAATACCCCGCTGGCCGCCGTGCTCGGCCTCGCGGCTCCCGGTCCAGAGGAAGATCGCGAATATCGAGATTTCGTCCGCGACACGGGATTCGATTACACGCGCGATCTAGACAAGGTCGCTATAGCCTTCTGGCCCTCGAATTTAACGCAGCCAGCCACAGGAATTGGCCAGAATCGCGTGCTGGCCGTTGCCGACGGACGCTTCGACCAACAGAAAATCGAAGCCTACGCCCTGCGCACCGGAAAGAGCTTCAAAGATGGCCCGCGCACGCTCTACGATGTTCCCGGCAATCCGCCTGTCGCGTTTGAATTCCTCTCTCCCACTCGCATCCTGATCGCCAGCGGCCAGGATCCCGTGAGTCTCCTGACGATGGGCGGCGGGTCGTCAGCTGACGCCGCTGTACAGGCGCGCATTAGCCGCGTGGCCGGTGCGCCCATTTTCGCGGTCGCGCGGACGAGCAATTTGCCGAAAAGCTTTTATTCCAATTTCAAAAATTCGCCGCAGCTCGAGCAGCTCGCTCGCAGCATTCAGGAAATCACGTTAGCGGCGCAGCCCGATGGCCAGAATATTCATACGGTAGTCGATGCGCAGTGCGACTCGATAAAGAACGCGGTCTATATCTCCACGCTAGCCGATACCTTTCGGATCATCGGACGTGCGGAGCTTGGCGACCCGAGCGTTCGACGGCAAATGACCAAACAACAAGCGCAGTTCTTGACGGGCCTCCTGAGTCACGCGAGCGTTAGCCGCGATAGCAATTGGATACGTCTCACGTTTAGCGTCACTCCCGCCATGCTCGGAACATCACAGCCCGCGATTGGCCGATAGCAAGTCCCCCTTTTCAGAAGCTATCTGCTTCGTCGCTCTCGTGGATCGATATGAGTACTTCTCCGCGCCGGCAGCCGCAACCGTAAACAAGAACCAGATTGACTTACCGGCGCATTCCAACTTATATGTCTCCCCAACGAGGGATCCACCAGCTGGGATTTTCCGGAAATGAGGAGAGAAGCTATGAAACACATAGGGCTTATGCTGCTTGCCGGCTTCGTGTCTCTTTTCCTGATTCAAAGCGCTCGCGCACAAGGCGTCGGCGCATCCGGCGAACTGACCGGAACTGTCACCGACCCATCCGGCGCAGCCGTGGCGAATGCCACCGTCACCGCATCGCTGGCCGCCCGAGGATTCCAGCGCGGCGCTACGACCGACGGCACTGGCGAATACCGCTTCGCCGGCCTGCCGCCCGCGAGTTACGAAGTGACTGCCACCGCAAACGGCTTCGAAGCAGTCGTCCAAAAATCGGTAACAATTTCGGTGGGACAAGTCACCATCGCCGACTTCCATCTTGTCTTGTCCAAGGTTCAACAGACGGTCGAAGTAACCACCACGCCACCCACAGTAAACGTGGAGCAATCGCAGCAAGCCAACACCATCAATGAGCGGTACATCACCGATTTGCCGATCAATCGGCGCGATTATTTGACATTCACGCTGCTCGCGCCGGGCGTGTCGAATTCCACCCGCCTGGCCTCCGATCAGGATTTTCGCGTGAAGCAAACGCCGCAGAGCGGTCTTTCGTTTTACGGCAGCAACGGACGGGGCAACAGCGTCACAGTGGATGGCGGCGAAGCCAACGACGATTCGGGTGGAGTTCGGCTGAACGTGAGCCAGGATGCCGTGCAGGAATTTCAGATCAACCGCAGCAATTATTCAGCCGATCTCGGCGGGGCCAGCGGCGCTTCCATCAACATCGTTACGAAATCGGGAACCAACAATATTCACGGGAGCGTATACGGCTATTTCCGCAACGACGCCCTGGATGCACGCGATCCCTTCGCGTTTGGACAGGCGCTCGCTCCAGGTAGCGCCTTTTCATTCAACGCGCAAGGACTGCCGGTGAAAAACTCCCTGAATCGCCAGCAATTTGGCGGGACGCTCGGTTTTCCCATAAAGAAGAACAAGACGTTCATGTTCGTGTCTTTCGAAGGCCTGCACGAAGACTCGCAGAACGCCGTGCCGCTGCTGACAAACACTTCGATCTTCGCGGGTCCAACGGCCGCGTCGCCAACCGCATTTCCAGTGAGTGATCCGCGAGCCGCGCAGCAGGCAATCGTCAGCGGGCTGGCCGCCGAAGGCAATGGCGTCAACGTTCCGTGCCTCAGCCAATTCAACCCCGGCGCGCCACCCACGATCGTGACACTACCGGCAGCGGTTTGCGCGGGCGCACTCCAATCCGCGCTGACTGTCAGCCCCACCAGCGGGGTATCTCTTAATCAAAATGCCGTAAACAATTTCCTGATCGGGCAGCTGGAAGGCAACGGCGGCCTCTTCCCCTACAACACGCGCGAATATCTCGCCTCGGCGCGGCTGGACCATCAATTCGGCGAACGCGATCAGGCGTTTCTGCGCTACAGCTACGGCCACGATTTGGAGGAAAGCCCCGACGTGCAGTCGCTCACCGGATTTTCCGCCGGCAGCTCGCTGCACACTTATGACAACACTCTGCAAGGTTCCTGGTTCCACGAATTCAGCGCCGCGATGCAGAATGAAGCGCGCGTGCAGTTCGACTACAACTACACGGGCGTGATTCCCAACGAGCCGGGCGAAGTGGGCCTGCAAATTCCCGGCGTTGCATCGCTCGGCACAAATATTTTTCTGCCGAACCGCACCATTCTGCGCCGCTATGAATTCTCCGATAACCTCACTATCATCCGCGGTCATCACACCTTCAAATTTGGCGCGGACGAACTTCTGCGCGGCGACCACACCCAGGCAAACACCTACATGCCGGGCCGCTTCATCTTCGGCTCGATTCCGGGCAACGCCCTGAGCCCGTGCCTTAGCTCGCCGAGCCTGTGTGGAGTCACTGCCTTTCCTGCGGCCATCGATCCATTACAAGCTGCGTCGCTCGGTGCGCCGCTGGAACTCGAACAGGGTTTCGGCACGCCAGTCTACGCCGCCACGCGCCCGTACACGGCTCTCTACTGGCAGGACTCGTGGCAGGTCGCTCCGAACTTCACATTCAATTACGGACTGCGGTACGAAATGGACACCGAGCCTGCGCCCCTTAACAGCGACTACAACAACGTGGCGCCGCGGATCTCCTTCGCCTGGGATCCCTTCGGCGATCACAAGACGGTAATCCGCGCCGGATACGGAATCTTTTACGGCACCACGTATTTTCAAATTCCTGATGTGGTCAACACTCTCGGCGTGCTTAACGCCAACGGCAGTTCGGTGGAAAATCAGAGTTCTGGGAATCAAGTGGCGAATGCAGCCGGCACGTGCGGGATCCTGAATTTTCCGATCTTCCCTGGTAATGGCAGCAGCCCCTGCAATCGGAAAATCGGAATCTACGTGGTTCCGCTGACCGGCTACCCGTCGAATCTGGGCGTCTACCTGAATCCGAATCCCACCTACACGTCCGCAACTGTTTTCGGCGGACTTTTCGCGCAAGGTTTGGTTCAGTGCACCACGCCCACGGCGGGCAACGCCGCCTGTATTACGCCGGCTGCGCTCTCTCCTTTGATCGGTGCGCCGATCACCAACAGCGGTGCAATTCCCCCTGCTTCCGTGCTCTTCAGCGATCAGCGAAATTATCAGGACCCGTATTCGCAACAGGCGGAGCTCGGCATTGAGCGCGAGATCGCTCCGGGGCTTTCGATTTCCGCCAGCTTCATCTATTCGCACACGCTGCATCTGCCCGTGGCGCTGGATACCAACATCCTCCCCGCTCCGGAAGTAACGCTGCCTCTCGCCAACGGCAAGACCGCTACCTATCGCGACTGGAACATCAATTCGGCGGCCGACCCATACAGCATCTTGACCTCGCAACCATCTCCGTGCTCTGCAAATCCTTTCGCCTGCTTTGTGAATCCGTTGATCGCGCAGAACAACCGTTACAGTTCCGCGGCGTCGGCGCTCTATGAAGGCGGACTTTTCGAAATCAAGAAGCAGTACAACAACTATTTCACGTTGATGGCGAACTACACGTACAGCAAAGCGTTCGACACCACCACGGACTTTAACAGCGACTACGCGCCACAAGATCAGACAAACCTGAATGCTGAGCGCGCGCTTTCGGAATTCGACCAGCGCAATAAAGTCGTCGTCGCTGCTGTGGCGGATAGCCCCTGGAAAGAACGCATTCTATCCGGCTTCGAGCTTTCGCCGATTTTCACTTACAACAGCGGGCATCCGTTCAATCTGCTGGCCGGCAGCGAAGTGAATGGCGATAATCATCCGACCAACGATCGTCCCATCGGCTCGGCGCGCAATACCGGACTCGGTCCGAATATGATCAACTTCGACCTGGCCCTCAACTGGAAATACAAGCTCGGCGAATCGCGCTCGCTGCAGTTCATGGCCCAGGCTTTCAATCTCTTCAACCGCACCAATTACGCCAGCGTGAACAACGTGGTCGGGCCCTTCTTCGGCCTCCCGACGGCCTACGGTGGCAACGGCGCTACCACTTTCAACGTGCACGGTATCAAGCCCGGAACGGCGCTGCCAGGCGGCGTGATCGCCAATCCCAGCACGCCGCTCACATTCACGTCCGACTTTCCGAAGCGCCAGATCCAGCTGGCCGTGCGCTTCGAATTCTGAGCGTCCGTAGAAAACTTCGGCGCAGTCCCACCCCAGCGCGTTGGCCCGCCGCTGCACTGAGCCAGTGCTATGCGTTCTGTAACTCTGCATCCGCATTGAACATGTCCTGCGTCGCGTGCTAGGATTTCTCGCGCATTCAGGGACCACACGTGATAGACAAAACGCTGAAAACTTGTGATGAAGCAGTAGAATCCGTGTTCGACGGCGCCACGCTGATGCTCGGCGGATTCGGCGACCCCGGCCTGCCCGGCCAATTACTCGAAGCTGTGCGGCGAAAGGGCGTGAAGAATCTGGCCGTGATCCACAATGGGGCTGGCGCTGGGGATTGGGCCCTGGGCGGCTTGATCAAAGACGGACGCGTGCGGAAAGTGACCGCCTCGTTCCCCAACAATCCGGGCGCGATGTATTTTCAGGAACTGTATTTGAAGGGCGAGATCGAACTCGAACTGGTGCCGCAAGGCACGTTGGCCGAGCGGATTCGCGCGGCTGGCGCGGGACTTGGCGGATTTTTCACGCCCACTTCCGCAGGCACCGAACTCGCCAACGGCAAAGAAACCCGCACCATCGACGGCCGCGACTACGTATTTGAAAAGCCGCTTCACGCCGATTTCGCCATGATTCGCGCGTACCGCGGCGACCGGCTCGGCAACTTGCAGTTCCGCAAAGCCATGCGTAACTTCAATATCGCCATGGCCATGGCCGGGAATGTGACACTCGCGGAAGTGGACGAATTCGTTCCCGTCGGCGGCATCGACGCCGAAGACGTCCACGCGCCGGGAATTTTCGTCGATAAACTGGTGCACTGCCCGCGCCATCCGAAACTCATCGAAATTGGACCACCCAAGTAGCCAGTGGCGAAGGAACCATAAGTAGCCAAGGGAGAAAACATTGAAACTCACACGCGACGGCATTGCCTATCGAGTGGCCTGCGATCTGCCTGACGGCAGCTACGTCAACCTCGGAATCGGCATCCCGACCCAGGTGTCCTCGTATCTTTCGGCTGACAAAGAGATCCTCTTCCACAGCGAGAATGGAATTCTCGGCATGGGACCGATCGCCGAGCCCGGCACCGAGGATGTGGATTTGATCAACGCGGGTAAACAGTACGTGACCATGCTGCCGGGAGGCTGCTTCTTCGATCATCCCATGTCGTTCGCCATGGTCCGCGGCGGCCACATCACGCACACCGTGTTAGGCGCGCTAGAAGTGGCCGCGAACGGCGACCTGGCCAACTGGCGCACTCCTGGGGCGAAAGTTCCCGGCGTTGGCGGCGCGATGGATCTGGCGTTCGGCATCAAGAACGTGTGGATCACCATGACCCACGTAAGCACGAAGGGACAGCCGAAAATCCTAAAGGCCTGCACCCTGCCGCTGACGGCGCCGCACTGCGTAACGCGCATTTACACGGACATGGCGCTGATCGACGTGACGCCTGAAGGTTTGCTGCTTCGCGAATGCGCGCCGGGCGTTAGCGTTGCCGAAGTGCAATCGCAGACCGGCGCTCCGCTGAAGGTCGCCAAAGACTGCCGCGAAATGGACATTCCGGAAAACATCAAGGGCGTTCCGATGGCGGCGTAATCGCCGCCCGATAATTTTGCGAAAGGTTCTCCGTGCTCAAAGCGATCGATATGCACGTCCACATTCTGACCGGCGAGCGCGCCAAGCAGGGCTGGGCGCCCACGATCAAGGCCGGGCTGCCCATGAACACGGGCAAATGGTCGAGCGATCCGGACGGCATGGCCGAGATGTACCAGAGCATGGACATGATGGCGGTTATCTTCGACGTCGACGGCGAAACGCGCTCCGGCATCAAGATCGACAATTCCGAGACCGCCTGCTGGATGAAAAAATATCCGCAGACGTTCATCGGCTTCGGAAGCGTCGATCCATGGAAAGGGAAAGTTGCCGTTGATGAAGTGAAACGCTGCGCGGATATGGGCCTGCGCGGAATGAAATTTCAACAGGCGGCGCAGGGATTCGATCCCACCAACGAGCGTTTCTTTCCCATTTACGAAGAAATTGTTCGGCTAAAGCTGCCGGTGATTTTTCACACCGGGACCACGGCGGTGGCGGCGGGATCACCCGGCGGAAAAGGCATCGTGCTCGAATACTGCAAGCCGATTCCGTACATCGACAATCTCGCTGCGTGGTTTCCTGAGATGCGCATCATCATGGCGCATCCTTCATGGCCATGGCACGACGATCAGCTCGCCGTCCTGCGCCACAAGGGCAACACCTACATGGACCTTTCCGGCTGGGCGCCGAAATATTTCCCGGCGTCCACAGTGCATAACATCAATACGCTGGTGCAGGACAAAGCGTTCTTCGGCACCGACTTCCCAATGATGACGCCCGAGCGCTGGCTCGCCGAATTCGCAGAACTGCCTCTAAAGGATTCCGTCCGGCCGAAGATTCTGCTGCTCAATGCCGCGAAATTCTTGGGCATCGAGCTGCCTGGTTCGCAAATTGGGCAAGCACCGCCAATCGAAAAGAAATCCTGAAATACTTTTCTCTTTGTAAAATACGCGCTTCAGCAGGCGCTCCCGTTGCGCGGCGCCGCCTCGTTCAGGTCGCTGGCAGTAGCCGCCGGCGGCGCATAATTCCGGGGTTGGGGCGGTCTTGGGCGGAGCTTTGGCCTCTTGGGGTCCGCCGAAGAAAGTTCCACCGCTCAAAATCGTATCAATGGCCAGCACCAGACTGCGCGCGGCCTGCGTTTTCAGCACGTATCCTTGCGCACCAACCTTGCGAGCCTCGCCTGCCAAACTTTCCGACTGATGCGTGGTGAAAATCAGCACGGGAGCCTTCAGGCCCGCCTTGCGCATACGAGTACATGCTTCCAGCCCGCTAACGCGCGGCATGCTGATATCCAGAATCACGATGTCGGGCTCAAGAGCATGAGTCAGAGCGATGGCCTGCTCGCCAGCGGTACCCTCACCGCAGATCTCCCATTGCGGCCGCAACTTCGCAAACAGCGCCCGCACGCCTTCGCGCAATACTTCGTGGTCATCCACCAATACGATTCGCACTTTTTTTTTCGATGCGGGCATGACAGAAATTTCTGCTTTCAACATCGACTATTACCTGCGTCCAGTTCGGGATTATGCAGCGGCACCGTTGCGCGCACCAATGTGCCGGTGGGGCTAAAGGACACGTCGAGCGATCCACCCAGCTGTCGCAGACGGATGCAGGAGTCTACTTCGGGAGCGGCGTCCGCGGGAACTCTCATTGACTCCAATTTCAGCTTCAAGACCGAGAGGTATTGGCCGAGGCTATCGTGCGGTGCATTTCGCGGCCGATGTGCCTGCGCCCTTCATCCTGCGACCGCAGCAGGTACAGCGAAAGTTCGCGAAGAGATTTTTTCGGATTCGCGCAGCTTCTCCCGCGGAGATGGCCCTTGGTGCATACAACCACCGCCGAACAGCCCTCTGACAGGGCCGGTCCTATTATGAAGTCGCCGAGATCGTCGAGCAGGAATTCGTCGGTGGTATAGAACTGAACGCTGCGATCGTGTTGTTGCGTCGTGGAGTCAACCAAGGCCATGCTGCCCTCGGCTTCGCCTCGTATTCAGATTCGCGGGAAATCGCTTTGCGACAATCCCTAACGTCGAGGCTAGGTCGAAAGTTAAGTGTGTACAATGGGGCGTTTACCCCATCGTTGCTAAGGTAGGGCGTACGCAACGACGCTGTCTCCGGAACGCTCGTCGGTGATTC
Organism: Candidatus Dormiibacterota bacterium; assembly: GCA_035534415.1. Taxonomy (GTDB): domain Bacteria; phylum Acidobacteriota; class Terriglobia; order Acidiferrales; family UBA7541; genus Palsa-295. The sequence goes on along the minus strand of DATLSB010000092.1, from coordinate 28,952 downwards.
CGGGCACAACCAGCATGCCCATGCCTCCGAACGCCTCCACAACAACGTATTGCTTTCCGTTGCGCCCTTTGTATGTGGCGGGAAGGGTATGGGCGCTGGCGGGAAGTTTAACGGTCCACACATTCTTGCCGGTCCGAGCGTCAAAAGCGCGGAAGCGTCCGTCGTTGGTGCCGTCGACGAAAACCAATCCGCCAGCCGTTACTACGATCGAGCCACTGTTGATGATTCCGGTATCGGGATGGCCTTTGGCAGCGAGGTCGTCAAACGTGCCCAGCGGCACGTTCCAGACGATATCTCCAGTGCGGACGTTCACAGCGTAAAGCGCGCTCCATGGCGGATTCACGCACGGCCATCCGGTGGAAGGGTCCCAAAAGCGCGATTTATACGGATCCGGTCCAAACGGGAAAATCTTGTCGTACGGCCCGCCTGCCGGATTTCCATGCGGTGCCTTCACCAGTTTTCCCGTCTGGCCCGCGGTGAATACGCTCGTCCCGAATATGTAGCCGAGCTTCGGATCGAATCCGAGACCACCCCAATTGCCTCCACCTTCGCGGCCGGGATATATCACCGTCATCCGCGTGGTGCTGTACGGCGTATACGGACCATTGTTGTAGAAATCGTATTTATCCCACAGCTGTTTGCAAAACGCAGCGTGCTCGGGCGTCACATCGTAAAGATCGGCGCGCGTGATGCTGTTGCGCGTGAACGGCGGCGGTTTCAGCGGAAACGGCTGCGTCGGCGAACTCTGATCGCCCGGCACGTCTTCTTGCGGCACACGACGCTCTTCGATGCCGAAGAGTGGCTTGCCATTCAGGCGATCGAACATGAACAGCAATCCCGCCTTGGTCGTTTCAGCCACGCCGTGGACGGTATTGCCATGCTCGCGAACGTCGAACAGTGTCGGCGCCGCGGCGACATCGTAGTCCCAAAGATCATGATGGATCAGCTGGTGATACCAGACCAGCTTGCCTGACTTCGCGTCGAGCGCCACCACGCAATCCGTGTAGAGGTCGTCGCCGAGCCGCGTTCCGCCGTAAAAATCCGGGCCGCCAGCAGTCGTGATAGGCACGTACACCAAGCCGTGCTTTTCGTCCACGCTGATGAATCCCCACACATCCGCTCCGCGCACGCCTTCTTTATTCCATTTCCAGCTTTCGCCCTTCCAGGTGTCATAACCGGGCTCGCCGGGCTGAGCTTTCGTGTGAAAGGTCCATACCAGCTTGCCGGTATGCCCGTCCCAGGCGCGCACCATGTGCATGGCGTTCTCGCCGGTAATCACCAAATCGCCGTAAATTCCCGGCGCCGATGAAGGCGAAACCCCGCTCACATATCCGCCGTCGCCAAAACCTTCGTCAGGTTTGCCCGTTTTCGCGTCGAGCGCCAGCATGCGCTTCCCAGAAACGCCGAGGAAAAGGCGCGGCGGAGTGTTTTTGTCTCCGGCCCAATACGAAAGCCCGCGGCGTTCCGTCCCGGTAGTCGCGTACTTCCAAATCAGCTTGCCCGTATCGGCATCCAACGCGAAGACGAATTTTCCGCCAACAAAATACATCACGTCGTTGACGATCAAAGGCGCGCCCTCGGAATTCATGTCGTCTCTGGGGTCGCCGGTGTGAAAAGTCCACGCCACGCGAAGCTTCGTTACGTTTTCTGTGTTGATTTGCTTCAGTGGCGAGTAGCGCGCAGCGCCCGGATCGTGGCCTGGATAGGGCCAGCCCGTTTGCGCGCGCAGAGCGGCCGGAAACGCGAACAGCGCAATCGCCCCTAAAAACGAAACCGCCTGCGTCACTCGCAGGCGGTTCGCTGATTTTCTCTTGTTCTTTTCCGCTGGCATCCGGTGAGGCGCCGCCCGCTGTTACTTCGCAGCGAGCAGAGGCTTCACGTCCTGCTCCATCTGCTGAAGGTTCAGAGCCTTTTCATAGTAATGAGCCGGATTGCCATTGCGGTCATAGATAGTGGTCATCGGCAGAGCTTCGCCGTCTTTCTCCCACTTCGGATTCACCGCCGAATAGAAAGAATCTTCGACAGACGACGCAATGTATACCGGGAACGTAGGCCGCATGTGTTCCAAATACTGCTTCATCGCCGCGTTATCAGAAGGGTCAGTGTGATCGTTCATCGAGACTTCGATTACCTGAAGCCCCTGATCGCCGAGTTCCTTCTGCAGCTTCACGATGTCCGGAAATTCCGACCGGCACGGAACACAGTAGGTAGCGAAAAAGTTGAGGTAAACGACCTTTCCTTTATTCGCGGCGATCACATCCTTCAACTGATCCGGTGTGACCACCTTGAACGACGCTTGATAGTCGGCGCGCGCGGGAGCCGCCTTGATGCCCGCAATCAACAGCACCAAGGCGGCCATCGCGACCGAGATTGTTTTCATCGACGAGATTCGGGAGTTTGCCATATAGGCTATTCGCCCCCGAGCATCTTCGTGGTGGCTTGCGCTACCTCGTTGAAGTTGTTGTCGCTGACGTTCACGAGGTTCGTCTGCACGGTGCGCTTGTAGTTCACTAGGAACGTATTATCCGCAGTCGTGTTGATGTGATAGAGTCGGACGCCCAGGTCATGCGGCCCCTGCAGCAGGTACACCATTGGGATCTTGATGCCCTTCTCCGCAGCCAGCTTTTCCAGCCATTCCTTCGAGCCCTGGCCGTCGACCATCACTACCACGCCCTTAAGGTTCTTCTGCGTATTCTCCGCAACCAGCTTGTTCAGCTTCACGATTAGGGCAGCATTCTGATCGCTCGGCTTGTTGAAGAAGGCCAGGATCGTGGGGGCTTCGCCGTATTCGCAAACGTAGCAGGTCTGCTGTCCCTTGTATTTGCCGGTCACATCGATCACGCGGAACGACGGCGTAACGGCGCCAACCGGACGGCCGGAAGTGAGCGGCCCGCTGTTGGCCGCGGTTTCCGTGGCAGCGGCAGGCTGCGTGTTCGAAGCGTCAGTGGCATCGGGATTCGGCTGCGTGCCGGCCACCGGATATTTCAGCGCTTCCCACTTGTACCAGCCGCCTTCCAGAATCTTTACGTTGTAGTAGCCAAACTCGGCCAGCTTCTTTGCCATGCTGATCGAGTCTTCGTCATGCGTGCATGGGCAATAGAGGATCAGCGTCTTATCGCGCGGGAGCGGAATCGGCGGCGTCAGGCGCTCTTGGAACGGATAGTTGAACGCGCCAGGAACGTGCGACTGGGCGTACGCCATGGCCGGCTGGGTATCCACCAGCAGGAATGACTTGTCTTTGTCCTTCATCATCTTCAGCACTTCTGCGGGCTTAATAAAAGTCGGCGGAGGAGCTTCCATCATCGTAGGATCCATGGGCCCCTGGTCCATGCTGCTTTGGTCTTGCGCCGAAACCATCGGAGCGGACATTGCCATTCCGAACATGATGCACGCCACAACAATCCACTTCGTCATGACTACCTCCCAATCGCGAACTAGTAGAGCGTCGCCGTGAGTATTAGATTCCTCGGTCGATTGCTAAGATTCCCGGGCATAAACCCAACCGGCTCCACCCCTTGGCGCGTCTCAAAATCGCGCTTTCTGGTCCGCCGCATCCTGCCCGGCACGAACTTCGCTAACACCGCCTCCGCACCATCTTGGCGCGATGTTAGTCACGGCTACCGTAAGTGTCAAGGGCCGGTACTTTCGAGTCATCGACCACTTGAGGAACTCGGCGGAACGTCGGCTGTCGCGGGCGGCCATACTTCACGTTCGCCGCTCATCCTCCGCCTATTAGCTTAGACGTATCACGCGCGACGCGGTTACACTGCCTCTGACGCGCCCGGTTTCAATTTCCCTGCGGCTTCACCGATGCGCCAGCGGCGCCAGAACTCGGCAGCGCGAAGGCGAAAACAGTACCCCCCGCCGGGAACACTACGTATTGCCGGCCGAACAGTTCGTACGTCATGGGCGAAGTGTTCATCCCGCTGCCAACAAAGGTGTGCCACACGGTTTTGCCGGTGGCGGCGTCGAGGGCGATCACATCGTCGTAGCTGGCGCCGGTGAATACCAGATGTCCGGCGGTCGAAAGGACGCCCTCCAGCCCTTCGCGTCCGGGATAATCGTGTACCCATTTAATTTTGCCGGTTTGGTAATCGATGGCTTTCATCATCGACTTTGAGTACAGGAAGAAGTCGCGGCCGGCCCAGCCCTCCGCGTGGATACCCGGCATCGTGAGGTAGAAAACGCCAAACGATTGCTGCGAGTTCACGTAAAACAGGCCCGTCTGCGGATCGAAGCTCGGCGCCTGCCAATCCGTCCCCGTGCTGCCCCATACCAGAGTTCCGTCCGGCTGCGGCTCGCGAACCGGATCGGGAATTGGTTCGCCGCGCTTGTTCAGCCCGCTGTACCAGTTGGTATGCACGAAGGATTCGGACAGCAGATTTTTGCCGTTGGTGCGATCGAGGACGAAGAACATGCCGTTCTTGCCGGCCTGCGCCAGAAGCTCGCGTGGCTTCCCGTGCCACGTGCCATCGAAAAGCACCGGCGTCATGTTCATGTCCCAATCGTGCGTATCGTGCGGCGAGCCTTGGAAATACCACACCAGCTTGCCGGTGTCCGGATCAAGCGCCACTATTGAGCAGGTGTAGAGGTTCGCACCCACGCGGGCCGCGCCATTCTCGACTGGATGCGGATTGCCCGTCCCCCAGTAAAGCAGATTCAACTTGGGATCGTACGTGCCGGTGATCCACGTCATACCGCCGCCGCGCGTGACGACATCCGTATTGTGCGGCCAGGTGTTCCACGCGGCAGTGCCCGGCTTGGGCATCACGTCGAATCGCCACTGAATTTTCCCGGTATCAGGATCGACGGCCAGCAGGAAACCCGGAAGGTCCGCGGTATCACCGCCCGTTCCCACGATAATGTGATCCTTCACGACCAATGGCGCGCTTCCGCCGAAAGCCTTGAGCGTAGGATCGTCGATCGGAATCTTCCAGAGCTCTTTACCGGTTTTCGCGTCGATGCACAGGAGATTGTCGTCGGGCGTGGTCATGTACAGCTTGTCTTTGTACATCGCCGCACCTTTATTGCTGCCTCCTGGGCGTCCGGTCACGAAGTGCCAAATCTGGCGCCCGGTGAGCGCGTCTACCGCCCAGATCTCGTTCCCTCCAGTGATGTACATGATGCCGTTCACTTCCAGCGGCATCGTCTCCATGGAACGCGTGCCAGTCTGAAAAGCCCACGCCAACGCCAACGATTTCACATTTTTTTCGTTGATCTGATCGAGCGGGCTATATCGACGTCCGCTGTAATCGCCGTTATAGGTGGGCCACATGTCCGTCGGCGGATCGTTGAGCACAGAGATGTTGTCGAGCCCCTGAGCGCGCGAGCGCGGCGTCCACGCGAGGCCAAGCGCGAACAACAACATGGCGGGGACTGCAATCAGGCGCTTCACTTTAGGGTCTCCAGATACGTGAACATGTCATGCATTTCTTTGTTCGTCCATTTCGGAAGCATATCGATGTGCGCCTGCACCGGATTGTGCACCACGACACTTTTGACGTCGCTGCGCGGCCATGTGTGAGTCCAGCCATCCGGACCAGTGATACTCACGTAAAACTCGCCGTTTTGTATTACCGGGCCTTCCATGGTTTGGCCATTCTTCAGCGTCACGGTCGCGGTAATCGAAACTCCCTTGCGGTAGGTCGGCGAAAATGCCAGCGTTCCCGCGGGATTGATGAAGAGCTGCTCCAGGGTGGTTGGTTTCGGATATCTTGAGGCGATATGGGCCAGATCGCCTGTCGGCGAATGGCACTCCGAACAGTGGCCCGCGCCGTAGAAGAACGCCTTGCCAGCCGCGGCGCTGCCCGTCGCCAGTTGCGACGGGGGGATGTCGTTGGGATATCCGCCCGGCATCCGGGTGTGCAGGTCGAAAATAGTGACCTCAGAATGAATGTAGGCGGCGAGGTCCTGGATCTCTTGAGGGCTGAACGACGAGAACGCCGGCATACCCTTGTCGATGCGACCGTTGGTGACCACCGGGCCGATCAGGTTGCCGTCTTTATCCTGGCGCACCAAATCGGATCGAATCAGGTCCGGTCCTCGGCCGCCGGTTAAGTTCTCCCCGTGGCAGACCGCGCAATTTTGTTGAAAGATGGTTTTTCCCTGCGCGATGGCTGCAAGCTGCTCGGGAGTGGGTTTCGACGGCCTGGGTGGATACTGCGCCTGCGCCGCAACAACAAAAAAGCAATTCAGTATAAGAACCATTGAAAGCTTCTTCAGCACAATCCCCCGCAATCCAGCGCGCCCCCACCGGCGCGTCGTGCACTAACGCAACTCAGTCTTTTACCACGATTCGACGGTACGCGACTGCGGAAATTTCAGGTGGCATTCTGGAAGAACTTTTGCGACGCGGCAAAAGTAGTTCGCGACGCGCGACCTTTCGAAATCGCGTTAGTGCCCAGCCTTCGTCAACGTAGCCCCGGTAATCTTCACCGTCTGATTCGCGTGGTTGGTTCCCGGATAGCTGAACAGCAAATCGTATCCCGGCGAGCCGCCCGCCACGAAAATGTGAAAATCATCCGGGCTTTGCACCACCGGCACGCGCCCTCCCGGTTTCAAGTTGTCGCGGAAAATCGGCGCGCGCTCCGGTCGAATTCGTCCGTCGGCAACGCACCCGCGGATAAACTCTTCTTCCGTTCCCTGCCCGAAAAACACTTCTTTCGCAAGATTTTCAAAGGGCACGCGCGTCTGTTCGTACAAATATTCCTGCAAGCTTTGTCGCGTATAGCCAGCCTTCGCCAAATCGGTCGCACAATCCGGAATCAGCACCAGAATATGGGTCTGCGCATGCGGCCAACGCACTCCGCCGCTCCTGATTCGCTCCACCATCTGATCGATTACACTCTGCCCAGTCCAAGGCGACACGGCGCCTCCGCCGAAGATCACTGGATTAAAAGTAGTCGCGACCGTCACCGTGCTGTCGCCTGACTTGAATCCACGGCTCGCGTTGTAAGGCTCCCACGGGCTGCGCTCCGTATCCTCGGCAAACGTGTAAAAGGTGTACGCCGCCAGCCGCCCGGTCAGCGCCATATCGTTTACCTGCGGCCAAGTCTGCCCCAGATTCAGCAGCGAGAGTCGCAGCGCACGCCCCACCGTGCTATTCGCGCGCCAGCCATGGCCCAGCATGCCTATGCCGGAATTAAATCCCAATTCCTGCGCGATCGGTCCATCCACCATCACCACTGGCGTGAACGAACCCGTGGACGCCTGCACATGGGTCAAGTCGTAATTTTTGTTTGTGAATCCGTCCATGGCCGCCAAAATCACCGGAAAATATTGCGGTTTGGCTCCAGCCATTACGGCGTTGATCGCGACTTTTTCGACGGTCGCCGTTCCATTCTTCGGAGCCACCGGCCCAAGCACTTCATCTGGCGCGCGTTTCGTTCCGCTAAGCATCGCCTTCACCAGCTCAGCCGTTGGCGGAACGATCGGCAGTCCGTCAGCCCAATGATTTTCGAGGAAGAGTTGATTCAGGTTTTCCTGCGCGTCCAGGAAATTCTTGCCGGCCACTCGGATGTTGTCCACCTGCCGCGCTCCGGTCACCTGCGCCGGATGCTCTTCCTCGGCGGTCAAAGGCCGCGTGAGAGCGTCAACGATCTCCGCAACTTTCGCCGCAACAATCGGCCGCAGTTCGTCTTTGCTCGCTCGCGCCCGATAGTAAGTGTCTGAAGATAGTCCGACTGCGCGCAGCCCTGGCATGCCGCGATCGAGCGCCGCGGATTTCGCGTCATCCAAAAATTCAATTGTGGCGATGTAAACGCCCGGAAGGCCGGACTTTTCGATTTCGATCGAGTCGTGGGAACCCCACCACGTGCAACTCCCTCAATCACCTACGCCGAAAACGAAAAGATCGCCCTGCGGCTTCACCGTCGGATACCAATTGGGAAGAGCGGTGATCGTCTGCGCTGCGGGCTTCGGATACATCACAATTGCCGCGGCGGGAAATCTCTGCTTCAGCATTCCGCCGAGCACTTCCAAAAAATTCCCGGCGCCAAATTTGCCGTTGTCCACCAGCACGATCTTCTTGCCCGCAAGATCGCGGACGCGCGGATTGATGCCAACAGTGGTCGGCGGAGGCGTTTCGCCGCGCGGGTTCATCACTTCCAGCGTCAACTGCGCCGCGGTGTTTCCAGTTATAACCAGGCTCGCGCTAGGCTCCATGCCGCCCACTTTACACCCAATCGCCCCAACAGTGCGTGACCTTCATTTTCATAAAATTAACCGCGCCCAGAGTCATCACCGCAGCGATTCCGTCCAGCCCGGCGTATCTCCAAATGGCAGACCGGTCATCACCGCGATGATCGCTTCAATCTTCCCGTCCTTAATTTTGAAAATCTCATCCACTTCTTCGCTGAACGGTCGCAGCGCCGCGCGCGATTCCCGCACCTTCCCCACGCTCGGCACATTCACGTACTCGACTGTCCCCGGGGTGTTGAACATAAATGTACCCATCACGATTCCATGCGCGCGGTCCACCACCGTGTAACGCCGCGGCGAAATGGGAAAGATGTACTCGAAAAGGTGCGTGTCCAATTGTTTCGAACAGCTCAGCGGCCCGTTCTTCGCGGCCTGTCCAAAAGACGACGGGCACGTCTGCGTCCCATTTTCGACGCGAATTACTCCCGGCGCCCACGGAACAATATTCCCGTTGCTCTTCTCGATGCCGTCAAAGTAAAGATCGGTCTGCGCGATCAAATCCTGTTTCGACTCGCGCTCGCTTTCGGGAATCTCTTCATAGAACGACGCGAGCTTCGGCGCCACCTTCGGATTCGTCAGTCCCTCAGGCTGTGTGAAGCCTGTCGGAGTCTCCTTGCGCGTGTCCAGCACTTCGATCTGGCTCACTTTGCCATCTACTACTCGCAGCCGCGCACACAGAAGTCCCGGCATTCCGGCCTCGAAGGTTTCCCCGACGAAACCTGCTTCGCCGTCCTCGGGATCATCGATGTAGAGCTTATAGCTTCCCCAGCCCGTGAGCGTGCCCCACAGCCCATCGCCAATCTTCAGCACCTGTCCGTTTTCCGTGTAGCGCACGTTGCTCGTCACCGGCAACAGCGAAGGATCATGCGCAATCAGCGCCGCGCGGAACCGGTCCGTCATTTCGTCCAGGCACTTCCCGTCGCATTTCGACGCGGCGTCCGCTTCCGGCGGCAGCGGCTTGGGAATGGGCGGCTGCAATCCGGCCGGCCCCCATCCGGAGCGAATTCCGTAAGGCTCCTCGGTAAGCACCGCTTGAATCTGCCGGATCTTGCCCTTCTCGATTTTGAAAAGTTCGCCGATTTCAAACGTGTACGGATGGCGCAGCGTGGCGGGAAACGTCTCGCCATTCGTCAAAGTAATCGTCTTCAGCCTGCCCGCATGATTGAAGAAAGCGAAGGCAAACGCCAGCCCGCGCTCGGGATCGACGATCACGAAGCGGCGATCGCTGATTTTGGTGACCACCTTGAAATAGCCGGTCTCGAACTGCGCCTTGCAACCGAGCTTCATAACCGCGAGCCCCGGGTTGTAGACCTGCGACGCGGCAGCTTGTGGGTTATTGGTCGTTTGTGTCGCGTTTTCGATGCGGTTGCAATCCGGCGCGAACGGGTAATCGCCCTTGCCGGTATCTTGCTGCAAGCCCGAAAAATACATGTTGGCGATCTTCACCAGCTCGGCGCGGCTTTCGCGCTGCGCGGGCGGAACGTCTTCCGTGAAGAGCGGATTCGGCTGCATCGCGTCCAGCTTTTTGGCGGCATCCTCATCGCGCACCACGAAATCTTCCACTTCGGCGATTTGCCCGCCAGTCACTTTCAGCCGCAGGCAAAAAATCACCGGATAACCCCATTCCTTCATCGTACCGATGTAACCGGCCTCGCCTCGCGCCACATCGTCGAAGTGCAACTTGAAATTGCCGATGCCGTTGAATGTGCCCCACGTGCCCTGGCCGATTTTCAGCGCCGCGGTTTGTTCGGTGAACTTCACGTTGGGCGCGAACGCCACGTCCGTGGGCTTGTGCGCGACAACCGCAGCTAGATAATTGTCAACGAATCCATCCAGGCAGGCCCGCCCGCAAAGTTTGTCTGATGCCGCTTGCGACGCTTCTCGCTTCGCGCTTTTGCTGGTTGCGGCGCGGCTAGGCGCAGCGCACATGCTCACCGCCGTCGCAAATACCGCCGCTGCGATGACCACATATACCAGGTTCAACAGCACACTCAGACCGCATCGACGCATCGCGTTCATTTCCACCCCCGGGCTAGATTGATCGGCGTGAGGCTTGGTGAATCATCACAGCGGCGCGAACAGTATCAAGAAATCCGGCGCCGTGCATCTCTCATCACGGCAACCCCAAGCTGGCATCAGGGCAATCCGAGGCTGCCATACGACCGTGGGTACGCCAGAATTCCCCAAGGCGTCTGAAATCCGGTAAGAATTTTCAGCGTCTTGTAGGTGCCCGCGTCGATCACGTAGACATTGTCCGATCGTCCGCACGCGATCAGCAGCTTTGATCCATCGGGAGTAAATGTGAAGTGCCAGCAGCGCTTCCCAATCGAATCTTGGCCCATGGGCTTCAGCGTATCTGCATCGAATACCTGCAGCGTTTGCGCGGCCGCCGCAGCTACAAAAATCCGCTTTCCACTTTTGTCGAATGCCACGCCGTATGGCTTCGCGTCGGTCTGAATCCAGCGCTCCACTTTGAAGTTCGGATCGAGCATCACCAGCGTGCCGGAGCCTTCCATCGTCACCGCGTAGCCGTTGCCCTGCGGCGAGCGCTTCACTCCGCGCGGCCGGCGTCCAATCTTCGAGAGGTCGACTGTTTCAACTAGCTTGCCGTTCGACGTGTCGTAAATTCCCAGCGAGTTCTGCGCTTCGTTCGCGACAATCAATTTTGATCCGTCTGCCGAAAACTCCAGCCCTTCAGTCGAAATTCCCGCCGTAAAGTCCGTTTGGCGCGCCCAATCTTTGGTGCTGAACGACACGACCTGCGAAGGCGGCCCCTGCTCTTCCTCTTCTTCCTGTCCCGGCACGGGAGGTCCGCCCGACGAACCCGGCTCGTACGACGTAAACATCGCCGTGCCGCTCGGATTGATCTTCACGAATTCCGGGTTATCGCCCACGTGAATGCGCTTCACCAGCTTCATGCGCATGCCGCGCGTGTCGAACACCGTCGCGTCGGCGGTATTTTTGTTAGCCGTGAGCAGATACTTGCCATCAAAGGTCAGCCCCAGCCCGCGTGGCGCCACGTTCGGCGGATTCACCCGTTTCACCACCTCCATCGTGGTCAGATCGATGATCTGGATGCCGCCATCTTCGTCGGTTACGTAGGCTACATTCGTTGGAATCTTGTTCATGCGCACGAGCCACGCCGCCACACCGCCCGCCACAGCCAGCAATAACAGGATCAGGATTATCCACCGTATTTTCATCAATGCGCCTTTCCCGAAGAAAAATGCTCGCGCCAACCTGCTTTGGCGTTTATGTAATTCAAACGCGCGCCACAGGTTACCTCAATTCTTGCGCATCGTTCCGCTGAAGTTACAAATTGCGAGAACGCATCCAGCACCTTCCCAGCAATGGCACAATCGGCGGCAGCGCTTCGTAAAAAATATTTCAATGCGGAGTGCGCGCGAACATTTCCGGCACGCGCAATCAATCTCCAGCCAGCACAAGATGACCTGGCAATTCCGTCAAATTATCGAGCAGCAAATCAGGCGGGTGCGCGCGAAATCCCTCCGGCCCCAATCCGTAGGTCACTCCGCAGCACCAAATCCCCGCATTGCGAGCAGTGCGAACGTCCACTTCGGAATCGCCCACCAGCATCGCTTCCGCAGGAGCCGCCTGAAAATCTTTCAGCACCACGCGCGCGCCCTCCGGATCGGGCTTCTTGGTGCCGAAGCTATTTCCGCCATAAACCACGCGAAAATATCGCGACAGTCCCAGCCCGTCCAAAATCGCCCCGCTGAATTTCACAGGCTTATTGGTGAGCACCGCCATGGGCCGCTCTTTCAGCAGCTCCAAACCTTCACGCACTCCGGGATAGGTGACCGTGTTGTCCAGCATGTGCTCGCGATAATAGGCGAGAAAATATTCCAGGCCGCGCCGCGATTCTTCCTCGCTCGCGCCCCGCCCGAGCGCGCGCTGCACCAGGATCGCCGCCCCGCTGCCCACCAGCTTGTAAATCGCCTCGTGAGAAAGCTCCGGCCGGCCCATATGCCGCAGCGTTGCATTCACGGAATGCGCCAGGTCCAGCCGCGAATCAATCAGCGTGCCATCCAGATCGAACATCAGCACGCGCACGCCGGTGTACTTGCCGTTCCGCCTGCGGGACATTCCGCGCTCGCTGCTTTGTGACAAACCGACTCCCCTCGTCATAGTAATTCCTCTACTTCTTGATCTTATGCGCGGCGCCCGTATCTGTCACTCGCGAGAAACAAAGTCGACAGCGACGCCGACACCGCTGGCGGAGCCGGTTCACACCTGGGAGTGACGTGTCAGGGGGATTTCGGCCCGAGGGGAAACATTTGCCAGTGCCCAGCGGACCGCCGGTTCTCACCCCTCGTTCGTGGATTCGGGTGGAGGGGACTGCTGGGCATTGATTTTGATCAGGGACTTCAAGTTTTTTAGCCCTTCGGCGCTAATCCCGACAAACCCCAGGCCTGCAAAGTTCCTCGGGTCCGCTTTTACGCTGCGCACCTCGGCAATCAGTCGAAACGCGAGCGCGCCGCACCGCATTTCCATCACCAGTCGCGCGCCTGTCTCCAGCGGACGGTCTGTTTCCAAAAAACATCCGCCTTCACTGAGATTTACGATTCTTCCGGAAATGCTTTCTGGCGGCGCGGGGGAGTCCTGTACAGCTCGACGTTTCCTACACACCGAACCCTCGGGGAGGTACGCCGATTCTTGCCTTCAGCCAAGGTTGACGACGCGGGCTGGTCTTCAATCTTTAGTTCCAACGGGCTACCCTCACTCAAAATCTTTACAAATAGTATCGGCAGCTACGCGCCGGTCATTACTCCAGCAAACAATAAATTCCCGCGCATGCAACTTTGCCCAGTTACCCCGATGTTCGCTTCCGGTGATCCGCGGAAAGGCTACGCCTCGGAAATGGCTGATCGGACCGTTACCATCACGAAAACTCGTAGGAAGCTCCAACTCTGTTCGCGCCTTTCATCCGCTATTGTTGCAACTGCAAGCTAACCGTCACCTTGAAAGACGAGCGTTGAGCCGCTTGTGGGAAGCTATTAGGGAAGCCGAGCGTCACCGTTCCCGCTCGAATAACTCCGCCGATCAGCGCGGCCTTACTTTCGACGTTTGGGAGCGCCGAGGGAAATCTCGCCACTCGCACACCGTGGCATTACTCGTGTACGGCTCGGATGCCGAGAAGCAGCCTTTTCACGAAGAAGCGACCACGATCGACGTTAACGAACGCGGCTGCCTGATCGATTTGGAGACCGTCGTCGCGCGCGGCCAGCGCCTCTTTCTCACCAATACCGTCAACCAAGCCGAGCAGGAGTGCCGTGTCGTCCATGTCGCTCGCCGCTCGCATGGCAAAGCCCGCATCGGAATCGAATTCGTGCGCCCCAGTCCCCATTTCTGGCGCCCTGCGTAGTACCGACGACCTCGCTGCTCGAACGCGATCGCCGCTGTTCATCCCGCAGAATCGTTCAGTGAGGCCTCGCCGGATATTGCCGCCCCGCCCGACATCGTCGCAGCCGGGACGGCCAGAGTTTCGCCGCCGATCTCCGGATGCAACTCTCCGCGTCGCCATTTCCCGGTCAGCACATAACTTCCTACCAGCGGCGCCCATCCACGATAGGTGGTTGTGACCCCGCACGGCTCGAAGCCTGTCGCCACGATGGCGCGGCGCGACGCCACATTATCCACACGCGTACCGATGTAAATCTCCGCCGCACGCTCACGTTGCCAGATCAGCGTCGCCAGCCTGCATAGCAGCTCCTTGTAAAATCCACGCTGACGGAAACTCGTATGGGTATGGCACCCGAAAATCCAACACGCTCCCAGTCTGCCACTCCAGCGTGCCAAGTGTGGCGGGCCGGCGCTAAACGGATGACTGTACCAGCCATAACTAACCCACTGGCCCCCGCGCACCAGAAAAAGTCCCGAGTAGTTGGCTTTCAAATAGCTCTGGAATCGCTGCAGTCGTCGCGGATCGTCGCCAAACACTTCCTGTACCGACTGGGGACTCGCCAGCTGGCTTCCACTGCCGTCCGGCCCGCGCCAGCTCATACCGCCGTCCATCCGAGCCCCTAAGCACTCGTACACGACAGTTTTCGTAATGAATTTCAATTCCATTTCTAGTTCTGATGCGATAAGGAGCGGCGTAACCGAACGTCACAATTGCAACGAACGTCACAACGGCAACTGCCACCCCCTGGTGCGGAGTTGAGTCTAACTGCCCTGTCACTCACCCAAACTGCTGTAAAAACCTCTGCGATGAGGTAGCTCTTAGCCGCACCTTCCAATCGAGAATCTGCCCGCTTTGTGCCTGCGCATTTTGCTGACCCCGCATTAAGTGAATTGCTCCGCACCACCCTAACGGAAGTGAAGTTCGCGCACGCTAAATGGCGTCCCGCGCGGGAGTTGCATCGCTTGAGTCGAAGCATTGCACTTTTGGCGCTCGCCACTTCCGCTGTACAATATTTCGCTCGCTCAACTCACACAAGTCGCAAGAGGCACTATGGCTGAAATTCAACCGTTTCGCGCTTTTCGCTTCGATCCCCATCGCGTCGCGCTGAAAGACGTCCTCACCCAGCCGTATGACAAAATCACTCCGGCGATGCAGGACCGCTATTACGCCGCCAGCCCATACAACCTGATCGCTGTCGAAAAGGGCCGCGTATCCGCGGACGATAGCGCTGAAAACAGCGTCTACACGCGCGCGGCGGAAACTCTGCGCAAATGGATCGCGGAGAAAATCGTGGTGCAGGACTCCGCGCCGTCCATCTACATCTACTCCCAGGAATTTCAAGTTCCCGGCTCGAAGGCTCGCCGCGTCCGCATCGGCTTCATCGCCCTCGCACGCCTGCAGGACTACAAAGACGGCGTCGTTTTCCGCCACGAGCACACCCTTTCCGCTCCTAAGGCCGATCGCATCGAACTGCTACGGCAAATGCGCGCACAAACCGGCCAGCTATTTTTTTTGTACGATGATCCTGCGCTGCAAATCGATCGCTGGCTCGAACAGGCCTCTCGCGCCGCCACTCCGCTCGAACTCACTGACGAATTCGGCGTAATCCATCGTCTGTGGCCCGTGTCCGACGCCCAATTCATCGACCGCATTCGCGCCGCGATGGCCAACAAAAAGCTCATCATCGCCGACGGTCACCATCGCTACGAAACCGCGCTGCACCTGCGTAACGAATTCCGCGAGCGCGCCGGAAAAGCCGACCCGCTCGCCGCTTCGGAATTCGCCATGGCCACTTTCGTCAACACGCACTCCGCCGGAATGGTAATCCTGCCCACGCACCGCCTGGTCGCCAACCTCGCCAATTTCGATTTCGAGCGTTTCCGTAAGGATATACAGCTCTACTTTGATTGGTATTCCTATCCATTCGAGAACGATGCGACCCGCGCCGCCGCGCACGCCGAATTCATGAAGGACCTTACTGGCCACCATCACGGCCGCCGCGCCATCGGCGTCTACCCCGCGGCCTCCAACGGCGCGCAGGCCTTCTACATTTTCATGCTCCGCCGCGATGCCGATCTCGAAGAGCTGCTGCCCGACATTACCGAGGCGCAGCGCGGTCTCGACGTAGTTCTGCTCCATCGCCTGATTCTAGAGAAAGGTTTGGGAATCACCGCCGAGGCTGTCGCCTCTGAGAAGAACATCACCTACGAACGAGAATCTGATTCTGCTCTCGCCGCCGTCGATCGCGGCCAAGCTCAAATTGCGTTTCTAATCAATCCGGTGCGCATCGAACAGGTCGCCGAAATCGCCCTGGGCGGCGACGTGATGCCGCAAAAATCCACCGACTTTTACCCCAAACTCCTAAGCGGAGTAGCAATCTACCAGCTAGAAAGGCGCGTCGACTCCGCCACCGCCGAAGCCTCCGCATCCCTGGGGTAGGCGCCGCCCGCTCGTCACGCGCGAAGAACGTGGATGATGGCGCCTGTCTCGCAGCGCAATTGAAGCGTCAGCCTCCGACATTCGGCCGCCATTCGGAACTCGGCCGCTGACAAAAAAACGCAGCCGAGCATTCGCCCGGCCGCGCCTTCCTGCCGAATCTTAGTGGCAGCACTCGCCACCGCGAACCTATGCCCCGAAGCTCTGCACCGCCGCCGCTTCGTTGTCGTAGGTGTCGAACACCGTGATCAGCTTGGTCACTTGCAAAACTTCCTTGAATTTCTGTCCCAGGTTGGCCAGCTTCAGCGTCGCACCTTGCGAACGCGCGCTATGGAACGTGGCCACCAATGTGCCCAGCCCAGCGCTATCGATGTAGCTCACGTTCGCGAGATTCAGCACGATGTTCTTCCTGCCCGCCGCTAGCAGGCTTTTAACTTTTTCGCGGAACGAATTGCTTTCCTCGCCAAGCACGATGCGCCCTTCGAGGTCGATCACGTTCACTCCATTCACTTCCCGGTCGGTCATTCGCAGTGCCACGTTCACGCCTCCTCAATAATTCACTTCAAGATCTCGTTGCCGCTTGGCGGAAACTCGACTGCTAAAAATCGGATCGCCGCCGAATTCTTTTTCCGCTCGCGCCTCAGTAAAAATCCGAGCAGGACATGTAATACCCGCACGACGGGCAGATCAGCTTGCAACTCCGAGCCGTCAGACGCGTCGCGCATCGCGGACAATAATTTGAAACGATCTCCGCTTCTGCTGCGCCGCTCCCCAGAACCGATTGCGAAACTTCAACGCGTTTATCAGTCGGCCGCCCAAGCCCATCCTGCTCCGTCATTTGCAAACTCCTCAGGAACGACGTTTATAGCACATCCCGCCCATGGTACCAAGCAATCGCGTGGGTCTTTCAAGCTCAAAGGACCAAAGCCAAAAGTGCAACCGCGCCCGCATCCATGGCGTCTTATGTAATAGAAGAGAGGCGGCCATGACAGTCTCTGGCAAAGTCGTCTCGGTCTCAGCGGTCTTTCTCGCTTTTGTTTTATTCGCGCCGCTCTCGGCTCGCGCCCAAATGCGCATGGGCGCGGCACATCCTATGAACGCGATGCGCACCCATCCCGGGGCCACTCATTTCGTCCGCGCGCAACGCGCGCCCGTGGCCGCCGCCGCTCCTCGGCAGTTCCATCGCTCAAATATCGGCGTCCCGCCAGTTTCCTTCGGCAACGCCTATGCCGGCGGCTCAGGCGAATCGCTAGGGCAGTTGCTCAATCCCGTGCCGGGACTCGGTTTCGATTACTCCCACCTCAACGCCATCAATAGTGATCTTGGCATCGAAGCGGTGATCGACCCAGAAACCGAATGGCGCCTGGCTGTCGCCGAACGCGTCGCGCGCACCTCCAGTGGCTTCGGCGCCGGAGGCTATTACCTGCTCGACGGAGGCGGCGATTACATCCTACCTGCCGAACCCGCAGCCGACCAGCCGTCAGAATCGTCGCAACCGGGGCAACCAACGGTGATCGTTCTCCAGGAGCAGGCGAAACCGCAGCCCGCCGCAGATGAAGCTCCCGCCGTAGCGCCCCAGCCTGCCACTCCGCTGCCCAACGTCAGCAACTTCACTCTCGTTCTGCAGAACGGGACGAAAATTCAGGCCATCGCGTTCACCCGCATGGGCGACAAGATCGTTTACATCGCCGCTGACGGCTCGCGCCACACGATTTCCGCGAGCGAACTCAACCCCTCCGCCACCGAGCAGCTCAACGCGGCCAGCGGCATGCAGCTTCGCTTCTAAGCTGCCGGCACTGCCGCGCTCGATCCACTTCCGCGAAGCCAGAAAACTAAAGCCGCGCCAAGTGCGGTGAAACCCGCCGCATATGCGAATCCCGCCGTCGGGCTCACCATCGACCACAACGCCCCCACCACCACGCTCGACGCCACGTCGCCCGAGCCGTTCGCCGCCGCCAGCACTCCGAATCCGGATCCCCGGTTCGCGCGCGGCAGAATTTCCGCCGCTACCGATTTTTCCAACGACGATTGAAATCCCCCGTGAACTCCCGCCAACGCGAACAGTACCGCCAGCGCAGGTATTGTTGGCGTCTCGAAGATAAATCCGCCATACGCCACTGCCGCCACCAGGTATCCGATCGCCAGCAATCCGCGCTTGCCCAGCTTGTCTCCCAGCGCGCCAGCCGGATACGATGCCGCCGAATTCACCAGATTGTGAAACGTGTACAGCGCGATGGCGATGGTCGTCGCGCGGGTCATCCCGAATCGCGGCGTCAGAATCTGTGTCGCGCGCAAAATCAGCAGCGTCGGAGCAAAATCTCCCACGCCGTGCGCGAACACGCCCGCCAGAAAATACCAGAATGTTTTTGGTAGCTGCCCGAAGCTCGCGCGAATGCCGGGCACGCGATGGCCTTCCAAGCGCTTCCCTGCCGGCGCCAAAAACGCGAAGCTCACGGCGGCAATCAGCCCAGGCAGCAGCGTCCAACGCAACACCCCGCGCGCACCAACCGCCCCAATCAGCGCGAGCGCACATACGGGACCCAACACTGCGCCGAGCGAGTCCATCGCGCGCTCGAAGCCGAATGCATGTCCCGCCTGGCTCACGTCCACTGAATCGGCCAGCAGCGAATCGCGCGAAGGGCCGCGGCTGCCTCGGCCAATCCATCCAAGCCCGCGCAGCAACAGAACGAAAGGCCAGCTCTGCGCGAATGAGTACGCAAACGTGGTCACTGCCGTCGCGCAATACCCGGTGATCCCTGTCGGCTTGCGCCACTCCGGACGGTCCGCGATCCATCCGCCCGCCAGTTTCGAAAAGCTCGAAAGCCCGTCCGCCGCGCCTTCAATAATTCCCAGCGCAACCGCAGGCGCGCCCAGCGTGATCAAAAACGCCGGTAGAATCGCGGTGGCCGCTTCGTGTCCCCAGTCCGAAAACAAACTCGCCAGCCCGATGCCCAGCACTCCGCGAGTAAGCCAGCGCTTCGGCGTTTGGTTCGATTGTTGGCGCGTAACCTGCGGCTCATTCATAAGCTGGCATAAGGGAGCATAAGCTGGTTCGTCCATTTTGCGTTCACCGGAGCATAGCGTCAACGCGCAGCCGTGGTGGAAGCCCCCGATTCAGTCGGGGGTGGCAGGGCACCTTACGCCCTGCCGTAGAGACGAGCGCGACGGCGCGCTTCCTTTCGTGCGCAGTTCCCATCCCGGCTGCCGAGGACGCTGTTTCATCCGCGCGAAGTACTCGATTCCCATGCACTTTTTCGGCAAACTGTTCAGCCGCTGAGGAAAGACTTTGCATCTGTCGACAACGAGCCATCGGAGGTATTTAACGAAATGCGCACAGTCATCCAACGCGTCACCCAAGCCCGCGTCCTAGTCGATGGCCGCATCACCGGCGAAATTGCCAACGGCCTCGTCGCACTCATCGCCGTCGGACGCAACGACTCCGCCGAAACCGCCGCATCCATGGCCGAAAAAATAGTGCACCTCCGCATCTTCGACGACCCGCAAGGAAAAATGAACTTGTCTCTTCTCGACATCGGCGGCGCGGTCCTGGCCGTCTCGCAATTCACCCTCTATGGCGACGCGCGCGGCCAACGTCGTCCAAGCTTTATCCAGGCCGCTCCTCCCGAGCAAGGCAAACGCCTGTACGAAAAATTCATCCAATCTTTGGAAGCGCTTCGCGTGCACGTTGGCACCGGAGTTTTTCAAGCGCACATGTCGCTCGAGCTTACCAACGACGGCCCAGTCACCATCCTGCTCGATTCCGAAAAGCTTTTCTAGCATTCAAGGAAGCGCGCCGCCGCTCGAAGCTCCGCTCCCGCGTGTTGTTCTCTTCGCAGCGGTCAGCGTGCTTCCCATGCGCCAAATTTCTTGCCGTCCGGCGCGAAACGACGTAACCGCAGTACGATAGCGCGGGTCTCAATCTAAGGAGGCAATTGATCGATGCGATTTCGATGGTTTTCTACTTTAGCCGCTGGCTTAATTGTCATTTCGCTCGCCGCGCCCGCCAGCCGCGCGCAGCAAGAAAGCGCCGCTGCAAATTGGCCGATGTATCGCGGCGATTTGGCCGGCACCGGCTACTCGCGGCTGAAGCAGATCAACACCAGTAATGTGGCCGATTTAAAGCAGGCTTGGTCCTACCAGCTGGCACCACATGGTTTCTCCGAAGTCACGCCCATCGTCGTCGACGGTGTGATGTACATGCCCGCTGGCTCCAAAATTGTGGCCGTGGACGCCGACACCGGTAAGGAAATTTGGAGCTACGAAGTTGTTCACGACCAACCCTCCACCCGCAGCGTCGCCTACTGGCCGGGAGATAAAAACGATCCGCCGCGAATCATTTTCACCACCTATGGCAAACGCATCATCGAACTCGACGCCGCCACCGGTAAGATCGTGCCCACTTTCGGCGACGGCGGCACATTAATGCTCGACGTCGGCTACGATTGCGCTCCCACCATCTACAAAAACATCATGTTCATCGGCGCGAACACCGGCGCGCTGCCGGTTGGCCCTCCGGGAGATCCGCGCGCGCTCGACGTCAAAACTGGCAAACTTCTATGGGACTTTCACACCGTCCCGCATCCCGGCGAAGTCGGCAACAACACCTGGCTGAACGGCAGTTGGAAGGGCCGCTCCAGCACCAACGTCTGGAGCCTTTATTTTGCCGTCGATCCGAAAACTAACACCCTGTTTTTGCCCGTGAGCGGTCCTCCGCCAAATTATTACGGCGGCGGACGCCCCGGAGCCAATCTGTTCGGCAATTCACTCGTAGCTGTGAATGCCACAACTGGCAAGTTGAAATGGTATTTCCAAACCATCCACCATGACCTCTGGGATCAGGACATGTCGGCCGGCCCGGCGTTCTTCAATATCGACCGCCACGGAAAGATGGTCCCGGTCGTAGTTGCCCTGAACAAGTCTGCCTGGATGTTCATCCTGAATCAGAAGACCGGCAAGCCAGTCTTCGGATATCAGGAGCGCCCCGTGCTCAAGGGTGACGTTCCCGGTGAGTGGTATTCGCCCACTCAGCCTTTCCCGCTCAAGCCGTCTCCGCTCGCGCGGATCAGCTATAAGCCTTCGGACATCGTCACCGCCGCGGAAACCACGCCGCAACACGCGGCTGCCTGCCAGGCACTGGTGAAAAAACTCGGCGGTTTCTACAAGTCCGGCCCCTACACCGGGTGGAATTTCCACAAGCAAGGCGCGCCCGTTAAGACCAATATTCAATTCCCCGGCGGAACTGGTGGCACGAACTGGGGCGGTCCGGCCGTGGATCCCACCGACGGCTATGTCTTCGTCCACACTCACGATCAAGCGCTCATCGGCTGGATTGAGAAGAAGCAGTCCGGCCAGAACTACGGCCGTGGCACGCAAGGTTCGACGCAGCCATACGATCGCGGAAGCGTCCTGGGCGCTGGCCCGTACTTCAGCTTTGCGGCGCCGGAGAAAAACGCGCAAGGCAAAATGGTCGGCAACTGGCCCTGCCAGAAACCTCCATGGGGCAAACTGATCGCCGTCAACGCCAACACCGGCGAAATCGCCTGGTCTGATGTCGCCGGCATCACCAAGGGCCTGCCTCCGGATAAAGAGCACACCGGAAACGGCAGCAGCGCCGGACCGATGGCCACCGCCGGCGGCCTCGTTTTCGACGGCGCCACCACCGACGGAATGTTCCGCGCCTACGACTCCCACACCGGCAAAATGCTGTGGGTCACAGATCTCGGCGGCAACGGCAATGATCCGATGACCTACGAAGGCAAAGACGGGAAGCAGTACGTGGCGATTTCCGCTGGTAGCACGGTCCACGTCTTCGCGCTGCCGTAACCTTAACTCCAGTCTGAAAACCACTGGCGCAGCGGCCTGTTGAAAGAGGCTGCTGCGCCAGTTTTACTCTGTGCCTCCGTGCCTCTGTGGCGAGCCCGCCTGCATTTGTTGGTTTCTTTCGCTGCAGCGCCTGCGGTAGTATGCCTGCGGCAAATTTTATTCAAACGCACCGTAAGAAATGTAACCGCGGGGTGATGGCGCGGGTCTGAAGAGGGGGGAGGCATTCGATACATGCGATTTCGATGGTTTTCTGTCTTAGCAGCGGGTGTGCTCTGTGCGTCGCTGGCGCCCGCCAGCCGTGCGCAGTCCGCCGCTGGTAACTGGCCGTATTACCGGGGAAACGTCGAGGGAACCGGTTACTCGCCGCTGAAGCAAATCGATACCAGCAACGTCGCGAATTTGAAGGAAGTCTGGACGTACAAATTGGCGCCGCGTGGCTTTTTCGAAGTGACGCCCATTGAAGTCGACGGCGTCATGTACATGCCTGCGGGAACCAAAGTCCTGGCCGTGGACGCCCAGACTGGCAAAGACATTTGGAGCTACGAGATTACCCACGATCAGGCCTCCACGCGCGGCGTGGCTTATTGGCCCGGCGACAAAAGTGATCCGCCGCGAATCATTTTCACCACCTTTGGTCGCAAAGTTGTCGAGCTCGACGCTGCCACCGGCAAACTCGTCTCCAGCTTCGGCACCGGCGGCGAAGTGACCTTGGACGTCGGATACTCCGGCATTCCGACAGTATTCGGCAACATCATGTATCTCGGCGCCAGCGTCGGCGAACTGCCCGTCGGCCCTCCAGGCGATACGCGCGCGCTCGACATCAAAACCGGCAAAATTCTCTGGGTTTTCCATACCGTTCCCCGGCCCGGCGAAGTGGGCCACAACACTTGGCTGAACGACGGCTGGAAAAACCGCTCCGGAACCAATGTCTGGAGCTGGTACATGACCGTCGATCCGAAGACCGACACTTTGTACATGCCCGTCGGCGGCGCCTCGCCAAACTATTACGGCGGTGATCGGCCTGGCAACGACCTCTTCGCCAACTCCCTGGTCGCCGTCAACGCCAAGACCGGCAAGTTGAAATGGTATTTTCAAACCATCCACCACGGATTGTGGGACCAGGATCTTCCGTCCGGCCCCGCGGTCTTCAATATCGATCGCAATGGCAAGAAGGTTCCCGTCGTGATTGCCATGAACAAGTCGGCTTGGATGTTTATCCTCAATCGCAAGAATGGAAAGGCGGTCTTCGGCGAGCAAGAGCGCCCTGTGGCCAAGGGAGACGCGCCGGGCGAATGGTATTCGCCCACGCAGCCTTTCCCGCTGAAGCCTCCGCCGCTCGCGCGTGTCAGCTACAAACCTTCTGACATCGTCACCGCCGAAGACACCACCCCCGAGCATGCTGCCGCCTGCGAAGAGTTGGTGAAGAAGTCCGGTGGCTTCTACAACGCCGGGCCGTTCACCGCCTGGCTCTATCACAAGGAAGGCACTCCGGTGCACAGCACCATTCAGTTCCCCGGAGGCACCGGCGGCTCGAACTGGGGTGGCCCTGCGGTGGATCCCACGGACGGTTACGTGTTCGTCCACATCCACAACGACGCTCTGATCGGCTGGATCGAGAAGAAGAAGCCCGGCCTAAATTATGGACGCGGCACGCAAGGCTCGACGCAGCTCTACGATCGCGCCAGCGTTCTTGGCCCTGGTCCCTACGCCGGCTTCTCGGCGACCGTCAAAGACGCCGACGGTAAAGTGATCGGCAACTGGCCCTGCCAGAAACCGCCATGGGGCAAACTGATCGCCGTCAACGCCAACACCGGCGAAATCGCCTGGTCAGACGTTGCCGGAATCACCAAGGGCCTGCCTCCGGATAAAGAAAACACCGGCAACGGCAGCAGCGCCGGACCGATGGCCACCGCCGGCGGCCTCGTTTTCGACGGTGCCACGACTGACGGGATGTTTCGCGCCTACGACTCCCACACCGGCAAAATGCTGTGGGTCACGGAGCTCGGCGGCAACGGCAACGATCCCATGACCTACCAAGGCAAAGACGGCAAACAATACGTGGCTATCAGCGCAGGCGCCGAAATCCACGTATTCGCCCTGCCGTAACCGCAACCGAAATCCATTCAGATGCCCGCGAGGCCGGTGCCCCGAGCTCCGGTCTCGCGGGCATTTTGCTTTCTGCGCCCTTCGCCCAATCGCACCGCGTCCCCGTCGAGGTACGTGGGCTGAGCAAACGTTTCAAGCGCGCAACAGCGTACCCTTCTGGCCGCGGACGAAGCGCCGAGGAAGATTTAAATGTAGCGCCGCCCTTTACGGGCGGCAGCCTTCGCCGTTGCTCGCGACGACGCCGTGGCGCTGTTACAGGTAACGCCAGCATCCCGCCGGCGATTCTTGCCCCGGGGGACATCAGTGCACAGCGGACCCTAAGGGATGAACGATCCCGAAGCACCGCCAGGCTGATTATCGACGGAGGCGCTTTCGAGTCAGGATTATCGTCTGGGATTGGTACGGATGGAACTCTGGAATCAGTGACCTAACGACCCCGCCGTCGAACCGGTGGTGAGCCGCATGGACTAAGAACGATTCGTCTAAGGGATACATCGCAAATGGGTTGTGAAACACATTTGCTCCCTGAACCCATGTTTCCGTGTAACCGGGATCGCTAACATCCAGCGCAAACGGCGTCGACACCGCTGCATCCTCGTTATGATCGTGGCAGATTCCCTTGCAAATAATCCGCACGGGAGTCGCCCGAAAACGCCGGCGAGTGTCGCGACCCAGCACGACCCCGCCGAAGTCGCCATCGGCGCGGTCCCTCGCCAAAACCGCCAGCACACGCTCCCTCTCATCCGAGTGCCATTCCACCTCTTCAGAAAGCAGAAGTGATTCAGGCCGGCGTATATACCCAGCAAGCGCGTCGAACCAAGATTCTGTGATGGGCTTCAACGGCTCGATTATAACCTGTTAGTAAATGTGACCCCAAGATCAAATCAGGTGGCGATCGAATTTCGTGGCGATCCGAAGCCGCGCTCTAGCTGCAATCCGTCAACAGCCATTGCCGAGGACCTTCACGCCCCAGTTCAGCCCGATTCCACTCGGAAACTCCCCGCTGGGTACTACAACTGTCCTTCAGGCCAGTAGATTTTTCCTCACGCATCGCGCTACCGTGGGCATGAGTTGAACGTGGTCTCCGAAATTCGAAACTATCGGAGATCAGTCGGCAGCAGTCGCAAGTCGCCCAGCAAAAAGTGGGCGCAAGGACGAATCGTCAGACAGAAAATGAAGGGCCTGGACAAAACTCGAAACCGGTCAGGACCGCACCGCGCACTTGGGTCGGCCGCCCCGAGTTTCCTTCGCCTTTTGTGCGCTTTTCCCGCTCCGATTTCGCCCATTTCTACCCGGAACAGTCAATCGAGTAGAAACACACCTAAGTTATTGAAAATAAACGACGGCGTATACGCCTACCCGAAACGTCCCGGCGCATCAATTCGCGCACAATTCGCATGGAAAGATCGCATGGGTTTGAGGCGCAGAAGGAACGGCGCGTTCTCTGTGCCTCCGTGCCTCTGTGGCCAATCGAGACTAAAACCCTCCGCCACCGCCTCCGCCAAATCCGCCGCCCGCCATACCTCCGCCGCCGAATCCGGAGCCGCCTCCCATGCTGCGCGGCGCGGACGTCATCACCGACCCAGCCTGGAACGACATCGCCGCCAAATCATTCACCAGCAGGTACGGCATGAATCCGCCAGCCCAATAGCCCTGAAACCACGCCGGTGGCTGCATCGCGATTCCCTGAAATTGTTGCACCCAGCCTTTTTCCACGTGCAGCGCCATCGCATACGGCAGATATTTCTCGAAAAGATCGGGCGTCTTTTCCAACCGCTCGATGCGATCTTTCTCCACGCGCCCCAGGAACTGCTCGAATCCGAGCACCTGCGCATACGTGCGCGCGCCCGCAATGGTCCGCGCCGGCATGAGCCATCCAATTCCGCAAATGACGGCGCCCGTCACGATGCCGGTGACGATCCACGTGAACGACGCCACGCCCGTCACGCCTTCCAGCCAACCCGATCCCGCCGCCAGCAAAAACCCGATCAGCAATCCCACGCCAAGGTACGATTGCCGCACCACGTCCGGCCGGTGCAGGTAGTAGCCCTTTTCCACCAGCGAGTCGAAAATGTCGTCCTTAATCGCGGAAATGTGTGTGTAGAAACGGTTTTGCAAATCCGCGAGCGGCACATCCGTGGCCTCGCCCGACGCGAAAATCGCCGCCAGCATTTCCTGTTCGTGCGGTCGCGCTGCAGTCCACTCCGCAGGCGGCTTCTTCAAATGAAAAATGTAGTCGTGCCGGTGCATGAGTCCCATCGCGCCGCCATTCTGCTTCTGCTCGATGGTCATGTAGCCGTTGACGGCCAGATCCACGAGCGTCGCGGTGATGTCGCGCATTCCCGCCTCGTCGTCCACCAGCGTGCCGCACTCGCCTGGCGACAACTTATCCGGCGGATCGTATTGCACGGTGATCGAATCGCGCTCCGGGTCGCGCCCGCGCGTCCACCACAGCCACAGCATCACGAAAAACACGATGATGGGAATGAAAAACGGCCAGTTGCTGCGCACGAAAAGCCAGGTCTTTTCCCACCCGCTCGGAGGAAACACAAAGCCCTTATCCCAACCCACAACCACCGTCAGCCCAGCGCGATAGCCCAGCGCTTCGGTAGTCTGAATATCGACCGTATTCCCCTGAACGGTCACCTGGGCTTGTTGCTCGCGCGAGCCGTACACGCCCGTGTACGCCGTTGCGCGCAGCCCGGTCACGCCGGCAGGCAGCTCGATATGCGCCGAGGCCGCGTCGATCGGCGCGGCCCACTGATCGCCGGTCACGTTCCAGTAGAGTTCGTCGTGATCGCTGAAAAAGCGCAGCGCGTTGCGCACGCGATAGCGAATCACCACCGTTTTCGTGGAGTCGTCCGCGTTGGGAACGTAAATCTTGAAGTGGAGGTAGCGTCCTTGGTGGCTGGTTTCGTACCTCAGAGGCTGCCCATCACCATTCGCGACGGACAGAGTCCTCAGAAAGAGCGAATAATTCAGCCCCGAAGGCGAAGTGTAATCAATCGGAATGTCGCGGTAGACGCCGTGCCACGGCCCGCCAATGAACTGCACGTCGATGGTTTCCGCAACGTCGATCGACGCATTCCGGCCGATCGTAACGTGCTCGTCGAAATGGCGGATGACCAGCTGGCGCGCCGCAGCCGGAAGCGCGAGCGCAGAAAGAAAAAGAATTGAGAGGAGGAAACGCCGCAGGTAGGGCATCAAGAAGCTCACCTAAACGGCGCCGCCGGTTGTGCTTCCAGTCGCGCCAGGGGTCGCTCCGCTGGATGGGCCGCCCGTCGTGCTCCCGAAGCTCACTTTGGGCGCTTCCCGCTCCGCCGGAGCGCCAATCTCGAAAAACTCGCGCGCCTTGAAGTTGAACATGTTGGCCAGAATATTCGACGGGAATTGAGCGATCTTGGTGTTGAAGTCCCGTACCACCGCATTGTAGTAGCGCCGCGCGTTTTGGATCGTATCTTCGATCGTGTTCAGGGACTGTTGCAGCTGATTGAAGCTCTCCACCGCGCGCAGCTGCGGATACGCCTCGGCCAGCGCGAACACTTGTCGCAGCGCTGCGGTCAGCGCCGTCTCAGCGCCCGCCTTCGCGGCCGGCCCTTGCGCGGTCATCGCTTGGTTGCGCGCTTGTACCACGCCTTCGAGAGTGGTCTTCTCGTGCGCGGCATAGCCCTTGACCGTTTCCACCAGGTTCGGGATCAAGTCGTAGCGGCGCTTGAGCTGCACGTCGATATCCGACCACGCGTTGTCACACTGCACGCGCAGGCTGACCAGCCGGTTGTATGTGCCGATTCCGAACACCGCGAACAGCGCGATAACCACCAACACGATCAGCGCTAACGATAAGGGTGACAAGTTTCCTCCCGGTCAGGCGTTGAAGAGTCGCTTCCCGCGCTTTGGCCCTAGCATACGGCTCGCTTGAATGCATGTAAAGCGAGTCCTCGGAAACAGTTTTGACTAAGGCCGCAATATGCGCGGCGAAGCAGTCCGCCGCGTCCGGCGTACGGCCATGCCCCGATTGCAACGCCTCGCCCCGAGATGTTGTGATCGAGCAAGCAGCCACTTCCGACAATTGGAATGCCGGGCTGCACACGAGATTATTTTTGGAGGTGCTACATGCCAGATCTAAATGGACTGAAAGTCGCGATTCTCGCCACGGATGGCTTCGAACAGGTGGAACTTACCGAACCGCGCAAAGCGCTCGACGAATCCGGCGCGAGAACCAGTGTTGTTTCTCCGAAATCCAAGGGCGAAGAAATTCGCGGATGGAAATTCAAGGATTGGGGCGAGAGCGTTAAAGTCGACGAGTCACTCGATCAAGCCCGGCCTGAGGACTACGACGCGCTGCTCCTGCCCGGCGGCGTCATGAATCCGGACAAGCTCCGCATGAATCCGAAAGCCGTTGCGTTCATAAAATCCTTCTTCGATTCGAAGAAACCCGTGGCGGCCACTTGCCACGGCCCCTGGACCATCATCGAGGCGGGCGCGGCAAAGGGCCGCAGAATCGCTTCGTGGCCGTCCGTGAAAACCGATCTGCGCAACGCCAGCGCGGAGTGGGTTAACTCCGAAGCGGTCACCGACGTCAATCTGGTGTCCGCGCGCAAGCCGGACGACATTCCCGCCTTCAATCGCGCCATGCTCGAACTCTTCAGCTCAGGCAGGCAGCAACAACAGCGCGCCGCCGGGCGTTAGCCGCAGCAGGAATTCCCTCCGAGGCAACGTCATCCCTCACCCGTCCGCGACGTGTGCGGATGGGTGAGGGATCTGCTTTCCGACTTTCAGAGGGGCGCTAACCACGGTTGCTGAACGCACGTGGAAAAGAAAAGCTAGCCTGGATTATTCGTTGATTTCAGTAGCGGAAAAAGAAAGGATGCTCTAGAAGGTGCATGAACACTGGGTTTTCTGAGAACCCAGTACACCATTTTGGAGCATCCCAAAGGTGACAACTCGTCGTATATCACAGTTC
>DATLSB010000091.1:0-24984 GCA_035534415.1 Candidatus Dormiibacterota bacterium | reverse complement strand
GTGTAAGCCGCTCCAGCCGTTCCAGCTCCCCCGCCTGCCAGCGCGCCAATGGCCGCGCCCTTGCCGCCGCCTGCCAGCGCTCCCACGATAGCTCCAAACGCGGCGCCTCCGCCTCCGCCAATCAGCGAACGCTTGCCTCGGCCTTTGCTGGCGTCTTCAAATTCCGAAGTTTCGATCCCGTATCTTTGTCCGCGAGTCCTCAATCCATCGAGCCTGAGTTCGAGAATCGCTCCACCCTTCAAATGGCCGGCGGATTTGGCTCGGACGATGGTGCCAGTGGCCCGCGTTCCAACGGGCAGGATGGTTTGCCCGGCTACCCTTACTGGCTCGGCCAGCGATGCTGCAAACTGGTCGCCGTTGTTGCTGGTCTTCGTGCTGACGTCTTGATCGAGCGTCACGGTCAGAATTTTTCCGGCGCTGATTACGATCGGCGCAGGAGCGGGCGGCGGAGGCGCCTGCGTATTCGCCGCGGCGCCTTGAGCCGAGTTGTAATTCGCGTTCGAAGCGGTCGCCGCTGTGCCTGTGGAGTTATTCGCGTTCGGAGTGCTGGAATGGCTGCAACCGCACAGCGCAGCCAGAGCCGCCAAGGCGAGCCAACGGCCCATCTGTGAATTCCGCATCTATATCACCCCTGAATGAATTTAGGATCGGATCGAGGACTGGGAAGACACCACAATTGTAGTTCGAGCGGGAGGGCGATTCAACGCGGGAAAGCAGCCGGAGCGTCCGATCAATCACGGCCTATCGAAATCGCTCCGGCGCACGACGATCGTCTTTAGTGCTCGCGGGCAGCCAGGTAACGCTCGGCTTCCAGCGCGGCCATGCAGCCCGATCCAGCGGCAGTGATGGCTTGCCGGTAGCGATGATCTTGCACGTCGCCGGCAGCGAAGACGCCTTCGATGCTGGTTTTTGCGCCATCGTGGGTGAGCAAATAGCCGGCATCATCCATCGATAGCTCGCCTTTGAACACTTTCGTATTCGGGTCATGTCCGATGGCTACGAACACGCCTTCGGTGGGGATGACCTTGGTTGCGCCAGTTTCCGCATGGCGCAGGTGCACGCAATCGACAGCTTTGTTGGCGACGTTCTCGACCTTCTCGATCACGTAGGGCGTCATGAACTCAATCTTCTCGTTCTTTTGCGCGCGGTCGAGCATGATTCGCGAGGCGCGAAACTCGCTGCGCCGGTGGATCAATACCACTTTCTTGGCAAATTTCGTTAGGAACGTAGCCTCTTCCATGGCCGTGTCGCCGCCGCCAACCACTACGATCTCTCGATTGCGGAAGAACGCGCCGTCGCAGGTGGCGCAGGTGGACACGCCGTGACCGAGCAACTGTCGCTCGGATTCCAGCCCAAGCGTTCGCGCCGACGCTCCGGACGCGACGATCAGCGTCTCGGATTCGAACGTCTGCTTTCCGGCGGTGATCTTGAACGGTGGTTTGCTCAAATCTACGCTAGTGACCTCGCCCGGACAAAACTCAGCGCCAAATCGCTGCGCTTGCTTGCGCGCTCTCTCAATGAACTCGGGCCCCAAAATTCCGTCGGGAAAGCCGGGAAAATTTTCCACCTCGGTGGTCAACGCCAGCTGTCCCCCCGGCTCGTATCCATCCAACACGATCGGCTTCAAATCTGCGCGCGCCGTGTAAATCGCGGCAGTCAGTCCTGCGCACCCGCTACCAATAATGACGACCTTGTGCACTGAATTCTCCTAAGTTGTAGAGATGACTCGGAAGGGCCCGGCGATGCGGCGCCACAAACCTTCAAAGTATACCATCGCTGCCTTTCGGCGTTTACTCGATATAGCTTCGTTGGGGTTGCCTGCACGATCGTGCTCGCGTAGCCTTGCGCGCCGGCCCGCAGTGGGCCGGAAGCTTGCCAAGCGCCACATTTTCCCAGTAATCTTCCGTCTCACTGTAGACGGAAATGACGGCTCTGCCGTTTCGCTTACGGAACAGCCTTGCCGCGCTGCCGTCCCGGAGGTCAACCATGCTGAAGGAATTCAAAGAATTCGCGATGAAGGGCAATGTACTGGATATGGCGGTCGGTATCATTATCGGCGCCGCATTTGGTCGGATCGTAACGTCGCTGGTGAGCGATATTTTGATGCCGCCGATCGGGCGGATCATCGGCAGAGTCGATTTCTCGAACTTGTTTCTAAATATTTCCGGGAAGTCGTATCCCACGATCGCAGCTGCGAAAGCTGCGGGCGCGGCCACGATCAACTATGGCCTCTTCATCAATAACATCATCGGTTTTCTGATCGTGGCGTTCGCTATTTTTCTGTTGGTGCGGCAGGTGAACCGCTGGACGACCAAACCCGCTCCTGCGGCGGCGCCGACGACGAAGGATTGCCCGTTCTGCTGCACGGCTATTCCGATTCAGGCCAAGCGCTGCCCGAACTGCACCTCGGATTTTACGCGCGAATTGGCGATTGGCTAGGAAATTGGCGCGGGACCAGCGGGAATAGGCGCGCTTCGAGAGCCGCTTGGACGACTAGGGTTTTTCGCGGCGGTTTTCGATTTCCACCAGGTGTTCGCGGAGCCGCTTCAGGACATCTTCCGCTTGGCCGTCCTTGATTTCGCGCTCGACTTCGTCTAATGCGAAGTGAACGATGTCGTGATGGTGGATTTCCTGCCCCGGCAGGCGGTCGCTCAGCTGAAGCCAAACCTTGTGCAGTAGGTCGACCTCTTTGGGCGTCATGCGTGGCGCGTGCGGACCAAGATAGAAGATCTGCTCCTGGCCGGACGGCGTGAACAGCTCCAGCGTTACGCGCGGCCTGGGATCAGGCATCCGCTCCCAGGCTAAGCCGATCTCGCGAGCCTGCTCGGTGACCGATGCATTCGACGAACTGCCGGCCACCACCGCGCTCGATTCCAGATTCGCAGCGGTCCGCAAAATGCCTTCCCACAAATCGTTGGCGGCAACTACCGCCAGGCGAACCGGCTTGCCTTCTTTTTCCGCCATTGCCAGTACTTTGGTGAAGAGCATCTGCTCGATTGCGGTGAACAACTGATCCGGCGCCAAATCGTATTCGCCCGAAGTGGCGCGCCGCAGCATCCGCACGTGCAGCACCACGATTTCCGCCTCGCGCCGTTTGGCGCGGCGCAGCGCAGCTTCCAGCGGATAAAGAGCGTAATACGTGCTCACCGGCACCAGTAAATTGCCGGGCTGAACGCCCACGTTTTCGGTGGTCAAATCCGCCGCTTGCGACAAATTGAATTTGTCCAGCTCGGCGTGCATGCCGGACTTTTTCTTCGTGACGTGTTCGGAAATTTCAAACACCCCGAAAAAGATCACCGTAAAGGCCACGCCCGAAATCGTGGCCACCTCCTTCGTGAATAGGTTGATGATACAAAGGGCAAAGAGCGTCAGCGTGATTAGCGCCACGCCGAGCGGAATTTCCTTGCCGAAAATCGTAAAGTTCAGCGGAACTTTGTATTCGCGGTGTTCCGGCTTTTTATACCGCAGCACCATCACCGCCAAGCCCTTCATAGCGAAGCTCCACATCACGCCGAACGCGTACGCTTCGCCGAGTACGAAGATATTGCCGCGGCTCAGGATGATCGTCAGGAGCTGAAGACCGACCACTAGGTTCAAAATTCGGTATGAAGTGCCGAAACGACGATGCGGGCTGCGGAACCAGTCGGGAAGGATGCCGTCTTCGGAAACGCGATTCAGCACGCCGTTCGACCCAACGATAGCGGTGTTCACCGCGCCCGCCAGCATCAACACGCCCACGACGACCACGAAAATGCGGAAGCCGATTCGCAGCGCCAGAGGTCCGACCAAGTACATGGCCAATCCGCTGATCAAGTTGTCCGAATAACTGCCGCGCACCGCATCCGGAACGATCATGACGGCGAAGAACGCCACGCCAGCGGTAAAGATCACGCTGTAGAGGAAGATGACCATCCCGGCCTTTTTCAGGTTGGGCAGCTTGGGATGCTCGATCTCGCGGTATACCTGGGCCATGGTTTCTTCGCCGCTCATGGCCAGCACGGAGTGCCCCAAGCCGATCAGAATGCCGATCAGGCCCACGGTGTACGGCAGCGAAGTATGTTTGAGCCATCCAAGAGCATCACTTCCATAATGGATGTTCTGGAGGGTGGGAAGTGGAGGCAGATGCGCTCCGCGAACCCATAGCGTGTACCCGCACCATGCGACGAGAATGATCACCATCAGCGTGGTGACGTACATGATGCGCAGCGCTTTTTCGCTGGATTCGGGAATACCTTTGACGTTTTCCCACCAGAAATACAGGGTGACGATGATTGCGAAGACGGCCGCTCCGGCATTCGTCGGCAGCGTAAAACTGACATGCGTGTACTTGAACAGCTCGTTCAGCAGTCCCACCAAATACAGGCCCGCGGACACGCCGCTGATCGGCCCGGTGAGAATGTAGTCGAACATCAGTGCGGAGACGGAGAACTTCGCCAGGGTCGATCCCATCCCCTCCTTGACCACGCGATACACACCGCCGCGGACGAACATGCCGCAGCTTTCGTAATAAAGCGTTTGCACCGCAAAGGCGAAGAGCATGATCGCCAGGACAAACCACGGCGCGCTCTTCCCAACGAAGGTCTCAGCGATACCTGCGGCGTAGAAAGCGGAGGAGCCGAGGTCGTTCAGGACGATCGCCGCGGCGCGCCAGTACGAAATGAACGCCAGCATGGCCGTGGTCGCCACCAAAACTTTGGCGACCGGTCGCACGGAGCTGCCTACACTGGAGCCGTTAGGATTCGATGCCATAAGGGAATTTATCTAGCACGCGGGGAACAACTATACGTTGAAAGCTCCCAAAAAGGGAGTGTGCCTCGTGACTGTATTTCCGAATCGCTGTCATCCAAATTTTCGATTGCGGCGCTCCGGCTGTTTCCTCGCCCAGCCACCGCCCAATAACAGATTCATCTGCGACGGCCTTACGCCGTGGCTTCTTCCGATTTCGCATCCGAGGCCGCCTTTCGGCAGGCAGCGCACGGGCAAATACTTCGCAGAAATCCAAAAGTATAAATTCCCGTAGAGTGGCTATCGCTGAACTCCATCTGAATCGCGTAAGTGCCCACGGCAGAGGCCGATTTCGCCGTCACCTTCGGCTTGTACATGGGCAGCAAATCGCTGCGAATGCCTTTCGATTTTTCTTGTTCTTTCCGGTCGCGTTCGTCGTTGCAAGTCGCGCACGGGCAGTGGTCGCGCAGGTACGGGAAATCGAAGTGGCTGGAGTGCTCGTCCGACCACACGATGTCCACGCCTTCACCAGTGCTCACGCGTACTTTGACGGATGCAGGTGTACTCCGTGGGTCCTGTTGCGTTGGCATTCCGAAAGCATTTTACCAGAGGAGTTGCGATTCCGCTCTCCGCTCGCGGAGAAGAAGCTAGCGCAACAGAAGCAGCATTCTGCCATACGCGGCGACCAAGGCGGCGGCCGCTTCAGCGAGAAGCTCGCGGAATCCCGTGTTGTCCGTAAAGACGAGTCTCACCAGCAGCGGAGCCATGCCCTTTTAGGGAGTGTCGGAGCGAAAGTTGCGACCAAACGGAGAACGTGGCGGGCGCGGCGCGTCCTTCGCGCACGCGTTCAGCTTCGCCACTCCGCCCCAATCGCTCAGCAATTGCTGACCCTGCCGGTCGATTGCGTCAATCGGCTTCGGGCGATGATCGCCGGAGCCGGGGAACACCAGATACATCACGCCCCACCAAGTGCCGCCATGCCGCGCGTCAGAAGAAATTCCCAAATTATTGGCCAGCGCGATCGACCCTTCTCCGAGCGTGCCCACATCGCCAAAAATCGCGTACGAATATTCCCCGTTCCAGATGTTCACCACCACCGCCATGTCGCCGGGCCGCGCTCCGGTTTGGCGAGCCAGGTCTCCGGGCAGCACGATGTAGGGAATCTTCGCCGCATTCACAAATCGTGCCGGGTCGTGCGGAGCCTTCGTCCAATCCGCCAGCGCGGTGCACGAAATGTAGTAGCCGGGGTAGGGATCGCCGGGGCCTTGAACCAGCGGGCTGCCATCCTCATTCTGCAAAATGCCTTCCCAGTGGCCAGGAGATCCCGCGTTCGCCAGGTCATCAAGTCCGGTGTTTTCCGCGTTGTAAGCGTTGGGCGCGCCGTCCGCGTCGATGGTCATCCCCGAGGCGAAGGAGAACGCCTCGCCGTCGCCATACTGCCAGATGGGCACCTGCCACGTGTGCCCGAACCGCTCCACTTCGTAATTGACCAGCAAACTTTTCGCCGGACAGCTCGCTGGCGTAGACAAATAGCTGCCCTGATCGGCCTGCGCCCCCGAATTCCGGCTCGCGCCCTGAGCGGTGTCAGTGGAAGCGCCGTCGCGATCTGGCTGCGCTCCCAAGTTCGCGCTCGATTGCGCGGAAACTTGCCTCGCCGCGGAATCAGGCGACGGAGCAGCCTCGCGCGCCAGCGCGAAAACCAGCGCAGGCAGCGCCAGCAACAGTATCAGCAGTAAACGTGGATCAAATCGCGCCACGGCGTTTGGCTCCCAGCAAAACTCCCGACCAATATAACTATAACGCTCCGATATAAGACTGGGGTGCTGGCAGTTTGCGTTTCGAACGCCCGTTGCCTTTGTCGCCTGGGGCGCTCTTTTTGCGAACGGCTGACCTGCTCCCCGAAAATTAGTCCAGCCAGAACTTAGCTTCTCCGGGTATAAGACCACGAGACGAGAAGCGTCATGAAGAGAAGCCGTTTTAGTGAAGAACAGATTGTCGGGGTGTTGAAAGAGGTCGAGGCCGGAGTTCCGGTGAAGGACCTGTGCCGCCGGGTGGGGATCAGTGATGCGACGTTCTACCATTGGAAGGCAAGGTTTTCTATGCTTCCTTTTGTCCAGAGGAAAAATGCGCGATTGTATACTTGACGCAACCGCGCCTTCTTGCTAATCTTTCTTTGTGATCGACTTCCGCTCTAATTCATCAATGTGCTTCCGAATGATCTTGCGGCCCTTGTGCTTGAATAGGTGCTGGATGGCCTCTTCGGATGTCATTTCGCGTGGGTGCTTCTTTGGTTTCTTTGGCATAAGGTGACCTATGGACGATATGAACCTAGTCGAGTTAGTTCAAGAATTTTCGGACGAAAAGAAGTGCCGCGCCTATATCGAGGCTCTGCGATGGCCGAATGGCCCTGAGTGCCCGCGATGCAAGGCCACGAAGGTTTACCGCATCTCTGAGCGCGAGCAATTCGTATGCGGCTCATGCAATTACCAGTTTAGCGCCACATCTGGAACGATCTTACATGATTCCCACCTTCCGCTCTGGAAATGGTTTCTGGCCGTCTATCTGATGATGGAATCTAAAAAGGCGATGTCGGCCAATCAGATGAAGCGCACGCTGGCTGTAAGCTACAAGACTGCGTGGTACCTTTGTCATCGCATCCGCAAGGCGATTGAAGAAGCGAAGGACAAACCGCAACTGACGGGCGTTGTGGAAGTGGATGAAATCTTTGTGGGCGGCCGGTATGACAAGCGCCGGAAGCGAGCGCCGTGGGATAAACAGGCAGTAGTTGGATTGCTCCAGCGCGGCGGTAACTTTGAATCGCATACCATTCCGACTCGCAGTAAACAAATCCTTGTGGGCGTCGTAAAAGATCGCGTGAGCATGGATGCGAAGGTATTCACGGACGAATGCGCGGGATACACTTCGCTCAAGAAGACGCACCAACATGACAGCGTGAATCAAAGCATCGAGGAATGGGCGCGCGGCGGAGTCCACACAAACAGCATAGAAAATGCGTGGTCGCTGTTTAAGCGGTCTGTGGTCGGTTCGTATCATCAAATCAGCCGAAAGCACATGGATGCCTATCTCGATGAATTTGAATGGCGTTTTAATAATCGCAGGAATCCATTTCTTTTCCGCGATACCATCCTGAGACTTATCCATTCTTCCCAAATCGAATACAAGAAATTAACATCGCCACAATCGGAATCAGCCGCCTGACGCAGGAAAACGATCGCGCTTATGTGTCAAGAGTTTTTCAATCACGAGATGGTGTGATAGGACGTCCTGAAAGGCGACTCGTATGACTGTGCCGGCCGCGCTTACTTCATTCTGAGTTGCACCTACAACATAGCCTTGAATGAAACCGCTAACGGCCCCTCCAGTTGGTATTGGATTAGAAATCGCCTTGCTGGGCAGATAGTCCTTTGTAGTGAGAATCATGCTGGGGGACTTTCCGGCCTCTCCCTCATACAGTTCGGCGAAAGTCTTGGGTGCGAGGATTGGCTCAACTTCGATTTCTCGGCCATTCTTTAAAGTCACAAACATACGAAACGAATCCGCGATGCTGGGTGCGCCGGTATTCGTGATGGTTAGCTGCACGGTCATCGCGCAAAGCCGCCTGTGCTTCACATCCGAGCCGAAAGCTGCGAAGTCGATAGTCCCATGCAGGTCTGGAACCGTAAGCGCGGTTAGCTGATGGCGCAAAGTATTTATCTGGTTCTGCCCCTGCGTCGCCTTGTCGTACTGTTGAGACCACGCCGAATAAAATCCTCCGAAAATACAGCAAGCCCCTATTACCCACACAAGTGGCTTCCACCTCTCCAGCAACGGCTTCTCCTTAAGCCACTTGCTGACAGACGGAATCTTCTCAACAAATGAGATGATCGTAAGGATTGTTCCCACGACCGCCACCCACGAACCGAACACCGCCGACAGGAATGTGACGATATGCACTTCGAGTCCATAATACC
Organism: Candidatus Dormiibacterota bacterium; assembly: GCA_035534415.1. GTDB lineage: Bacteria > Acidobacteriota > Terriglobia > Acidiferrales > UBA7541 > Palsa-295. The sequence continues at coordinate 16,288 of DATLSB010000091.1, read as the reverse complement.
CCTATTCTTGCGTGAGGTATATAATCGCGGAAAAATGGGAGTGGTTTGTATGGAAAGCCCGCAAAGGAGCCCTCCAGTTTGGCCAACCGGGTCGGCCGCAAAGCTGGACTAAATTATTAGAAGAGGCAGAGCGGCCCGTTGGGACTGCGGTGCCGGCCCCATTAAGTTCCCGCCCCGAATTTGCGCTTTTCTTTGTGCTGGTTTTCCCTCACCGTTTCCAACCTTGTGTTCTGCACATCATTGAGAAGTGGATCGACGATCCGAAAACCGTCCCACAAACTGCTTCGAGTTGACAGAAACTCGAGCGGCCCGGGTTAACGCCGTGAAGCTCAGCTGCGGAGGCGGTTCTAGCCTGCTAGTCCAGTTCTAGTCCCCTGTACTTCCGGCCAGTAGAAACCTGTCCCACCATCTCTGCTACCGTCGATCTGCATGTGTGTGGACCAAAAACTCGCCGAAACAAAGAGGCCAACGGGCAGCCGGCTCGACTCGCGAGCCAAAGCGGAAGCGCGGGACTTCAGTCCCGCGACAAGCTCGCGCGCGATGGCGCGCTTCCGCTCGCGCTGCCTCACCCGCGCGAAGTTGTCAGGCAACCACGCGGACTCGCTCACTTCGTGGCTTCCCCAAAGCGCTTTTACGCTTTGCGTAGCCAGATCGATACACGTTCGGGTAAAACGCCTCGTAAGTCATTGCAAACCCAGCTCGCGCCCTCGGCCAAATCGATACACTCTCGCCTCTTACCTGCCGCTCACGAATCACCAGTCGCAAGTCACGAATCACGCGTTAAAGGGCGGAACGCTCAATCGACCTGAAACACACGTAAGCCATAGAAAACAAACGACCGCGCACATGCAAGGGCGGAACGTCGCGTCACATTTCTTCCACGACCAATTTTTCGCCGCTCCGGGAAGCAACGGGCGCGAACGACGGCGGCGCCCAACGCGGCAAAAGCGGATCCCTCGTCGGCCAAGGATGGGCCTCTGTCGGGATGATAGTCATCGGAAGCGCGGCGGAAATTTAGCGGGCGGGGCAGCAGCGGCCGGGAGGAATGGGATTGCCGTGCGGGCAGGTTTTCGGGTGCCCGAGGAAGGTGCAGATGCGCTGATCGAGTTCGGGGCTGATGATGTGCTCGAACTTGCAGGCGTGCGAATCGGCTTCCGCTTCGGCCACCGAAAATGTGTCGGTAAGCAGGCGCTCTGCCAGACGCCGCCGCCGGACGATATCGCGCGCGCGATTTTCTCCGTGCGGAGTGAGCGCCACTTTGCTGCTTTGCAATTCCAGCAGGCCCATGTCTTTCAGCCGCGCGATCACCGCCGCGGGATCGCGTACGTCGAATTGCCGCACGCGGTCGAGTTCGGGCGTGTCGCCCTCTTCACCCACCAGCCAGATCCGTTCGAGCAGGTGATCGAACTGCGCTTCGTCCTCGGCGGAAAGTTCGGTGATCTGCACCAGCCGCCCGTGCGCCAGCTCGATGCGGCGGTCGGCAAGCTGGCCCATGGACGCGGAATGCGTGACCATCAGAATGGTGTGCCCCTCGGCGTGAAGATCGCGCATCAGTTGGATGATGATCTCCTGATTCGCCTCGTCGAGGTTGCCGGTGGGCTCGTCCGCCAAAATCAATTTCGGATGATTGATCAGCGCGCGCGCCACCGCCACGCGCTGCTGCTCGCCTCCGGAAAGCTGCGCCGGCAGATGCTGCAAGCGGTCGCCCAGCCCAACGCGCTGAAGCGCCTCGCGCGCCTCTTTTTCATCCGTGGTGCTGTGAAAATATTGCGCCAGCATTACGTTTTCGATGGCCGTCAAGTACGGCACCAGATGAAATTGTTGAAACACGAAGCCGATTTTTTCGGCGCGGAATCGCGTCAGGCCTTTTTCGTCCAGCCGCGCCACGTCCACTCCATCCACAAGCGCGTGGCCGGAAGTAGGCGTGTCGAGTCCTCCAAGAATATTGATCAGCGTCGTCTTGCCCGAGCCGGACGGGCCCATGATGGCGATCCATTCGCCCGCTTCCACGCTGAGCGTGACGCCATCGAGCGCGCGGACGGCGCCGTACTCTTTACGCAAATCTGCAATTTGGACGACTTGCGCCACTTATTCTCCTCGCAAAATCAGGGCCGGCTTCACGCGCCCGAGCAAACGCAGCGGCAGCGCGCCGGTCATGGCTACCAGCGTCATCAGCGCCACGGTGATGGGGAAAATTTCCCAGCGAGGCGTGATCGACGCGCCAAACACGCTTTCGCCGATCCATTGTGCCAGTCCCACACCGATCACGCAGCCTATCAGCCCGCCAGCCGCGCCGAGCACGCCAACTTCTGCCACGAAAATCGCGACGATGCGCCCAATCGATCCGCCCAGCGCCTTCATCAGCCCAACATCTTCGCGTCGCTCCATTGCCAACGCCGCCATCGTCGCCAGCACGCAAAGCGCCGTCAGCGCCAGAATCAAAACAACCATCGAGCCGACCAGCAGCCGCGTCCGACGCAGCAGATTGCCTTCCACTTCCGTGGCCTGCGCGATCGGGCGAACGTCGTAAGAGGGCAGGGCAGCCGAAAGTTTTTTCGCGTACGCCGCAATCGCCGCATCATCACCCTTGGCGCGCAATTGCTCGATTTCGATGCGTCCCGGCAAGCCGGCCAACTGCTGCACCGCCGAAAGCGGCGCAAGAATTTGGCCGTCTTCGGCAGCGCCAGAATCGAGCACGGCGGCCACCGTCATCTTCGCCTGCCGGTCGACGTACTGAATTTCGATTTGCGCTCCCGGCGTGAGATTCAGCCGCTGCGCCACGTTGCGGCCCACGATGCATCCGCTCGCAGTCGCATTTCCTTGCAGCTTCCACGACGGATTCAGGGCGCGCGCTTCGTCGAGCTGCGTTCCGGCGATCATCACCGGCGTGTCGCCCACTCGCGCGACGATATAAAGATACGGCGCAGCGCCGAGCACATCGGACGAACCAGTTTGCGCGACCGCGGCGGAAACGCTTGCCTGATCCATCAGCACGGCCGATGCCGAGCCCGCGTCCTCCGTCTGAATCCCGCCACGCGGCGCGATCACCAGATTGGGCCCGAGTGTGCGGAATTCCTGCGACAGCTTGCGCCCGATATCGAACTCGATATTCAGCAGCGCGGAAATCACCGCCGCGCCGCTGATCACGGCGATCAGCGCGACCGTCAACCGTCCGCGATTGCCGCGCAGAAGTTTGTACAGCAGGCGTCCAAACATCATTCGCCTTTCAAAATCGGCGCAGGATCAAGACGCGCGGCGCGCCGTAGCGGAATCAAACTGCCGATTATTGCGACGCCCGCGGCGATTCCCAGCACGATCGGCAGCAGCACCAGCTTCAACGGTGCAGGCGAGCCAAAAACACTCTCGCCCAGCACGCGCGCTAGCGCCGCGCCACAGACGAATCCGATCAAGCCGCCAACGATTGCCAGCATCAGCTGCTCGGTGAGAAAAATTCCCGACACCAGCGAATTCGACGCGCCAATCGCTTTCATGATTCCAATTTCCACGCGCCGCTCCAACACCGTGGCAGCCGAAGTGGCAGCGACGGCCAGCGCAGCAGCGATCAGCGCGGCGATGGTCACAAGCCACAGCAGTGTGCTGATACGCGAAAGCACGCGGCCCTCGGTATCGGCGACGCGCCGGATGGTGCGCACTTCCGTCCCCGGCAGCGCCTGCTCCATTTGGAAGCTGATGGAAGAAATATATGGCGAGCAGAACCATCGGTCGTACTCAGTCGGCGTCAGAGTTTTCGGATCGCGCTCTGCCAACGCGTCGGCCGGTTTCGTGAGCGCGCTAACGAAAAGTTCGCGGAACTGGCCGCTATGCCCTGAAAAATTCTGCGCAATCGAGAGCGGCGCGAGTACCGCGTTATCCTCCGCGCCGCCGGTCGAGACGATGCCAGTAACCGTTAGCGAAATGGGCTGCGCAGCAACGGTTGAATCCGCAGCGCGGTTGGCGATTTCGATGGTCTGGCCGGGAGCGATGCCGCCGGGATAATTCGCCGCCAGCGTCGCGCCCACGACGCACTCTTTCGCGTTATCGTCAAACCAGCGCCCCTGAATTTTCCACCAGGGATGCGTGGAGCGCACGCCGGTCTTGAAAGTGGTGCCGTCAGGCACCGGCACTTCGTGTTCGTACCAAGTGCCAATCAGCGTGGTGTGAATTTCGTTTTTGCCGGTGATCGTGGCGGGCACATCGAGGAATGGCGCAAAGCCCAAAATATTGTGGCGCCAGAAAATCATCTTCAATTTGCCCAGATCGGAGACGTTCAGGTACGCGCCTTCATTCACCGGCCTGTAATCGACGCCGCCAATCTGCAGCGGCAGAGTGTCCGCCTTCGGCGTTACCAAAAGGTTCGCGCCCAGGCTGCGAAACTCGCGCGCCATGCGATCGCCCACTTCCAGCGCCACGCTCAGCGTCGCCGTTGCCACGGCCATGCCCACCACGAGCGCCGCCGCCGTCAGCGCCTTGCGGCGCGGATTGCGCACGAACGATTCTTTCACTAGACGGAGAAACATTTTTTAGGAGTGAACTTTTGCCGCGGCCGATTCGAGCGCGGAAAGATCGATGACCACGCTTTCGCCGTCTACGCTCGATTTGACTGGGATCGGGTTGCAGCCGCCCTTTTCACCGATGGACGGAATGTAGATCGTCGCGCCGCAATTCCGGCACACCACGTTTTGTCCTTCTTGCCGGTAGCCGGCCCAGCCGCAAATCTGGCAAGCGTCGAGCGCTACGACGTAGTCGCCGCCGTTTTCGTGAATCACGAAAAAGCGCACCGCCGCGTTGTCCACGTCAGCGGTATAAAAGTGCATGTTGGTGTCGCGCAGTTGCGAAAGCGGAATGCTGACCTCGCCATTCTGACCGCGGAGAATCGTTGCGGGCGTTTGAGCGTTGGTCACTCGCGCGTACGCGAATTCCGCCGCCAGCGAAATCACCACAATGGCGCACAAACTCGCGGCCGCGAAACTCCAGCGGCGCTGCTTCTTGAATTCCCATTCGAGCTTGCGGCGTTCAGCTGCATTCAAACTCGGATCCTCAGGCGGACGCCGCGCGCCAAACCACTCGCGCAGCACTACCAGCGCGGCTACTCCCAGGATCACCGCAAAGAAAAACACTTCATTGCGCACGATCGGCCCGATGGTGGCCATTTCCATCTTGCTCGACCAGATCCACATCGCCTCGCTCAGTTCGTGCAACCCGGTCAGCGCCAGCTGAAACGCAACGACCATCAGGATGATGCTGGTGGCGCGGAAAAATCGGTGCAGGGGAATGCGCAGCGTGCCTTGGAAGAAAAAATAGCCCACGGCCACGGCCAGCGCGATTCCCAGAATCGTGCCGATCCAAACTTGCAGGCCTTTGGTGGAAAGCTCCACGGCGCGCAGAATCAGCACCAGCTCCGCGCCCTCGCGCACCACCATGAAAAAGACGAACGCACCGATGCCCCAGCCCGCGGCGCGCGTGGTTTTTTCGGCGTAGCTCGCCACGCGGTTTTCGATTTCTTTGCGCAAGCTGTGCGCCACACTGTTCATCCAGATGATGACGGTGACGACGAGAGCGGAGGCCACCAGCATCAGCACGCCTTCGAACCCGTCTTCGCTAATCCGTAATTGTTGGAGGGCTACCGCAGCGGCTATGCTGGCAAGGGTTGCGAGGATCACTCCAGCCCACGCGTACCGTTTGAGCGAACTGCGGCCGCTGCGGTCCAGATAGACCAGCACGATGCCGACAACGAGCGCGGCTTCGACGCCCTCTCGAAGAGCAACCAGAAGCGCAGAGATCATGGAGTAGTTGATCTAGTTGTAAGCGTTTTACAACTACGGTGACGATTCTATCCCAATTACGTACGCATGCACAATTGCTTTTGCTTGTCCGACAGTAATTTACGCAGGAGTCCGACGAAGCGCCGAGTTGAAATGAGCTAGGCAGTATTTCGGTTGCCGCCTGCTTTTGGCTGACGGCAAACCTTGTACAATACGCATCTCACGAACTCTATGTTTATTTCGCGATTTCCGCGAAAGCAGCGCTCCCTTGTGCGCTTCGGATCAGTGCTCCTTGCGTGGGTCATTACCTTTGCCCCGGTCAGCATTCCTGCGCGCGCGCAAACATCCGCGGCCGGAGAACAGCAACCGAGCCAGCCTTCCGAATACTCGACCGCGGAAGTAAGTCTCGCGCCTGCTGCAAAGCCCAACCCGAAAAAAGCCAAACTAGCGTATCGCCGCGCGCTTCATGCCGAACAGGTGCAGGACTGGCAGACGGCATACGACGATTACGCCCAAGCCGTTAGCCTGGCGCCCAACGATCGCGAGTATTTTCTGATGCGCCAAGTGGCCAAGAGCCGGTTGGTGCAGATCAAAGTGAACACCGCGGAACGAGATGCTATCACCGGCCGCATCGACCAAGCGTTGAAGGAGCTGCGCGAGGCGAGCTACCTCGATCCCCTGAACGGAATAATGCGCGCGCGCATCGCGGAGCTCACGGCAGCGAAGCCGGGCCAAGTGCGCGAGAAACCCGTGCCGACGCTGGCGGGCGAGCAGCGTCTTGATTATCAGGCCGGCGCTCGCAGTTTTAATTATCGCGGAGACACGCGCGGCGCGTGGGAGCAGATTGCTCGCAGTTTTGGCGTCGATGTTGCTTTCGACGTGCAACTCTCCCCGCGCCAGGTTCAATTTCAGGTCGGCAGCGTCGATTTTCCCACGGCAGCGCGTCTTCTGGGCGACGCGACCGGCACATTTTGGCGTCCGCTCTCAGCGCACTTGTTTTTCGTCGCTGACAACACTCCAGCCAATCGCCGCGATTACGAGCCATCGCTCGTGCGCACCGTGCAGCTTCCGTCGTCCGACACTCCCGACGACATGACGGAAATCTTCCGCACGGTGCGGGAGATTACCGGCATCACGCGCTCCAGTCTAGACGTCGCCAGCCGCACCATCACGCTGCGCGCCGATCCTCGGGCGATTGCCGTCGCGTCCGATTTGGTGCGCCAGTTGGAAGAACCGCCCGGCGAAATGGTCCTGGAATTCGAAGTTTTGGAGGTGGACCGCAATTTCGCGCGCCAGCTTGGAGTTGTTCCGCCGCAGACATCTCGTGCATTCTCGCTCAATCCGCAGCAGATTCAGCAGGTCGAGGCGGGCGGAACATCGCTGGTCAACGTCATCAATCAAATTTTCGGGCTGCCTTCGTCGCTTTCGGGGTTGTCGCCAACGCAGATTGCGGCACTGCTGGGCGCGGGTCAGGTGGGGCTCGGGACGCTGATTCCTCCTTTGATTGCGTTCGGCGGAGGCGACACCACATTTCTTGCCACCATGCCTGGCGCGACCGCGAATTTTTCGGAAATGCTGTCCTTAGTCAAGCGAGGGCAGCGCGTTTTGCTGCGCGCCCAGGATGGCCAGCCCGCCACGTTCTTTGTCGGAGACCGCATACCGGTGTCGCTCGCTCAATTTTCGTCCAGCGAGGCTGGAACCGGGGCCGGTATCCCCGGCGTAAGTTCGGCTAACTTTCCGACTACCAATTACGCGGTAGGGAAGTTGCCTTCGGCGATCGTGGCCGCCAATTTTCACACGGCCAACACCCCACCCAGCACGACCGACGATCTCGTTGTAGCCAATGAAGCCGACGGCACAATCTCGATTTTGCAGGGAAATGGCGACGGCACTTTCCAGGCGGCAATCACCGCCGTGCAATTGCCCGCGGGATTCGAGCCCACTGCGCTCGCCGCGTATGATTTCAATGCAGACGGGAATCAGGATTTGGTGGTGACCAGCACCAATGCCAGCGGTACAGCCGGAAACATCTCGATTTTTCTGGGAGATGGCACGGGCGGGTTTACGCTGGCGGGCAGCGCGTCCACTGGAAAAGTGCCGGTGTCCGTGGCGGTTGGCAATTTTAATGAAGCCGCGACCGGCGTGAACGTGGCCGTCTCCAATCAAAATGACAATTCCATTTCAATTTTCCAGGTCAATACGGACGGCACGCTCGGCGCCTCTGCCCCTCTGATTCAGCTTCCGGCCGGTTACAAGCCTGCAGGGCTTGCGACGGGCACATTCACCAACAGTGGCCACATCGATCTCGCCGTCGCCGATGAAGGCAACGACACCGTTTCGGTGTTTCTGGGCAACGGCGACGGCACATTTCAAAAGCGGACTGATTACGCCACGGGGAACTCTCCCGTCTTTATCGCCACCGGCGATTTCAACGCCGATGGAATCAGCGACCTGGCCATAGCCAACAATGGCGCGCCGTCCAACACCAACACGGGCAACACGATCACCATTCTTCTCGGCCAGCCGAATATCAACGATTCCAGCGCAGGCAACGGCACCTTCGCGCCCGGAACCAGCGAGCGAGATTTTCCCGTCGGCAATGGACCCACCGCGATAGCCGTGGGCGATTTCAACGTGGATGGAATGAACGATCTCGCCGTAACCGATCAGACGGACAACGCTGTCTCCATCTTGCTCGGTCTAGGCAACGGCTTGTTCGGCCCTTACTTTGAGCTGCCCGTGGATCAGGCGCCGGTGTCGATCGCCACCGCCGACTTCAATGGCGACGGAACTTCCGACGTGGCCACCACGAATCACGATTCTAATGACGCTACAGTGATCTTGAATTCATCGAGTTTCAGCGGGCTCACTGGTGCAAATCCGCTCAGCGTTTTCCCCGGCGTGGAATATCTCGATATCGGGCTGAAAATCAAAGCGATTCCGCGCATTCATCCCGACGGCGAAGTGACGCTGCAGCTGAATTTCGAAAACAGCAGCCTCGCCTCTCAAAGTTACAATACGATTCCGGTGATCAACAACGAGTCGGTGGACCAAACCGTGCGCGTGACAGAAGATCAAACCGCCATTCTGGCGGGATTCCTGCAGACGCAATCCACGAACGCGCTCAACGGTCTGCCGGGAGTTGGTCAGCTGCCTGGGGTTCAGTGGCTTTCGAGCAATCAGAACGCGCAGCAACAGGGGCAAGAGCTGCTGATTCTGGTCACTCCGCGGATGGTGCGCTTCGCGCCGCACAAGGATCACGTGATCTACGCCGGGCAAGGGCCGCCCGAAGGGCAAATCGGCGGATTCACGCGCGGCGGCTTCGCGCCCGCTGGTGGCGCTCCGCCGCGGCCTGAGTTGCCGCAGCGCCGCCAGCCATTCAATATTCCTGGATCGCAGCAGCCGACGGACGTTCCTCCCGGCGGGGCGATTCCTCCGAGGCAAAATCCGCCAGACCGCTAGATCGGCGTCGCTATTTTGTAGCTTAATTTTTAGGGAAGTTGGGCTAAGCGTGGGGCGCCGGTTCGAGCACCAGTAGCGGCTGATACGTGCGCGGCACGACCGGCTCGGCAATGGCGATCAATTGCCCTTGCTGGTTCAAAACGCGCAGCCGCGCCGGCTTCCAATCGCCAGAATCGAGCTGCGCAGGCGCGCCTTGCACGGCGGTGCTTTTGCCCGGCTGAATTTGCGCTAATGGCAAATTGAATTTCGCGCCGTGCCGGATGCGCTTCTCGACGATCGGCAATACCACCGCGCTCGGCAGCTCCGGCAGCAGACGTTCAAGGGGAATCACGCGCGAAGTGAAGTTACCCGCTTTGGCGTCATCCGCCAGCTCCTCGAGTGTGGCGGCCTGATCGATGGTGAATTCGCCTGCGGCGGTGCGCGCGATCTCCGCCAGGTGGGCTCCCGCGCCGTGCAGCTTGCCCAGATCATGGGCCAGCGCGCGAATGTAGGTTCCCGCACCGCACTCGACCACGAATCGCGCCACCGAGCCTTCCACGCCGGTCAGGCGAAATTCGTAAACGTCCACCTCGACCGGTGTGAGTTCAACCGGCTTATGTTTGCGCGCCAACTCGTGGGCCGGACGGCCGTGGATTTTCTTGGCGGAGAACGCCGGAGGCGTTTGCTGGATTTTGCCGACGAATCGCGAGGCAAGTTCCTGTAGTTGCGCGGCATCGAGGGCGGGCGCCGCATCCTCCGATAGCGCTTCGCCGTCGGAGTCGTACGTATCCGTGGCGAAGCCGAAGCGCGCCGCGCACATGTACCGCTTTCGCCTGCCGGAATAAAACCGCGCCAAGCGCGTGGCGCGGCCGAGGGCCAGCACCAAAACTCCCGTCGCCAGGGGATCGAGTGTGCCGAGATGTCCGATTTGGCGGAATCCAGCGATGCGGCGCACCGCTTCGACCACATCGTGCGAGGTTTTCCCGCGCGGTTTGTCGACGACCAAAATTCCGTCAATGGGCGGTGGCCGTGGAGTGCGAGGCATTAGTTTTTTGGCGCAGCAACCGCGATTTGCGTCCCTCTTCACGCCATATCAGCCGGCGAAGGACGCATGCGCGCTGCGCTCAGGATTTTTCCGGGTGCTGCGCTTTCTGGAGAAGCTCGTCGATGTGGTGCCCGTATTCTTCCGATTCGTCGATCATAAAAATCACTTCGGGCGCGCGCCGCAACCGCAGGCGTTCCACCAATTCGTGCCGCACGAAGCCGGCCGCTTTTTTCAGGCCAGCCAGCGCCGCATTGCGCTCTTTCTGCGTGCCTTCCAGCCGCACGTAAACACGCGCCGCGCGCATGTCTGGACGCAGGCGCACTTCCGTGACGCTGACCGGCACAGCGAGCCGCGGATCTTTCAGCTCGCCCGCAAGCATCAGACTCACTTCGTTGCGGATCTCTTCCGCCACTCGTTCCACGCGATGTCCACTGGCGCTCATACTTGGTCCTCGAAAAACTCGATCTCCTGCGACACCAGATCGCGCCCGAGCATGCGTTCCGATTCCTCGGCGATCGCTTGCAACGATTCTTGCAGGTACCTTTCGTCGCCCGAGATACTCACGACCCCCACGCGCGATCTTTGCCACAGATCCTGGTGCGCAAGCTCAGCCACGGCCACGTTGAAGTGGGCGCGCAGCCGGTCCTTCAAGCTGCGGACCACCTGCCGCTTGTCTTTTAACGACCGCGCATCAGGGATGTGAATTTCCAGGGTGAGAAGGCCGATCGGCATTTCCGCCCCCGCTCTTTTCCGGCGAAGAGGCTCAGCGCTCCGCGTGCTTCATCGAATCGCGGCGCGCCGCATACCTGCGTGTTCCACTCAGCGAGCGCTCTCTCCTGCCAGCACTTCCGGGGCGGCCGTCTTTTCCATCTTGAAGCATTCCAGGATGTCGCCCGCTTTCACGTCGTTGAAATTCGAGATTCCCACGCCGCACTCGAATCCCGAGCGCACTTCGTTCACATCTTCCTTGAAGCGGCGCAGCGAAATCACTCGCCCGGTATAGATCACCACGTTGTCGCGCAGGACGCGCACTTCCGCGTCGCGTTTCATAATGCCATCTTGCACCGAGCAGCCGGCGATCATGCCCACGCCCTTGACGCGGAATGTATCGCGTACTTCCGCGCGTCCCACAAACGTTTCCTTGATGACCGGAGTCAAAAGTCCGGCGATCGCTTTCCTCATCTCATCGAGGAGTTCGTAGATGATGGTGTGCAGGCGGATATCGACGCCTTCGCGCTGCGCTAAATCGGACGCTTTGCGCTCCGGGCGCACGTTGAAGGCCACGATCACGGCATTCGAGGCGGACGCCAGAATCACGTCCGATTCCGTCACCGCGCCAACGCTGGCCTGAATCACTTTCAGCTTCACGTCATCGGTGGAGAGCTTCGGCAGCATTTCGTTGAGCACTTCCACCGAGCCTTGCACGTCCGCCTTGATCACCACCGGCAGTTCCTTTAATTCGCCTGCGCGGAGCTGCTCGTGCAGTTGGTCTAGAGTGAGCCGCCCCATAGCGGTCTTCGCCAGCGACGCCTCGCGCTGCTTCGATTGGCGGTATTCCACGATATGGCGCGCCTTCGCTTCGTCCGCTACCTGGAATTGATCGCCGGCTTCCGGCACTCCTTGCAATCCAAGCACTTCCACGGGAGTGGATGGCCCCGCCTGCTTGATGGGACGTCCGCGATCGTCAAACACCGCGCGCACTTTGCCGTAGACCGCGCCGACGATGAACACGTCGCCAACATGCAGCGTGCCGTTTTGCACCAGCACGGTTGCAACCGGACCGCGGCCCTTGTCGACTCGCGATTCAATCACGGTGCCGCTAGCCGGCGCATCGGGATCGGCCTTGAGTTCGCGCAGATCCGCCACCAGCAAAATCATCTCCAGCAGCTTCGACAGATTGGCTTTTGTTTTCGCCGACACATCCACCATCACCGTCTCGCCGCCCCATTCTTCAGGCATCAGGCCGCGATCGGCGAGCTGGCGCTTTACGCGCTCGGGCTGCGCATCCGGCTTGTCGATTTTGTTGATTGCCACGACGATTGGCACACCGGCAGCTTTGGCATGCGCGATGGCTTCTTCGGTCTGCGGCATCACACCGTCATCGGCTGCGACGACGAGCACCACGATATCGGTGACCTTAGCGCCGCGCGCGCGCATCCGAGTGAACGCTTCGTGACCCGGCGTATCGACGAACACGATGCGCCGTTCGCCCACGTGAGCTTCGTACGCGCCGATGTGCTGGGTGATTCCGCCAGCCTCACCCGCCGCTACTTCGGTTTCGCGGACGGCATCGAGCAGGCTGGTTTTGCCGTGGTCGACGTGGCCCATCACGGTGACTACCGGAGCGCGCGGCAGCATATTGCCGGTGCGTTCCTCGCGTACTTTTTCTTCCTGGACGAGCTGCTCTTCAAACGTGACCACTTTCACGATCCCATTGAAGGATTCAGCGAGGTTGGTGGCCATGGCAACATCCAGCGCCTGGTTGATGCTGGCGAACATGCCGCGGTCCAGCAGGGTCTTCAGCAGCTCTTTCGCGCGGATGTCGAGCTTCTCCGCAAGTTCGCGGACGGTGATGCCTTCGGTGACTGTGACTTCGCGCGGCTCGCGCTGAATCGGAGCGATCGGCTCAGCCTGTGCCGTCCCGCGCGCCCCAGCCGCTCCCGGACGGGTGCGTACAGGATGCAGGCGGCGCTCGCCTTCGGCGAAGCGCTTCTCGATCATCGGACGCCCGCGACTTGCGGGCGGTTTACGCGCGTAGAGTGGTTTGCCCGGTTCTGCTTTAGGAATTCCAGCTACGCCGCCCGGTCCTCCTGGGCGAGGTCCACCGGGTCGTGGGCCTCCCGGACGCGGCCCACCGGGACCTTGTCCCGGCCGACCCTGTCCTGGCCGCTGCGGAAATCGAGATTGGGGACTGCTGGGATATGGCTGGCCGCCCGGTCGCTGCTGACCGGGAGCTGCCGCCGGGCGCATGCCTTGCGGCGCGCCGGGGCGACTCTGTAATGGCTGCCCAGGCCGAAATGGCGGCCTCTGGCCGGTTGGTGGAGCACCCGCTGGTCGCGGCGGACCTGCGGGGCGCTGCGGCGGGACTCCGGGCCTCTGGGAAGGCTGTCCTTGTTGCGCGGGGGGCGCGCCAGGGGCTGCTGCCGCCGACCGTTGCTGCATCGGCTGCTGTGATGTCGGGTGAACTGGATGCGCCGGAGCACCGGGCGTAGCCGGACGCTGCGCGGGCGGCGCACCTGCAGGCCTCGGCGCAGTTGCCGGAGGTGCCGCAGCCGTCTTGGCGGCGGCTGGCTGCGGAGCATGTTGGGCCGGTGCTTGTTGCGCGGGCATGGAAGGCGCAGCAGCGGCTGGGCGTTGAGGCACGGGCAGAGCTGTCGCTGGGCGCACTGCGCCAGCTGGAGCAGCCGGTGCGCCCGGACCGCTCGGCGCGGTCGCCGCAGGCGCTGCCGCAGGCCTGGGCAAATTGGCTGGAGCCGGCGGCGCTGCCGGATGCGCGGGCGCCGCAGCTGGCGCGGGTGCTGCGGCAACCGGCGTCGGCATGGGACGCGCAGGCTTCTTGGGAGCCGATCTCGCCGCGTCCGCAGCGGCCTCTTGCTCGGCCAGCTGCTGAAAATGTCCGCGCACCAGTTCCGCGTGGTTCAGATCCAGCGAACTGGAGTGCGTCTTTTTCTCGGTAACTCCAATCTGCGGCAGGTACTCGATCAGCACTTTGGCCTTGATCTCGAGCTCCCGAGCTAATTCATTGATTCGAATTTGGTTGGAATCTGTCATTCGCTCCTAACTTCTTACCATTAAATTTCGTCGTCGAATCAGCGTTCCGCGCTACTTTTCCGGGTCTTCCTCAGCCGAAGCCTCTTGCTCGGCGTGGGCCTGGTGCGACTCGCCTGCGCGCTGCTGCTCGCCTGGCTCTTCGCTGTGAGCTTCTTCCTGTAACACCGCAGCTTCGGATTCGCCCTCGGTTTCCGTTTCCACGGCAGCGGAGCTATCCGGCTCCGCCACTTCTACGGTTTCTCCGGTTGCAGCCGCCTCGGCTTCGCCGCTCGCTCCCGCGGGTGACTGTTCCTCGGTAGCTCGTGGCTCTTCAGTCGCGTTGTCGGGCGGCGCGGTAGCCTGTGCGTCCAATGCCTCGAAATAAGCCGCCACGGACTGGTGAATCTTCTCTACCATTTTCTCACCGATGCCGGGAATTTCAACGAGCTGCTCGGGAGTCATATCCGCGAGCTTTTCGATGGAGGTAACCCCGGCCGATTCGAGCTTTTCGATGGTTTTCGGCCCCATTCCGGCAAGCTCGCTGAGGGAAGTTCCCGGAGCTGTTAGCGCCGCCATCTGCGCTTCGATTTCGCGCCGCTTTTCCTCCTCGCTCTTGATGTCGATGTTCCAGCCGATCAGCTTGCTCGCCAGGCGGACGTTTTGTCCCTTCTTGCCGATGGCCAGCGAAAGCTGCGTATCCTCGACGATTACTTCCAGGCGCTTTTCCTCGGGTTCAACAATCTGCACGCGCGTCACTTTCGCGGGGCTCAAAGCTTTCTGCGCAAAAGCGACCGTCTCTTCGTTGTACGGGATAATGTCGATTTTCTCTCCGCGCAGTTCGCGAATGATCGATTGCACGCGCATGCCCTTCATGCCCACGCACGCGCCAACAGGATCGACGTCCTTATCGCGGCTCTCGACGGCGATTTTCGTGCGTTCGCCGGCTTCGCGAGCCACGGCGCGAATCTGCACCGTACCGTCATAAATTTCCGGAACTTCCATCTCAAAAAGGCGCTGCACCAGGATGGGATCGGCGCGCGAAACCACCACCTGCGGGCCTTTTGCGGCACGTTCGACGGCGCGTATCGTGACGCGCAAGCGATCGCCAATGTTGTACGCTTCCAGCCGCGATTGCTCGCGTTTGGGAAGCCGCGCTTCGGTGCGTCCCAAATCGACGATCAGGTCGGGGCCTTCGGTGCGCTTCACAACGCAATTCACCAGTTCGCCGACGCGCGTATGGTACTCGTTGTAAACCGTGTCGCGCTCGGCCTCGCGCACTTTTTGCAGGATCACCTGCTTGGCGGTTTGCGCCGCGATGCGGCCGAGAACTTCTGTCGGCTTGGTGTGCGTGACCTCGCCGCCGACTTCAATGGCCGGATCGAATTTGCGAGCCTCGATGAGCGAGATTTCGCGCGCGGGATCGGCGACTTCTTCAACAACTGTTTGCACCGAAAACACGTCCACGTGCCCGGTATCGGCATTGAACTTGGAGCGGAGGGTTTCCTCCGTGCGGTAGTATTTGCGCGCCGCCACAACCATCGCGTCTTCGATCGCCGCGACGATGATCTCCGGTTCGATATGCTTTTCCCGGCTGATCTGCTCGATCGTCTGGTACAGCAGACTCGCCATGTCCGTGTCTCCCTAGCACCTAAAGCTCGACTACCAGATTTGCTTTGCGAATGTCGGCGAACGGCACCGAAAGTTCGCGGTCTTTCACCGCCAGCTTCACGTTGCCATCGACGAAGCCAGCCAGCCGCCCCTCGAGAAACTTCTGATTCTCGATGGGCTCGTTCACCCAGATGCGCGCCAGGCGCCCTGCGAACCGCTCATAATCAGCGACTTTGATCAGCTTGCGATCCAGACCCGGCGAGCTCACTTCCAGGACGTAGGCCGGGCCCGGTACCAAATCCTCAACATCCAGTATCACACTCAACTGCTCGCTCACGCGCTCGCAATCCTTAATGCTTACGCCCGCGTTGCGTTCTGTATTCGACGGATCAGCCGGTTGGGGCACGCGGTCGATATAAACCCGCAACAGCCGCTGCTTGCCGATCTTCCACTCCACGTCGAATATTTCCAGGCCCTCGGAACGCGCCACGCGTTCCGCAGCCTCGCGTATCTTCGCTAAATCCATCGTCTTCCCGGAGCTGCCTCGCCCCGCCGCACCCGCCGAAACCCAATATGCGCCCAACAAAAAAGTGGGCTCTCGCCCACTGTTTCGTGCGACCAGTCTCACAGCCCATTCAGTATAAACGCCGGGGCCTGTGGAACGCAAGGCGCTTGCGGAGGC